>CAYOQB010000024.1:0-40135 GCA_964406035.1 uncultured Solibacteraceae bacterium | reverse complement strand
TCTGCACCACCACCTGGACCCTGGCGCCGCGCTCATGCTTCATCCGCGCAAAGCGGACAAAGTTGTCGCGCACCTTCTCGAACTTGGCGCCCTTCCGGTAGTACTCGAACGTCTCCTTGGAAAAGCCGTCAAAGCTCAGCGTAATGTGCTCCAGGGAACTGTCCAGGATACGGGCGCAAGCCTCCTCGTCCAGCAGCGTGCCGTTGGTCGAAAGCAGCGTGGAAATGTGGTGTTTCTCGCAATACTCGATACGCTCGAAGATCTTCGGATCCAGAAACGGCTCGCCCAGCCCGATCAGCATCATGTGCTCCCCGGTGGACTCCGCCTGCTCCACCAGGCGGGTGAAGATCTCGTCCGTCATGTCCTCCTTGGGCTGCTTATGCGTTTCCCGCGGGCACATCGGGCAGTACAGGTTGCACTTGGCGGTGGTTTCCACGATGTACTCGACCGGCAGCGCCTTCAGGTCGTGGCGCTTGAGAAGATACCCGGCCAGCAGTTTCCACCGATTGAAGGCACGCATGGGAAGGGATCATTCATTGTATCCCGCCCGGTTACAGGGCATCACATTAGGCGTGGAAGCTCGCGTCCGGAAATTAAACGCCGTAGCGCCCCGGCAGGACGCCAAATACGTCCTGTACTGGAGCCAGATGAACCGGCGCGCCAGGGCCAACCACGCGCTCGAGTACGCCGCCCAACTGGCCAACCAGCGTTCCCTGCCGCTGCTGGTGTACGAAGCCGTTACCTGCTCCTATCCTCACGCCAACGACCGTTTTCACACCTTCCTGCTGGAGGGCGTTCCGGAGATGAGCCGCCGGCTGCGGAAGCGCGGGATCGGCTACGTTTTCTACCTGCGCCGCCGCCCTAGCGATCCCAACGATACGCTGTACCAGCTCGCGCGCGAGGCCGCCGCCGTGGTCACCGACGACTACCCCACGTTCATCGCCCGCGGCCACAACGCATCCGTACCGGCCAAACTGGACATCCCCTACATCGCCGTCGATTCCAGTTGCGTCGTCCCCATGCGCCTGCTCGCCAAGCGCGAGTACGCCGCCTATACCATCCGGCCCAAGATCCACCGGCTGCTGGACCAGCACCTGCGCCCCGTCGACGAGGTCGCGATCGAGCATCGCTACACCGCCGCGCCGCCGGCGTTCCACACCGAAGTCACCGATTCCAACATCGCCGACCTGGTCGCGTCTTGTGAAATCGACCACAGCGTCCCGCCGTCCACTTCCTTCCGCGGAGGCATGCTCGCGGCCGAAGCGCATCTGGATGAGTTCCTCAAGAACCGTCTGCGGCGCTACGCCCAGGAACGCAATGAGCCGTCGACCCACGCCACCTCGGGCCTCAGCCCTTACCTCCACTTCGGCCACATCTCCTCCCTGCACGCCGCGCTGTGCGCCAAGGATTTCGCCGCGGATCACGATCTCGCGGCCGGGGAGTTTCTGGAAGAACTGATCGTCCGCCGCGAGCTCGCGTTCAACTACGCGCTGCACGCAGACGACCTGGAATCGTTCGCGAACCTGCCTGCCTGGGCGATCGCCACCCTGGAGAAGCACGACTCCGACCCTCGCGACCCGGTGTATGATTGCGAGCAACTGGAAAAGGCCCAAACCTACGATGCGCTGTGGAACGCCACTCAGAAGGAACTGTTGCTGCGGGGCAAGATCCACGGCTACTACCGCATGTACTGGGGCAAGAAAATCATCGAGTGGTCGCGGACCCACCGTCAAGCGCTGCGCATCATGATCCACCTGCACGATCGCTATGCCCTGGATGGGCGCGATCCGAACACCTATACCAACGTGCTGTGGTGCTTCGGCCTGCATGACCGCCCCTGGTTCGAGCGTCCGATTTTCGGCACCGTTCGGTACATGTCTCTCGAAGGAATGAAGCGCAAGACGGACGTAAACGCCTACCTCCGCGAGATCGATTATCTGGAGCTCACGGGCAAGGATCCGTTCCGGCTGGTGGAGGCAGGCAAATGAACGTCACCTTGACCGGGGCGTCGGGCTTCATCGGCAATCACCTGATCGCCCGGCTGCGAACCGCGGGACACGTCGTGCGCGCTCTCGGCCGCCGCGAAATTCCGGGCGTGCCCACTTCGCTTTGGGATTCGGCCAAGACGGCAGCCCCGCTCGAAGGACTGGATGGAGCCGGCGGAATCATTCACCTGGCAGGCGAACCGGTTGCCCAGCGCTGGACCGATGCGGCCCGCCGCCGCATCCGCGACAGCCGCATCGCCGGGACACGCAATCTGCTCGAAGGAATCGCCCGCATGGGCGCGAAACCGCGTGTGCTAGTCAGCGCGTCCGCCGTGGGTATCTATGGCTCGCGCGCCGAAGAACGGCTCACCGAGCATTCCGCGCCGGGACGGGGATTCCTGGAGGACCTCTGTGTCGAGTGGGAAGCCGAGGCGGACAAAGCCGCTCAGCTCGGCATCCGCGTGGTCAAGATCCGCATCGGCATCGTCCTGGGACGGAACGGCGGCGCTTTGGAGCAGATGCTGCCTCCCTTCCGCTTGGGCGTCGGCGGACCGCTGGCCTCCGGCCGCCAGTGGATGTCCTGGATTCACCTCAACGACCTGGTGCGCATGATGATCTTCGCCCTGGAGAACGAGCGCGTTCCCGGTGTGCTGAACGGTGTCGCGCCCAACCCGGTCACCAATGCCGAGTTCACCAGGGAACTCGCGCGAGCCGTGCATCGCCCGGCGATCTTCCCCGTTCCCGCTTTCGCGCTGAAGGCGCTCTACGGCGAGATGTCGCAGATCCTGCTGGCCAGCCAGCGCGTGATCCCGGAAGCAGCGCTCGCCTGCGGATTTACCTTCGAGTTTCGCGAGCTGGGTCCGGCTCTGCGCGACGTGGTGTCGTAACCCGGATTACCCGGCGATCCTCGCCCGCCGCTTCCAGCTCGACGCGCACGCAGTCCCGAGGCATCAGCTCCGGAAAGCGCTCGCCCCATTCGATCAGCACCAGCCGCGCGTGATCGAAGATGTCGTCCAGCCCCAGGGTTTCCACTTCCGCCGCCGTGTCCAGGCGGTACAGGTCGATGTGATACACGCCTTCGGCGTATTCGTGGATCAAAGTGAAGGTCGGGCTGGAGATCTCTTCCACCGGCACGTGAATCAGTCCGTGAACGATGCCCTTCGCCAGGGTTGTTTTCCCCGCCCCCAGGTTGCCGCTGAGCAGCACGACCGCGCCTTCGGGAAGCGTCCGGGCCAGCCGCTCGCCCAGCGCGATGGTCTCGTCCTCGGATGCGGTTTCAAACCGCTCTACATTCACGCATCGCCTCCGGCAGGGTTTCGAACACATCGGTGGCCAGCAGGCACTGGTCCCCCCAGCGTTGCGACGCCAGATCGGCCGATCTTCCGTGCAGCCATACCGCCGCCCGTACCGCCAGCTCCGCCTCTTCGGGAAATTGCGCCAGCAACCCCGCGATCAGCCCGGTCAGCACATCGCCCGATCCGCCCTTGGCCATCGCCGGACCTCCGGTTGGATTGATCGCCGCGCGACCGTCGGGAAACGCCACGATGGTCCGGTAGCCCTTCAAGACAACGGTCGCCCCGCTCTGCGCGGCGAAGGCCCGCGCCGCGCCCAGGCGATCGCCTTGAATCGCTTCCACCGGTGCTCCGGTCAACCGCGACATCTCTCCGGGGTGGGGCGTCAGCACGCGCGCGCGGCCGCGCGCCGCGAAGCCGGCCTCGGCCAGCGCATTCAACGCGTCGGCATCGATCACCAGCGGCAGTTCGCTTTCGTCCACCAGCCGCCGCGTCACATCTACCGTCTGCGGATGCAACCCCAGCCCCGGCCCGATCGCCACCACCGTCTTGCCCTGGAACAACGTCTTCAAAGTACTCAGGCTCAGCCAGGAGATTCCACCGGAGTCGGTCTCCTCCAGCGCCTCCGTCATCAGTTCCGGCGCGTGCGCGCTGATCGCGTTCAGGACCGACCGAGGCGCTGCCACTGTCGCCAGCCCGGCGCCCGCTCGCAGCGCCGCCACGCCCGCCATCGCCGCCGCGCCGCTCTTGCCCCGCGATCCGCCGATCACCAGCGCGTGCCCGTACGTGCCCTTGTGCGAATCGCGGCGGCGCGGCGCGAACAACTCCGCGAAGTCGGACGCCTCGCTCAGTTCCACCTTGGCCCCGGCCAGCAGCTCAGCGGGACTGCCCACCGGATGCACCACTAGTTCGCCAATGAAGTCGCAGTTCGGCGGCAGCACCATGCCCAGCTTCGGCGCGGTGAACGTCACCGTATGGGACGCGCGCACGTGTTCGCGGGGGCTGTGTCCGGTGTCGCTGGCCATGCCCGAGGGGATGTCCACGGCGACAATCGCGGCTCGCGGGAATCCGCTGTTGATCTCCCGAATCCACTCGAGCGCCCGTCCCGTCGGCGGTCCGGTCAGCCCCGTGCCGAGCAGCGCGTCCACCACCACCCTCGCTTCCCGAGCCTCCGCCGGAATTTCCGGGAGCGTTTCGCCGCCGCTCTCCAACAACCGGGAGTAATTCACCGCGGCATCGCCCCGCAGTTCGCGCGGATCCGCCGCCAGCAGCACCATGGGCTTCACTCCCCGCGCGCGCAGCAGCCGCGCCAGCGCCAGCCCGTCGCCGCCGTTGTTGCCCTTCCCGCACACGATCACCGTCCGCCGCAGCGCGGCTTCGTCGAAGCGGCCGGCCAGAAACTCCGCCAGCCCGCACGCCGCATTCTCCATCAGCGTCAACCCCGGCGTTCCCGATTCGATGGTCCGGCGATCCACCTCCCGCATTTCGGCGGCGGTGAGCACCTTCAAGGGCGCACCTCGAACAGCCGTTCCAGCTTGCGCAGGCCCTCGCGCTGCCCCATCACGATTAGAAAGTCGCCGCCGCCCACCTTGGCGTCGGGCAGCGGGCTCAGTTCCATGTTGCCGTCCGCCCGGCGGATTGCCAGCACGATCACGCCATGCTCGCGCCGCAGTTGCATCTCCTCGATCGTCCGGCCGGCCAGTTGGCTGGTCTCCGACACCCGCACCTGCTCGATTCCAACATCGCCAAAGTTCGTGGTGAACTCCAGAAACTGCTGCACGTGAGGACGGAGCAGCGCCTGCGCCATGCGATGTCCGGTGATGTTGTACGGCGCGTAGACGAAGTTCGCGCCGGCGCGGCGCATCTTCTGTTCGGATTCCTCCTCGGCCACGCGCGCCGAAAGCTGCAGCTTGGCGTTCAGCGTTCTCGCCGACAGCGTCACGAACACGTTGTCGGCGTCAGAGGCGAGCGTAGCCACCAGGCCCCGCGCCCGCTCGATCCCCGCCTCGCGCAGGCTCTCGTCGCGCGTCGCATCGGCGTGGATCGCCAGCATCCCGGCGCGCTGCGCCCGCTCCACCCGCTCCGGATTGCTGTCCATCACCAGGAACGGCACCCCCGCCCGGCGCAACTCCTCCGCCGCGCCGCGCCCCACCCGGCCGAACCCGCACACAATGTAGTGGTCCCGCAGCTTGTCGATCATGTTCCTGATGCGCCGCTTCCCGAAAAACTGATTCAGCTCCAGCTCGATCGCCGTCTGCGTCATCGCGCCGATCGCCAGAAACAACGTCGAGACGCCGATCAGCAAATAGAATATGTTGAATGCGCGGCCCGCCGCTGACAACGGCCTCACTTCGTAGTAACCCACCGTGGTGATGGTGATCACCGCCATGTAGAAAGCGTCAAACAGCGGGTAATTTTCGACGATCACGTACCCCGCGGTGCCGATCGCCAGGGAAACCGACACCGCCGCCGCCACCACGGCCAGCCGGCGAAGAATGTTGTTCCCCATGGAGGCTCTTCTACAGCTTGCGCGCCAGCATGATCGTCATATCGTCCTGCAGCTCCGGCGAGCCGGTCCACTGCTGCACGCTCCCGATCAGCGTGTCCACGATCTCCGCGTCGGAACGGTGCGAGTTCTTCAGAATCAAATCCACCAGCCGGTCTTCCCCGAACATCTCGCCGTACTCGTTCTCCGGTTCCGTCACTCCGTCGGTGAAGAACACCAGCAGGTCGCCCTGCCGCATTGCCACCTTGCTTTCCTCATACATGGCGAAAGGAAACGCCCCCACCACCGTCCCGTTGACGTCAAAGCGCGCCGCCGCGCCGTCCCGCACCAGAATCGGCGGCAGGTGACCCGCGTTGGTGTACGTCAGGCAGCCGTCCTGCTCGTTGTACAGCCCCAGGCAGAACGTGGCGTACTTCTCCGGCGATGTGTTCGCGTACAACTGCTGGTTCAGCTTCGACACCAGGTCGGAAGTGGAGAAACACTCGTGCTTCACCGGACCGCCCGCCACCGCGGCCAGTTCCATGGAACTCATCATCTGCGCCCGCAGCGAACTCTGCAGCGTCGCCATCAGCAGCGCCGCCGAGATCCCCTTCCCCGCCACGTCCCCGATCGCCAGCGCGATCTTGTCATCCCGCAGGCATTCGTAATCGTAGTAATCGCCCGAAACCATCCGCGCCGGCTGGCATACCGCCGTCAGCTTCAGCGTCCGCAGCGACGGCACGGTTTTGGGATAGAGCTGATTCTGCACCTCCCGCGCGATCTCGATCTCCGACTGCAGGCGTTCCTTTTCCTTCGCCACCACCAGCAGCCGCTCCAGATTCTCGGTCATGCGGTTGAAGGAGTGGCTCAGCTCCGCCAGCTGATCGTTGCCCTTCACCTCGATGCGGTGCACGAAGTTGCCTTCCATCACCTTCTGCGTCCCGTCGTAGAGATGATGCACCGCGCCGGTGATGGTCCGCGTCATCGACACCCCGATCACGAAGGAGATGATCTCCACGATCATGAACACCACCGCCACCGCCAGCAGGATCACCGGGAGCACGCCCTGGGTCCAGTCCACCTGGCCGGAAAAAAGGCTGTTCAACACCGCTGAAGGCCGGGTTCGCACCACCAGGAAGAACGCGCCCTTCTCTTCCGACGGCGCTTCCCATCGCGCCACCGGGATGTTCGCCACCCAGGGCAGATCGATGTCCAGGATATTGGCGGCGGGCGGCAGCCGGTCCTTGCGCGGCTCCCCCGTCGTCACCGGCGTCACCGGACGCCGCGCCCCGGAGGGTTCGCGAATCACCAGCCCCGGCCTCTGCCCCCCCGTCCGCACCGGCTGGTTGCCCGTTTCCTGGAACTCCTGAAAGTAAACGATCCCCAGATTCGGAACCAGCTCCGCCAGGTAATCCGCGGTCAGCGGCGCCATTAGCGTGATATCGCCGGTCCGCGTCTCCGCGTGCGTCACCGCGAAATAATGTCCGTCCTTCAGCACCACGCCGCTCATCGGCGTCCACTCCGGCGGCGGCAGCGCCAGCGTGCCTTCGCTCGGATAGCGGTGCAACTGCCCCGATTCGTGCATCAGGATCTGCAAGCCGGGATAGCGCGGCGCGAACAACCGGCCCACCGCGCGCATCGTGTCCGGGCGATCGGCCGGCGTGGATTGCTCGATGCTGCTCGATGCCGTCGCCAGAGTGCGGATCCGCCGGTCCAGCTCCGTCCGCACCATGTGCACCGCCATCTGGCTCGTCAGCGCCCACGCGGCCAGACCCACCAGCGCCAGAATCAGAAGGATCGGCACCAGCGCCATGAACAGATACGTGACGATCAGCCGGTTGCGCAATCGCCAGATCGCCCGGCGCGCGAAAATCCGCAGGATGCGGACCGCCAGCCAGACGCCGAAGATCGTCGCCAGGAAGCCGAATACCCCGCTCCAGTCGTTGCCCGGCCACAGCCGCGTGCTCGCCGCCGCCAGCACAACCGACGCCACGAACGCGGTCCCGGCGAAGCCGAGCCAGTCGTAGATGCGCCGCCACTGCTCGCGAACGTTGTTCACTCCGCCTAGTACCTCGATCGCGCGATGGCGGGAAGCTCGCCGTCCGCGTCCAGGTAGTGCTTCTTCAAGCCCTCCTGCAGCAGATTCATGGCCGTGTCCGTGTCATCGGCGAAGTTGAATAAATCGAGGTCCGAGGGCGAAATCATCCCGTATTTCACCAGCGCGTCGAAATTCACCATCTCCCGCCAGAACGAGGTGCCGTACAGCACGATCACCATGCGCTTGTTCAGCTTCTGCGTCTGCACCAGCGTCAGCAGCTCGAACAGCTCGTCCATCGTGCCGAAGCCGCCCGGAAAAATCATGATCGCCTTCGCCAGGTAGGCGAACCAGAACTTGCGCATGAAAAAATAGTGGAATTCAAACGAAAGATCCGGCGTAATGAACGGGTTGGGACGCTGCTCGAACGGCAGCCCGATGTTCAAGCCGATGGTCTTGCCGCCGGCGTCCAGCGCGCCCCGGTTCGCCGCTTCCATGATCCCCGGCCCGCCGCCCGAACACACGACAAAGGACCGCCCGCTCTTCGGCAGCCCCTGCGACCATTCCGTCACCCTCCGGGACAGCTCCCGCGCCTCCCGGTAGTAGCGGCCCATCGGGCCCATCTCCATGATCCGGGCCGATCCGAAGAACACGATCGTGTCCCGGATCTGGTTCTTTCGCAGGTGCGACAGCGGCTCCAGATACTCGGACAGAATCCGCAGCGGGCGTGCGTCCGGTGTCGTCAGGAATTCTTCGTTCAGGTACGCCAGCGGGCGGCTGAGCGCATCAACGTCGCGATTCATTCGGTTTGTTTTCCCAACCGGCCCGCCTGCTCCAGCGCGGCCAATCTCTTTTCCAATTCTCGCACTGTCTTCAGAAGCTCCGGCACTTTCGGGAACGCCGTCACCGCGCGCCGCCACGTGGCCGCGTCAAACGCCGGCGACCCCGACATCACCGCGCCTGCTTCCACATCCCCGCCGATCCCGCTTTGCGCGTACACCACCGCGTTATCGTGAATCGTGAGGTGCCCCGAGATCCCCACCTGACCCGCCAGCAGGACATTGCGGCCCAGAATGCTCGATCCCGCCAGCCCCGTCTGCGCGCAAATGATGTTGTCTTCCCCGATCACGCACGCATGCCCCACCTGCACCAGCGAATCCACCCGCGCGCCCCGCTTGATCCGCGTCTCGCCCATCGTCGCCCGGTCAATCGAAGACAGCGCCTGAATCTCCACATCGTCCTCGATCACCACGATCCCGCTCTGCACGATCTTGGCGTGCGTTCCGTTCTCGCGTTTTGCGAAGCCGAATCCATCGCCGCCGATCACCACGCCGTTCTGCAGCGTCACGCGATGGCCCACCCGGCAGAACTCGCGGATCGCCACGTGCGAATGCGCCAGAAAGTCGTCGCCGATCTCCGCGCCCTCATAGATCACGACGTTCGGATGCAGTACCGCATTCCGTCCGATCCGCGCGTTCTCCCCGACCACGCAGCACGCCCCGATCGACGCGTCCTCCCCGATCGTCGCGCTGGCCGCGATCACCGCGGAAGGGTGAATCCCCGGCGCAGGACGCGGCGGCTGATAGAACAGCGCCAGCGCCCGTGAGAAGTCGTAGTACGGATTCGCTGACAGCAGCGTCGCCTTGCCTTCGATCTCCCGCTGCGCGATCACCGCCGCGGCGCGGGTGTGCCGCGCTTTGGGAGCATACTTCGGGTTTGCCAGGAACGTGAGCTGCGAAGGCCCAGCCTGCTCCATGCCGCTGACACCGTCAATTTCGATCCCGCCCTCTCCCCGCAGTTCGCAGCCCAGAGCGGTCGCGATCGCAGCGAGTTTCATACCCGGTAGTAGTCCGGCCGCCAATTCACAATCGCCTTCTTGATGTCGGCGCGTTTCCACTTGTTGGCCAGCGTCTTCTCCACCAGCGCCGGCAGTTCGGCGTCGCTCGCAAACCGCAGTCCCACCATCTGATC
Source organism: uncultured Solibacteraceae bacterium (assembly GCA_964406035.1). Taxonomy (GTDB): domain Bacteria; phylum Acidobacteriota; class Terriglobia; order Bryobacterales; family Bryobacteraceae; genus JAIEPW01. The sequence goes on along the minus strand of CAYOQB010000024.1, from coordinate 30,367 downwards.
CTCATCCAACTCCCGGATCATCGGACGCGCCGATTCGGGCAGCACCCGTTCCATCCGGATCGTCTCCTCCAGCCGGATCAGCCGGTCCTGCACCTTCAGCGCATAAACCCGGATCTTGAACACCGCCACCGTCGCGGCGATCACCACCACAAACCCCCAAATCGTGTCCGGATTGATGCCCTTGATCAACTGCCACACCGACCGCCCCAGCGCGATCGCCAGCACCGGCAGCAGGAAGTAATGAAACGGCGGATCGATCATCGCGTGATTCTCCGCCGTCTGCGTTTTGCGTTCAGCCATAGGTCTCCTTCGGAAAAACTCCATTCTAGCCCAAGCAGGCTGGATACCCCTGAAAATACTACTCGTCCACGATCGCCACCGCGCGGCACCAGCCTGCGCTCGCGCTCTGGATCTTTACCGGAAAACAGGAGACCTGGAACCCGTGCGGCCGCCCGATCCGGTCCAGATTCGCCAGCTTCTCGATCTGGCAGTACTCCCGGTCGATCCCCGCGAAATGCGCCGGCCAGATGTGCCTGCCGTCGCCGGTCCGCTGGAAGTCTGCCACCATCGCCGCGAACGGCCGGTCGATCGTGTAGGCGTCGATGCCGATCACCTTCACCCCCCGGTCGCACAGCCACAACACCCCGGCGCGGCCCAGCCCCGGCTGCTCGAAATACGCCGGCGACCCAAGCCTGCGATCCGCCCCGGTCTGCAGCATCACGATCTCGCCGCCCCGCAAGGTGTAATCGACCCGCGCCAGCGCTTTCTCCAGTTCCTCCACCGTGATCTCCGCCCCGTTCTTGAGGTGCCTGACATCAAGCACCACTCCCGGCGCGTAGAACCAGCTCAGCGGGAGTTCGTCGATCCGGCGCGCGGGCTTGCCTTCCGACGTCGGTGCATAGTGATACGGCGCGTCCACGTGCGTCCCCGTGTGGGTGATCGCCTGAATCTGCTCGATCGCCCAGCCGCGGCCCTTCGACCAAACCAGATCCTGCTCGGTGACCCCGAAGGCGCGCTTCATCTGTGCCAGCCCCTCGGCTTCGTGCGTGATGTATTCGATACTCGGCTTGTTGGGCTCGCTTGCCGCTTGATGCTGCAGGGGAACGCTCAGGTCGACCAGGCGCATAGGCGTGAGTATATCCCCGCACTGCCACCACCGCGCAGTGGATTGATTCCAGCCCCGCAAGCAACCTAGCCTGGATTCATGAGGTCGCTGTCGTTCGTGCTGCTTCCGCTGCTTGTCTTGGCGGCCGATCCGCCGCCGCTCGAAACCGTGCCTTCCGTCGACCTGAAGAAATACGCCGGCAAATGGTACGAAATCGCCCGCCTTCCTAACCGTTTTCAGAAGGACTGCACCGGCAACGTCACCGCCACCTACACCCTGCGCGACGACGGCAGGATCACCGTGGTCAACGAATGCCGCGAAGGCGATGAGATCGAGCGCGCCGAAGGCGTCGCCCGCGTCCCCGCCGGCAGCCCCGGCAACGCGGTCCTGGAGGTCCGCTTCGCGCCCGCGTTCCTCTCCTGGCTGCCGGTTTGGGGCGACTACCGCATCATCGCGCTGGACCTCGAGTATCGCCATGCCATGGTCGGGACCCGGGACCGCAAGTATCTGTGGATTCTCGCCCGCTCCCCCAAGCTGGAGGAGACCGTTATCCGCCGGCTGTTGGACCAGGCCCGGCGTCAGGGCTTCCAGGTGGATCAGGTACAACGGACGCCGCACCAGTAAGGCGCCGCGCTATCCTGGGGAACATGAAATCCGCGACGCTCGCGCTGTGTCTGCTTGCGGCTGTTCCTTCCTTCGCCTCCGACGGTAAGATGACCGCCGAGGAGAGGGCCAAAGTGGTCAAGTGGCTGGACGAATCCCGCCAGGAATTCCTGGCGGCGATCGACGGAGTCACCGAAGAGCAGTGGAATTGGAAACCGGCCCCCAACCGCTGGTCCGTCGGCGAGACCGCCGAGCACATTGTGCTCGCCGAAGGCCTGCTGTTCGGAAACACGAAACGTGCGCTCTCGACTCCCGCCAATCCCGAATGGGAAACCAAGACCAAGGGCAAGACCGAGCTGATCGAGCGCGTCATGGCCCCCCGCATGGGCAAGGCTCAAGCGCCCGAACCCGTAGTCCCGGCGGGCAAGCTAAACCGCCAGGAAGTGCTGGAGCGTTTCCACCGGCAGCGCGCCGAAATCGAGAAATTCGCCGCGGAATCCGACGCGCCCCTCAAGATGCACACCGTGGATCATCCGTTCCCGGTCTTCAGCACCCTGAACGCCTACCAGTGGTTCATCTACGTGCCCCTGCACACCATGCGGCACGACAAGCAGATCGCCGAAGTGAAGTCCACGCCCGGCTACCCCGCCGCGAAGTAACGGCAGCCGTCGGCCAACCTTTCCGGCATCAACCTCGCGCACCGACGAAGGAGCAGCCCGCGCCACGTAAACGCGGTTCTACTGAACACACGTGCCGCCAAGTAGAACCGCCTTCAGGCTCGCCGAAGCCGCACAGGTTGCGTTGCCTGAGGTTCTACTGGTGAGCCGGGGACAACGTTGGCCGCTCGCTTTCGCATCGCGGCTCCCAACCGCGGCGGCGGTGGTACCTGAATAGTAGTGCCGCGTCTACGCGGCGCGCCATTGTTGACGCCGCCTGAAGGCGGCACTACGGGCGACCTGGGAAGAACAAGTTTGCCGCGGCGAAGTGTAGTGCCGCGTTTACGCGGCGCGCGCCTTCAGGCGCGCCAAGTTGACCTATATTGCGAACCTGAAGCCGGCACTACGAGCGGCATAGCCGCCATCGGTGCCAGGTGGTGCCTGGCACGCTCTGCGCGACCCGCGGGGCGGAAGTGCTGTCGTTTGTTACGCCTGACGAGCATCGGGAGCTTCCGGAAAAATACCCCCCCGTTGGCGTTTGGCCCGGTTTTCAAACGCCAACCCGGCACTGCCGTTTTGCGAAATTGGGCCGAACTGATCAGCTCGGAAGGCGAAAGGTGCGCCACGGCTGCGCCGCCGTAAGCCGCCCGGAGAAAAAGGGGGGCTGTTCGTCCTGGACCACTTTCGCGCACCCTCTCGCTCACCCCTATGCTTATCAAAAGACGCTGGTTACGCTCAATTCCATCGCACCGACGGTGCCAGGTGGTGCCTGGCACCGAGAGAGGCACCTGGCACCGAGAGAGGCACCGGCACCGAGAGAGGCACCGAGAGACTCTTCCGCTACCGCAACTCCAGGCTCGCCATCGTCATCGCGATCCCCTCTTCATACACCGGCACCAGATCCTCGTGCAGCGACTCGTACCCCGACAGATGCCCCACCAGCCCGCCTACCCGCTTCCCATCCGAAACGCAATAGTAAAACCGGGTAACGAATTTTCCCTGCGCATCCCGCATCGGAACCGCGACCTCGATTGTGTCCAGCCTGCCTTTCCGCCCCCGCTTGCGAGCGCCTGTTTCCAACGCCTGCAATCCCGCCCCGAGGACGCGCATCCGTTCCTCCAGCCACGCATCCGGACTGCGGCCGTTCAGCGGCTCGGCCGGCTGCAGTTCGATGTACACGTACGGAACCGCTGGGCCGAACTCCGGCACGATGCGGGCGCCTTTCCAAACCCAGCCGGCGGACGGCGTGAAACGCAGTCCCTGGAAGTCCGCGCCAGCCAAAGCCAGCGCCGCCACTATCAATAGAAGTGCCTTGTTCAAGCGGCCTCAGCGTACCATAGGAAACATGACGGCGAAAACGGCGCTCCTGCTTCTGGCCGCGATCCCGCTGGCGCGAGCGCAAACTCAGAATATGGATCCCTCCAAGTGGCGGCTGGACCAAAGCTCCGTGATGCTGACGCTGCGGCAGGGGCGTTACTCACTGGAAGGCTGCAACATCATGAACGGCTCCTTTGAGCTGACCGGTGATCAACTCAAGGTCCATCCCGGGATCTCCACCCGCCGCGCCTGCGAGCCGGAGCGCATGCAACTCGACGCCAGCCTGCTCCGCGAACTGGAGGCGGGAGTGAAGATCGAAGCCGGCGGCGATCGCCTCACCACCAGTTCCGGTTCCTCGAAGCGCACCTGGACCCGCGTTCCGATGCCCTCCGGGCAGGCAATCACCAGGTTTATTTACGTGGCTTCGCAGCGCAAGGATTGCGTCGGCGAGGCGCCCATGAAATGCCTGCAGATTCGCGAGTCGCTTAACGATCCCTGGCAGCTTTACTATGGCGACATCGTGGGATTCGAGCATCAGCCCGGAATCGAGTACCGGCTGCGGATTCTCGAGGACCAGGTCGCCAACCCGCCCGCAGACGGCTCCTCGGTGGTCTGGTATCTCGACCTCGTCGTCGAGCAGAAAGTCGTGGAGCCGAAGAAATAGCCAGCGACTACTGCGCCGCGCCCGACTGCGCCGACACCAGCGCGGACGGTGAATAGGCGTGCAGTTGCTGGAAGTAGTTCTGCCGCGAGAGCGTGCGGTAGATGCCGCCGGCAACGCCGCTCGCCACCGGACCGCTTACCGCCTTGCCGCCGGTCAGCATCACCACCACGGAGAGTTTCGTCTTGCCGACCTCGTTGAAGCTGGCGAACCACCCGAGGTGCGTTGGCATGCGGAAGTCGGTGCAGGTGCCGGTCTTGCCGAACAGGGGCTCGTTGGGATCGTAGGCGGCGCGGCGCGCCGTGCCGAACTCCACCGCGCCCATCATCCCCGGCTTTACTTCCGGAATCAGCGGTTCGATGTCCAGGTGGCGCTTCACCCGCGGCACGAACGCCTGAACCTCTTCGACGCTGCGCGGATGCTGCAGATACAGCAGCGTCCCGCCGTTCGCCAGCGCGCCCATCATCGCCCCCAACTGCAGCGGCGTTATGGTGATCCCCTGTCCGAAGCTGGTCATCATGCCCAGGCCGCCGCCCGCCGGAGGCTCCGCCGGCCACGTCCCCGCCTGCTCTTCCGGGATGCCCAAGCCCGCCTTCTCTCCCAGCCCGAAGGTCCGGGCATACTCGGTCAGTCGGTCATAACCCAGCTTCAAGCCGATCCGGGCGAAGTAAGGATTGTTCGAGACCGCCAGGGCTTCGGTCAAATCCATCCTCTGCCACCGCGACAGCTTCACCGGCGTGGAGCGGTCGATCAGGCTCTCCTGCAACCCCGCCAGCGCGGCCATCACCTTGATCGTGGAACAGGGCGTGTACCCGCTGCGGAAGGCCAGCTTCTGATTGACAATCGTCAGAATCCGCCCCGTGTTGGCGTCGGACACCAGCACCGAACCGTTCAGGTTGCCCAGAGCTTCCACCGCCGCCCGGCGCACCACCAGATCCTCGCCGTCGATCTGATCGCCGTCGGTGGCATCGGTGACGTAATTCGGGGCGCTCCACTGGCTGCCGCTCGACCGCCGAAGTCGCGGCTTCTTTTTCGCCTTCGCCGTTTTCGCCGGCGCAGCCTTGGATGTAATCGAACTCTTGGCGGACGACTTTACCGGGGTGGCTTTCGGTTTGGCTGCGCCTGCCGCATTGCAGGCAAACAAGGTGAAGGAGAGTATGAGTAGACCAGGGATAGATGTATGCATTTACTGTCCATATGTCTTCCTCCGAACGGTTGGCCCGGTTTTTCCGGACTCTTCTGCCCACTTGTCACTTTGGCCGTTCGGCGTACATTACGTACTATCGGCCGTCACTCGATACCACTATAATCTACGTGACACAACGCACCTTCGTCAAGAAGTACTTCTCTTGCAACCACATCCCGAGAATCCTCCGTGCAGGCCCGGGCGCTGTTCCGTTGCAGGAAAGCAGCGCCCTCGCCTGTAGCCGGAAGGCCTACGGTGCGTACCTTAGAGGCCGTCGGCAGTACAATGGTTTCGCCATGCGGCAGTTCACTTCCACCCTCGAGATCCGGACCAACGGCAAGGGCTTCCACGACTTCACCTTCCAGGTAACCCGCTGGGTGGCCGAATGTTCGGTCCAAACCGGCTTGCTGACGCTGTTCGTGCAGCACACCTCGGCGTCCCTCCTGATCCAGGAAAACGCCGATCCGGAGGTCCGCGTGGATTTGGAAAGCTACTTTGATCGCATCGCCCCCGAAAACGATCCGCTGTACAGCCACACTTCCGAGGGTCCGGACGACATGCCGTCTCATATTCGTTCCGCCCTCACCCAAACTTCGCTGTCCATTCCGGTAATCAACGCCCAGCCCGCTCTCGGGACCTGGCAGGGCATCTACCTTTTCGAGCACCGGCGGCATCCCCACCGCCGGACCGTCGCCCTGCACCTGATCGGCGCCTGAGCCCCTTGGCGATCCAGCGCCGCCGCGATACACTGTCTGGGTCGAGGCTGGACATGCGGAAAACACTTGCAATCTTCTTCTCAGCGGGCATTCTCTTGGCTGCCGATTTCTGGACCACCAAGCCGTTCACCGAGTGGAGCGATAAGGAGATCGCCAAGATCGTCAGCGATTCGCCGTGGGCCAAGCGCGTCTCTCTCTCCATGGGGCTGCCGCCTGGCGGCATGGATACACCGGGCGCCGGCGGGCGGCGCGGCGGCGCTGGAGCGGTGGGCGGCGGCGTTTCCGGCGATGCATCCGCCCAGATCCCCGGCGGCGGCGGGGGCGGCGGTGGTTTGTCGGGCGGCGACATTGGCGGCGGACCGGGAGGCGGCGTTGCTCCTTCCATCACTTTCATCGTCCGCTGGCAGACGGCAATGCCCGTGAAGCAGGCCCTGATGAAGAACAAGTACGGCGCCGAAGCCGCCGGGTCGGAGGAAGCCAAGAAGTTCCTGGCGCAGGAAGAGAAGAACTACGTTGTGGTTCTGCAGGGCCTGCCCAAGTTGCTGGCCGGCGCGGCCGCCCAAGGCGAAAACGGCGTCGAGAAGTTCAAGCAGGGCATCGCGCTGCAGCGCAAGGGCAAGCAGCCGATCCTGGCCGAGAAGCTGCAGATCGTGCCCCAGGAAAAGACCGTCGACCTGTACATCCTGTTCCCCCGCGCCGACGCCATCTCTATTGAAGACAAGGAAGTCGAGTTCGTGTGCAAGATGCCCCGCAGCGACGTGAAGCAGAAGTTCAAGCTGAAGGACATGATGTTCCAGGACAAGCTGGCGCTCTGATGTCCGGCGCGGTGATCCTGCCGCGCGGCTTCTATGCGCGGCCCGCGCAAGAGGTCGCCCGCGACCTTCTCGGCAAGATCCTGATTCATGGACCAGCGGCCGGACGCATTGTCGAGGTGGAAGCCTACCTGGGCGAAAGCGACCCGGCCGCGCATGCTTTCCGCGGGCTCACCCCGCGGACCCGCGTCCTCTTCGGCGACCCCGGACACGCCTACGTCTATCTGATCTATGGCATGTATGAGTGCTTGAACCTGGTGGCGGAACCAGCCGGCTCGCCCGGCTGCGTTCTGATCCGGGCGTTGGAGCCGCTGGCCGGCATCGGAGCCATGCGGAAGCGCTGCCCGTCAGGCGGGGCGGTCCACCGGCTTGCCAGCGGTCCGGGCAAACTCACCCGCGCGATGGGCATCAACCGCGGTCACAACGGGCTGGACGTCACGGCGGGTCTGCTGCGAGTGGAATCCGACGGATGGATTCCGCCGGCGACCGCCGTATCGCCCCGCATTGGAATTAGCGCCGCGGCGGACTGGCCGCTTCGCTTCTACATTGATGGGCATCCGGCGGTCAGCTTGCCGCGCAGCCGTAAGGCGGGTTAGGTCCGGCGCTTCCGCGCCGCGATCCCGATGCCGAGCAAGCCAACTCCCAGCGTCGCCATCGCCGCCGGTTCCGGGACTTCGCCCGGAGGTTCGTCGAAGGGCTGCGGGAAGTTGATCAGGGAATCGCTGCCTCCCAGCGGCGCGATGGATTGCACGTGGATGCCGACCCGCAATCCGTTGGCTCCGCCTAGATTCAAGGCCGCGATCACGTCGTCGTAAGTCATCCCGGTCGCGATCTCGAACACGATGTGCAGCTTCTCCCCGGGGTTGATCCCGTTCGCCGAAACCGGGCTGTTGGAGTCGGCCGAAAGGTCGTCCGTTGTCGTGAATGCCGGGCTGATGTCGCCGCCTCCAGGCAGATTGCCGGGGCTGGCGGGATTGTCGTAGGAGACGCCCGGGAAATTGAGAATGGTGAAGGTGTTGGACAGAACCCGTGGCGCTGCGTCATCGAAGTAGATGTCCGTGATGGATGATCCGATGGGACTCCCGGCATTGCTGTTGTAAAACTCGAAACGGATCGTGCCGTTTTGCATGTCCGTGACGCCGAAGTACAACTGATTGTCGAAGTTGGCGCACTGCCCCGCGTTGTTATTGGTAATGCATTCAAACCCGTAGAAAGTGGTTCCGGCATGGAGATGCGCCACGGTAAGAAGAAAGGCGGCTGTGGCGATTCTGGCGAACATCTGTTTCGAACTCCCCCTCGGGTGCCCCGCCGATCCCGAACTCAGGTGTTCGTGAACCGGTATTGAGGTCTCCCCGAATCCGAGTATAGGGCAGATGCGAGCGGATTCCTACCCCCTGGCGTTTGCCCCAGAGCTTGGCACGGCCGCCTCGGATTTGCTGTAAGATCTGTCGTAGCAATCACTTACGGAAGGAGTTCCGGGGCCATGCGACTCTGGTACTAGTATCAAACCGCTTGCTGGGGTAATCAGAATGATGTTTCCGAGCTACCGCTTCCGCTCGGCCCTGCCCGGTACCTGCTTAGTGCTTGTGCTCCGCGCCGGCGCCCTTCATGGCCTTGCCGCCGCCCATCATGCCGCAGCCCATCCCCTGCTCCTGCATCACCTTACGCTGCTCCAGGAGCTCCTCGATCACCGCCGCCATGGCGTCCACCTTGGCGGCGCCAGTGGCGGTCTTCATCGCCGCGAGTTTCTTGTCGATCTTGGCGTTCATCGCCTGCATATCGACGGTCTTGGCGGCCTTGCCCTGCTGCATGCGGTTGCAGCAGCTTCCAGCCTCCTGCGCCAGCAGCAACCCCGACATCGCTATCCCTGCCAGAAAGAGTTTCACCGTTCACCTCCGGGAAGGGAGAGGATGCATCGCCGCGGGCGGCGGTGACACGAGTGCCAGCAAAAAAGCCGCGCCCGAAGGCGCGGCTTGCGATTGTCAAGAATGGAACCGGATTCTAGGCGCGGCGGCGGGCGATCAAGCCCATGCCGGCAAGACCGAGTCCGAGCAAAGCCATGGTGGTCGGCTCCGGTACCGGAGTGTCGTCTGGAGGACCCTCGCGGCTGTCCGGACGTGCGATGTAACCCATGCTGTCGCCGCTCGCCTGGCCGATGTTCACGTTCCAGGCCTCGCCCAGGTTCATGCCGTTCTTCACGTAGAAATCACCCCAAACCGGCTGGCGGTAGGATTGGAAGATCAACACGAACGGGTCATCGCCCCCCGTGAAGGAATCCCACTTGATTCCCAGGATCGTGTAGGGACCCTCGTTGATCGATCCGACCTCGATCTCCTCGTAGAACTCACTCGAACCGTTGCCCTTGGCATCAATGATGCAGCCACTGACCAGCTCATCATCGTCGATGCAATTGGGAGAAAGCTGGAGTGTGAAATGACTGATGGAGCCATTCACGTTATCGTTCCAGTCGAAGGTGTACTTGTACGTCCACAGGCCGGTACCCGGATCGTAGGTGATGATCCAGGCGATCGCCAGGCTATCCTTCCAACCGCCGTCGGTGTCGCCCGTCAACCCGCCGTTAGGCGCAGACCGCTCGCCGGTCAGATTCGCCGCGCCGACGTAAGCCCCATTGTTAACCACTGGCCCAGCCTGAGCTGAAGCCAAGGTGAAGAGGGCAATCGATATCGCTGCCCCGATCTTGTTTAGTTGCATCTACAGACTCTCCTCGTTATCCACCCGCAACGCCGATCCACGGGATGTCGTGCCCTCCGACGGCTACGTCCTCCAACCCCATATGGCGCCGCGCGTGTCCTTAATGACTTATCTAGTGTATTCTCAGCGGCTAGCTAAGAGCAAGACCTGAGGTGCTTCGGGTTGAAACTCACAAGTCATAGTAAGCAAACAAGATAGATGGATAATCACCGTTGGTACCAGTACCAGAAAGTGTTCTCCGGCGGAAAGCTCGTCCAGGCTCAGTACTTGCGTCCCGTCGCCCGCGCGGGACGCCGCTTCCGGCTGGCTATGTTATTGTCGAATCAGGCGAAATGCTCCCCGACCTCAGCCTCGACGAGTCCAGCCACACCCCGTTGTATCGCCAGATCGCCGACCAGCTTCGCCAGCTCCTGGAACGCGGCGACCTCGCCCCCGGCGACCGCCTGCCCCCCACCCGCGCCCTCAGCCTGACCTTGAACGTCAATCGCGCCACCGTGATCGCCGCCTACGAAGCCCTGGAATCGGAAGGGCTCATCCGCAGTCATGTCGGCCGGGGCAGTTTCGTCGAACGGCGCCCTCCGCTGCCGGGCCCGAAACTGAACTGGGACGAAATCCTGGCCTCCGACGAGGGCCTGCCCGCCCCGATCGCCGCCGAAGCCGAGATCAGCTTCGCCTTGGCCCGCCCCGCGGGCGATCTCTTTCCGGAGGACGACTTCCGCGCCACCCTGCGGGAACTGGCGGCCTCTCCCGAGCTCGGCGCGATTCTCCAGTTGGGCGCGCCGGCCGGGTACGCACCGCTCCGCCAGTACCTGCTGGACCACGCCCGCGAGCAGCAAGCCGCCGGCAGCGACGACGACATCCTGATCACCAGCGGCGTGCAGCAGGGCTTCGACCTGATCCAGCGGCTGCTCGCGTCACGGGGCGAAACCGTGGTCATCGAGGATCCGGTGTATCCCGGATTGAAGAATGTCTTTCTCCGCGGCGGCGCGCGCGTCATCGGCGCTCCGGTGGGCCTGCACGGGCTGGATATCGATCAGGTGGAGCGCATCTTTGAACGCGAGAAGCCGCGCCTGATGCTGGTGACGCCCAACTATCAGAACCCCACCGGAACCTCGCTATCCCTGGGATCGCGCCACGCCCTGCTGACCTTCGCGCGCCGGCACGGGGTGGTGCTGGTGGAAAACGACCTGTACTCCGGCCTGCACTACGGCGACGCCGCGCCCGCCCCGATCAAAAAGCTGGATCAGAACGGCGATACCGTGCTGTTGCGCAGTTTTTCGAAGATCGCCTTCCCGGGCTTGCGGGTGGGCTGGGTGATCGGGCCGCGCCACTTCATCGGTCGGTTGACCGAAGCCAAGCAATGGACCGACCTGCACACCGACCAGCTCTCGCAGGCGGCATTGCTGCGCTTCGCGCAATCGCGACGCCTGGAGGCGCATTGCGAGCGGATGCGCGCCGAGGGGTTGCGGCGGCTGGGCGCGGCGCTGGAGGCTTGCGAACGCTACTTGCCCAAGGGCGCGCGCTTCACCCGGCCCACGGGAGGCATGAACCTGTGGATCCGGCTTCCGGACACGGCCGATGCCGCGGCGCTGCTCGAGAAGGCGCGGGCGCGCGGCGTCAGTTATCTGCCGGGCAAGTACTTCGCGGTCTCGCGGGAGGAAACGGGCAGCCTGCGGATCAGCTTCGCGGGGCTGGACCCAGCCCGTATCGACCAGGGGCTGCGCATCCTCGGCGAGGTGTTCGCGGACGACGCAGCCCTGCGGCGCGCCCACGAGGCGGAAGGCCCCGCCCCCGCCCTGGTATAGCCGGGACTAGCCGACCGCGTTGGACCTGGCGCGGCCCAGCAGTTCCTTCACATCGCGGCCGATCTCCAGGAAAGCGTCCAGTTCGCTGGCCTTGCGGCGATAGCTGGTGGCGCCGGCCTCGAGCGCGCGCGCCCGGTCCTGCGGCGAATCCGAACTGGTCAGCACCATCACCGGAACGCCGGGACATCGCCCGCCTTCGCGGATCGCTTTCAACAACTCCAGGCCGCTGGCCTTAGGCAGATTCAGGTCCAGCAGCACCAGATCGGGCGAATCGCCCTGCTCACGGAAGTACCGCCCGGCCTGTTCCCCGTCGGCGATGACTTCCACATCGACGGTCAGATCATGTTCCCGGAATGCTTCCAGGATGAGATAAACATCAGCGGAATTGTCTTCCACCAAGACCACTTTGCTGTTCACTGCACTCAATTTCAAGCTCCCCGAAGGCGGAACCGGAATGCCGAGCCCCCGCCTGCTGCTTCTTCCACGCAGATGCGGCCTCCAAACCGCTCCACGATTTTCTGGCAGATCGCCAGCCCCATCCCCGTTCCAGGATATTTGTAACCGTGCAGCCGCTTGAATACCTTGAAAACGGCGTCCGCGTGCTCCGCGGGAACTCCGACGCCGTTATCCGTCACGGACACGATCCAATCGCCCTCCTCGCGTACGGCGCCAATCCGGACCTCGGGGGAGCGGTCCGGGTGGCGGTACTTCACTGCGTTGCTGATCAGGTTCTGCATCAATTGAATCAGCGGCATCGGCTCGCCGTTTACCTTGGGAAGCGCTCCCTCCACGCTGACTTGCGCGCCGCTGCTCTGGATGGACGCGCGGCAATTCTCGAGGGCGGCGGCGCAAACTGCATGCAGATCCACCGGTCCGATGCTGCCGCCGAAGATCTCGCTGTTCTGCCAGTAGTCCCGCAGGCCCCGCAGCATCTCTTCCATGCGCAGGCCGCCTTCGACGATGGTGTTCAGCAGAAAGGCGCCCTGTTCGTCCACCTGCGCGCGATACTTGCGCTCGAAGAGCTGCGAGAACGTCACCACGCTGCGCAGCGGTTCCTGCAGATCGTGCGAGGCGGCATAGGCGAACTGCTTCAGGTCTTCATTCATCCGCCGCAGCGATTCGTCCTGGCGAACGGTGTCGGTAATTTCCTCCGCCGTCACGCTGATCGCTACGATTTTGCCCAGACCATCCCGCACCGGCACCCAGTTTTCCAGCCAGACTCGCTCCACGCCCGGCAGAGCCGCTGTTTGGCCTTTCAGCAACATTCCCAGCTTCGGCTGGCCGGTCTCGACAATTTCCCGCACCCAAGCCTCCAACGTGTCAGCCAGCCCGGGGACCATCTCGCGGACCGTCCGGCCCAGGTGCTCCGCCGCCGGGAGCCCGTTCATCTCCGCCAGCCTGCTATTAATACGGACGAAGCGCAGGTCCCGATCTAGTACACAGAGGCCCACCGGAGCACGGTCATAGATCGCCTCGAGCTCGGCCAGCGCCAGCCGCGCCCGATGCTCGGCCTGCTTGAGCCGCTCCTCATGGTCGATTCGCGCCGAAATTTCCTCGGCCGTGACATTCACCGCCCGCACCGCGCCCCCGGTCCCGCGGATAGGAACATAGCTGGCCCGCCAGATCTGCCCCTTCTCTCCGGCCGCGGTCTCCCCCGTCACCAGCACGTCCAGAACCGGTTCGCCGGTCTCCAGCACGGTGCGCACATAACCTTCCACCTGGTCCGCGGCCACGGGAAGCAGCTCGCGCACCTGGCGTCCGATGTGCTCCTTCGCCGGCAGGCCGTTCATTTGCGCCAGGTGGTGGTTGATACGGACCCAGCGCATTTCGCGATCGAGAACGCAGAGCCCCACGGCGGCGGTGTCGTACACCGCCTGGAGCTCGGCCAGGGTCAGCCGCGCCCGTTCCTCGCTGCGCCGCAACGCATCCTGCTGCTCGCGGCGATCGGTGATGTCGTCGATCACCCCGAACAGGGTGGCCGGGTTTTCGCCCGAGGCGGGCTGCAGCGTCCAGCGCGCTTCCAGCCAGCGCAGCTGTTCCCGAACCGGATTGCGGTATCGGAACTGCGCCGCCAGCGTTTCTCCCGGTTGCTGGCTCCGCAGCATCTCGCGCAGGCGAGCGGCATCGCCGGCGTCCACCTGCTCCCAGGGATCGAAGTCCTCCTGTTCGGCGAAGCCCGCCTCGCGGCCGGTCAATTCCAGGAAGCGGCGGCTGACGTAGCGCGGACGTCCGCCGGTATCGGCCTGGAAGAAGCCCAGCGGCAGCAGGTCCAGCAGCGCCATCCAATCGGCGCGCGAGGCGCGGGCGAACTCATGGGCGCGGCGCGTATCGGTAAGGTCGGTGAGGGTTCCGGTGACGCCGCTGAATTGCCCCCGGTCGTCGAACTGCGGCGTGATCTGCCCCAGCACCGTGATTACGGCGCCGTCGGGATGAACGAACCGGAATTCGAGCGAATCGGCGCGGCCCTCGCGCAGCGCGCGCTCGCGTTCCGCCGCCACGTGGGCGGCGTCGTCGGGATGCACGCGAGCCAGCCAGTTCTCTTCCTCGCCCGGAGTCAAACCGGCAAGCTCCAGCCACTTGCGGTTGGCGAACTCGATGCGGCCCTCGCGGTTGGCCCGGAACACGCCGACGGTCAGCGTTTGCGCCAGGCTGCGCCAGCGGCTTTCCGCCGCCAGCCGTTCGACCTCGGCCAGTTTACGAGCGGTAATGTCCTCGGCCAGGCCGGCGACTTCGCCTGACTCCGGGGAGATGGGCGTTCCGCGATCGTGAATCCAGCGCACGGACCCGTCGGGACGCACAATCCGGTACTCGACATCGTAGACACCCGTTTGGAACTGGCTCTCGAGCGCCCGGACGACGCGCTCGCGGTCGTCGTCGTGAATGGACAGCATCCATTCCTCGAAATTCTGGTAGAGGGGCTCGAAAGGCTTCCCCCACAGCTCGGCGTAGCTCGGGCTGACAAACACCAGGCGGCGTTCGGCGGGACGGGAAATCCAGAACACGTGCGGCAGCGCGCCCAGCAGAAGCGCGAACCGCCGCTCGATCACCTCGCCAAAAGCATCGTGTGGTGGGACACCAAAGCCCTGTGTCGCCATTTGCTCCGTTCATGCTACCAGAACGTTTCCAGTTCCAAGCCCCGCTCCGCGAGAAAGTCACGCCCGCGGGGTACGGATATGTATGGGATTGTCCAGTCAGTGCTGGAGTCTGGTACTCCCCGGGCGAGTACTGCGGCACTGACGTGATGAGCCTGCCGCGACTACAGCCTTAATCTGGGATTGGCACGCGTGGAATAACAAAGCGTGGCTCTTTATCGGAGGAGAAAAGAATGAGGAATAAGTCGCTCTGGCTGGCACTGCTGCTGCCTGCTTTGTGTTTGGCGTCACCGCTCCGGCTGGACTTTTCCAGCGAGGACGGGGTGCCGCAGGGTGCGCTGGTCGAATTCAACGGCGGCGCGCGTACGTTTACCTTCCTGGACGCCCCCAACGGCTGGGACTTCACGATCAACTACTCGGACGACCCGTCGCTGGTCGGGCTGAAGGGTAACTTGACTGGGACCTGGACCATCGGCGCGTTGATGATGATGGCGGGCGGGCTGGAAACCGCTCCGGTGATGGGCACGGGTACGCTGACCATTTCGGACGGCGTGAACATGCTGATGGCGAACCTCACCTGGAACGCGATCGCGTCTTTCGGCGGGATCCTTGGGTTGAACCCGGATCTGCTGCCCAACATTACCAACATCACCTACACCGGCAGCAATTCGGGTCTGATGGAACTGTTCCAGAATTCGGTGGCGACGGGCATCATCAGCCTGCAGTTGCCGAACAGTCCGTCACTTTCGACGCTGCTGCAGAACGGCACGGACCGGACGACGTACTCCGGGTTGCTGGTGTCGCAAAGCCAGGCGGAGGAGCCGATACCGGAGCCATCGCTGGCGTGGGGCGTCGCGTTGGCCGGGGCTGCGTTCGCGATCTATTCGCGCAAACGCCGCGCTGTGTAGTCGGATGTCGTGAGGCGGGGCTCCGGCCGTCCGGCGCCCCGCGCCCGTTCGCCGCACGAAAATCGTTCCCATGCACCGCCCGTAGTGCCCGCCTTCAGGCTCGCGATAGGTCACCTTCGCGCGAAAAGCGTGCCAGGCACCACCTGGCGCCGATAAAACGAGCCACCGTCATCGTCAAAAGAAAAAAGCGCTTCCCCAAGAAACCGCCGCCGGAATCCGCCGTATCAGCTATGTCAGCGCGGAGGACAACATGCGCCAGTGGTTTCGATCCCGGGCCCAGCACAATCCTGAGCCCCAGACTCGCGGGCGACGCGGCGTTTGGGCCGACACGATTCGCGCCGACATCCGGTTCGGCTGCCGCCAGATGATGCGCAACCCTGCTTTCACATTAGTAGCGGTCGCGACCCTGGCCCTGGGCATCGGCGCCAACACCGCGATCTTCTCGGTGGTGAACAGCATCCTGCTAAAACCGCTGCCCTTCCCGGACGCCGACCGCCTGGTGGTGCCCGCGACGATCTTCTCGCGGCAGCAAAGCGATCGCGGCAGCATGTCGTACCCGGATCTTCAGGATTGGCGCGCGCAGAAGGATCTGTTTGGGGCAGTCGCGGCGATCAATCGCACCAACGCGGATCTCACCGGCGGCGAGGAACCCGAGCGGGTGCGCGTCCTGCTGGTGGAACAGGATTACTTCACGGTGATGTCTGCCCGTCCGGCGCGCGGCCGGCTGTTCACCGCCGCCGAGCAAGTGCCGCAGGCGCCGCGCGCCGTCATCCTCACCTGGCCGATGTGGATGCGCCGCTACGGCGGCGACCCCGGCATTGTCGGCCGGAAGATCGAGCTGAGCGGTGCGCCCGCCGAGGTGGTTGGCGTTCTGCCGGAAGGCGCCGTGTGGCCGGAACAAGTGGACCTGATCGCTTCCCTGCGCATCGGCCCGAATCCCACCACCGCGGACCTGACCCGGCGCGATAATCACATGTTCCGCGCCGTCGCGAAGCTCCAGCCGGGCGTCAGCCTGGAGACCGCGCAGGCCCGGCTTACGGCGCTGGGCGCGCAAGTCGCGGCCGAACACAAGAACCGCGCCGGAACGAATTGGAAGGTGCATACTCTCAGCGGGTGGATCGTGGGTCCGGCGCTTGGCGTCACCATCTGGGTTCTGTTCGCCTCCGTGCTGATGGTGTTGCTGATCGCGTGCGTGAACGTCGCCAGCCTGCTGCTGTCCCGAGCCCTGGCGCGGGAGCGGGAGGTTTCCATCCGCGCGGCGCTGGGCGCGGGCAAGGGCCGGCTGATCCGGCAGTTCCTGGTCGAGAGCCTGCTGCTGTCGGGCGCGGGCGCGATCGCCGGCGTCGGCCTGGGCATCGCCGGGGTGCGCGCCCTGGTCCGCTTCGCCCCCGCCGACATCCCCAACGCAATGCTGGTTCAGGTTGACCTCCGGGTCCTGGCGTTCGTGGCCCTGCTCTGCGTCCTGACGGCGCTCATATTCGGTATTTTGCCGGCGCTGCATGCGGCCGGGCACTCGCCGGTGGAGGCCATCCGCGGCGGCCGTTCGAGCGGCGGAGTTGGGACCACGCGGGTGCGCGGGATTCTGGTGGCGGCGCAGCTCGCGCTGGCGGTGATGCTGCTGGCCGGCGCGGGGCTGCTGATTCGAAGCCTGCTTCGCCTGCAGTCGGCCGATCCCGGAATTCCCACGCAAAACCTGCTGACGATGCAGATCGGCCTTCCGCCGGCGCGGTATTCCGGACCAGGCCAGGTGGTGGACGCGTTCGAGAGCATTGCGCAGACCGTGAAGCGGATTCCGGGCGTCTCGAACGCCGCCGCGATCAGTTCGCTTCCGCTGGGCGGCGGAGGCAGCTATCTGGGACGCGTGTTCCTTCGGGAAGGCCAACCCGAGCCTCCGGCCAGCGCCGACGCGCAAGCGACATGGGTGGTGGCGCAGCCGGAGACGTTTGCAACCATGGGCATCCGCGTCACCTCGGGGCGCGGCTTCACCACATCCGACACCAGCGAATCGGGGAAGGTGATCATCATCAGCCAGTCCATGGCGCGTGAGATGTTCCCGAATTCGGATCCGCTGGGCCGCCGTATCCGCTCCTGGCGCGACGAAAATCTCTACCGGGAGATCGTGGGCGTGGTGTCGGATGTGCACCAGTACGGGCTCGCGTCTTCCCGCCAGAACAACAACGTGTACGTCCCGCACACGCAGAGCCCGTGGCGGGGGATGGTGCTCGCCATCCGCTCGGCGGGCGAGCCGGCGGCGCTGCTGCCTTCCATCCGGAGCGCCATCTGGTCCCATGACAGCCGCCTGCCGCTGGCGGAAGTACGAACGATGCCGGAGGTGGTGGAGCGCGAGCTGGCCCGGCCTCGCTTCGCGGCCTGGCTGTTAGGCGTGTTCGCGGCCACGGCTCTGGTGATGGCCGCGGTGGGGATCTACGGCCTGATCGCGTACACGGTTTCGCTGCGCACCCGGGAGATCGGAATTCGCCTGGCGCTGGGGGCCACGCGAGGGAGTGTTCTGGCGCTGGTGGGCTTGCGAGTGTTGTGGCTCTGCGCGGCAGGCATCGCCGCCGGACTCACCGGAGCGTTCCTGGCCGGGCGCGCCCTGCAATCGATCCTGAACGGAGTGAGGCCTGGCGACGCGGTGTCGTTCGCCGGCGCGACGATCGTGCTGATCGTGTCGATTGTCGTAGCGACCTGGATACCGGCGCGGCGGGCGGCGAGGGTGGATCCCGTTGTCGCGCTGCGGGAGGAGTGACGGGCAGAGTGTTTGAACCGAGCGGCGCAGCGTCGGCGAGCGGTAGAATCCGGCCAGTCCCGATCTGCTAGCCTGTCTTCTTGAAAACCGCCTTTCAGGAAGCCGTGCAGCCACGGCGCGGCGTTTTCCGCGGCTGGTGGATCGTCGCGGCGGTCGCGCTGACCCTCTCGGTCAGCGTCACCACGGTGGTGATCAACAGCTTTTCCGTGTTCCTGCGGCCCCTGGCCGAGACCTTCGGCTGGACCCGCGGCCAGATATCCACGGCGCTGGCGTTGGCCAGCATCGGCACTGCCGTCGGCGCTCCCATCATGGGCCTGGTCGCGGACCGCTTTGGCGCGCGCGGTCCGATTCTCGCCTCCATCGCCGCGGTATCGCTGTGCCTGATGTCGCTATTCGGCCTGACTTCCGATATCCGTCATCTTTACGCCGTTTACGCCCTCACCGGGCTGCTGTGCCTGGGATCGACGCCGCTGCTGTTTTCGCGGATCATCGCCAATTGGTTCGACCGGCGGCGCGGGCTGGCGCTGGGCCTGGCCACCACGGGCATCGGCGTCGGCTCGCTGTTTGTGCCGGTGCTGGCGCAAAACCTGATCGCCAATTACGGCTGGCGCTGGGCGTATCTCCTGCTGGGCGGGGCCATCGCGCTGGTGGGACTGCCGGTGACCGCGCTGGTGATCCGGGAATCGCCGCGGGACGTGGGGCTGGAGCCCGACGGGCGATTGTCCGCCGCGCGGTCCGCCCCGCCCGCGGGGTGGAGCTTCCAGGATGCGCTGCGCACGCGGCTGTTCTGGCAGATGTTGCTCGTGTTCTTCACCGTGTCGGCGTGCCTGAACGGGTGTCTGTCGCAGATGGCCGCGCTGCTGGGGGATCGCGGCGAATCCGCGGCCAACGCCGCGCTGGCGATCTCGCTGTTCGGCGGCGCGTCCCTGGTCGGGCGTGTCGCCACCGGCTGGCTCGTGGATCGCTTCCCCGCGCCGTGGGTGGCCGGAAGCTTCTTCGCTCTTTCCGGAATCGCGCTGGCGGCGTTGTGGCAGGGGGCGGCCGGACCGGCCGCGTATTTGGCGGCGTTCGGCCTGGGTCTGGGGATGGGCGCGGAAGCCGACGTGATGCCGTTCCTGGTCAGCCGGTACTTCGGCTTCCGGGCGATGAACCGCCTTTTCGGGATGATTTTCGGAGCTTTCACGCTGGGCGCGGCGGCGGGTCCGGCGGTGATGGGCGCGGGCTTCGACCGCGGCGGATCGTACACCGGGCCGCTGGGCGTGCTGACCCTGGCCATGGCGGCAGCGATTTGCGGCATCCTGACCTTGCCGAAAATCGCCCCGGAGGAAACCGCGATTTGACCGGCCGCGTCTGGCAATCAAGCTACAATCATTAGTGGAGGCATTATGCTCTCAGCCGTCCTGATCGCCTTTCTTGCGCAGGAACCCGCGCCGCCGAAGGAAAACGCGGAGACGGCGCCGAAGCCCGCATCCGAAAACGTTTATGTAGTGGAGACCGGGACTCG
Organism: uncultured Solibacteraceae bacterium; assembly: GCA_964406035.1. Classification (GTDB taxonomy): domain Bacteria; phylum Acidobacteriota; class Terriglobia; order Bryobacterales; family Bryobacteraceae; genus JAIEPW01. The sequence continues at coordinate 10,541 of CAYOQB010000024.1, read as the reverse complement.
CGTGCCGCTGGCGCTGATCAATTCCGTAAGCACCAAGAACGCCGTCCCCGGCGACCGAATTTACCTGGAGACAACGTTTCCGATATTGGTTCGCGGCCGGATCGTGATTCCTCCGGGAAGCTATGTCGCGGGAACGGTGACCGCCGTGAAGCGGGCCGGACGGGTGAAGGGCCGGGCGGAGATGATGGTGAAGTTCGATTCGCTGACGCTGCCCAATGGCGCGACGCGCGATTTCCGCGCGACCATCGCCAATCTGGATGGCCGCGCCGCGGAGACGCTGAATCGGGAAGAAGGCACGGTTACGGGCGAAGGCAACAAGTCCGGCGACTTGAATACGGTGGTGGGCGCCGCGGGCGCGGGCGCCGGTATCGGCGCGCTGGCCGGCATCGGCACCAACGCTGGAATGGGCGCGGCGATCGGCGCGGGAGCAGGCATGGCGGCGGGCCTGATCGGCGTACTGTTCACCCGCGGCCCCGATGCGATCCTGGCCAAGGGCTCATCGGTGGAAATGGTGCTCGACCGCAATATCGGCTTCGAGGCTTCCGAACTGGATTTCAGCAACGCGCCGCTCCAAGGCCGGCGGTTTTCCGATTCTGGAACCGGGCCGCTACCGAGCATCAAGCAGCAGCAGGGCGGCGCGACGGGGTGGCCCGGCGCGACGCGGCGCCCCCCGATCCAGTAGATTTGTCGTAACAATTTCGCGCTTCCATCGTCTTTAGCGCGATGAAATTTCCATTGCTTGCAGCCTTTTGCGCGGTGGCGGCCGCGCAAACCGGTTCGTTCGATCCCAAAGCGCTACAGGAGGACCTGCGGATCGCCAAGGCGGCGCTGGAGGAGGGTCACCCCGGCGCTTACCGCTACTCGACCAAAGAGCAGATCGACCGCGCATTTGCCGAAGCCGAACGCAAGCTGAACCGCCCGATGAGCGCGGCGGAATTTTACCGGATTCTCGCGCCGGCGGTGGCGGAGGTGAAGTGCGGCCACACCGCCACCGCTCTTCCGGCCGATGTCGAGAAGGATCTGCGGTCCCGCGCCAAGCTGATCCCGTTCGACGCCGACATCATCGGGGGCAAGGCGTATGTGATTCGCGACTATTCGGATCGGGGGATCGAAGGCGCGGAGCTGCTCTCCATCAACGGCCGGAAGATGGAGGATCTGCTGGAGACGATGATCGCCGCGAGTTCGTCGGACGGCGACTCCAAGATCGGGCGGGTTGGGCGAGTGGCGCGCGGCTTGCCGCGGCTGCTGCCGGTCGTCGCCGGAATCGAGGGTCCGTTCCGGATCGAGTACCGGTTGCGGGGGCAGCGGACCACGGGCGAATGGCCGGGCCTGAGCGACAGCGAGCGCGGCGCGGCGGCGAAGCAGAAGTACGCGGCGGAGCTTGGGCCGCGGCCCGCGGCATCGCTCGAGTTTCCCGGCGACGGCAAGGTCGCGGTGATGACCATCCGCAGCTTCGGCGGCTTCGCCGACCTGGAGCGCAAGACGCCGCTGAACAAGTTCTATGAAGAGGCGTTCGCGGAGATCGCCAAACGCGGCGCGAAGGCGCTTGTGCTGGACCTGCGCGGCAACGGCGGAGGGCGCGACGAGCTGGGCAAGCTGCTGTTCGCGCACCTGACGGACAAGGAATTCAGCTACTACGACGAGCTCCGGCTGAACGCGCGGACGTTCTCCTTCTCGAAATACATGGAGCGTCCCGTGGACATCCCCGAGGAACGCGCCAAGCCGCGCCCCGGTGGCGGTTTCCAGGCCGTGGGGCATCCGAATCTCGGTGTGCAGAAGCCGGCGCAGCCGTTCTTCGCGGGGACGGTGATTGCGATCGCGGATCGCGACAGCTTTTCCGCCACGGGCGAGTTTCTGACGGCGTTTCAGATCGCGCGGCGGGGCAGGATCGTGGGCGAGGAAACCTCGGCCGGATTCACGGGCAACACGTCGGGCCCGAGCGCCATGGTGACGTTGCCGAACACGAAGACGCGGGTGATCATTCCGCTGCTCGGATATCACCTGGCGGGGACGGCGGGAAGCAAGTCGAAGCGAGGTGTGATGCCGGATGTGCCGGTCAGCTACACGATCGAGGACCGGCTGGCGAAGCGAGATCCGATGATGGCGAAGGCGATGGAGCTGGCGGGCAAGTAGTCTTCCGGCGCATCGGTTGGCGCTCGGAATCTTTTTGCTCCCCGCTGAATCTAACCGGAGCATGAGAGCGATCACAACCGTGTTGCAGGGCCAGCAAGCCGAGGACGGCGGCGGCGTGAAGCTGACCCGGTTCTTCGATCCGAGGTCAGCCAAGCTGGCCGATCCCTTCCTCCTGCTCGACGAGTTTCGCACCGATGAGCCGCTGGATTACGTCGGCGGGTTCCCGCCGCATCCGCATCGCGGCTTCGAAACCGTGACCTACATGATCGAGGGGGCCATGCGCCACGCGGATAATCATGGCAACACAGGGCGGCTGGAATCGGGAGGCGCGCAATGGATGACCGCGGGGCGCGGCATTATCCATGAAGAAATGCCGCAGCAGGAAAACGGCCTGCTGTGGGGCTATCAATTGTGGGTGAATCTGCCGGCGGCGCGCAAGATGGCGGACCCGTTCTACCGCGACCTGCGGCCGGAGGACATCCCTTCCACCGAGCTCGAAGGCGGCGTGAGAGCGCGGGTAATCGCTGGCGAGCTCGCCGGGGTCGGCGGTCCGATTGCGGGCGGCGAGGTGGACCCCTCTTACTTCGACATTGAGATACCGGCGGGCGGCCAGTTCACCTGGCAGCCGGCCGAAGGGCACCTGGTCCTGATCGTGGGTGTCAGCGGCGAGGTCAGCGTGCAGGGCGCTGAGGTGGCGTCGCGCCAGCTCGCGATTGCGGAAGGCGAAGGTCCGGTGGAAATCGGCTCCACCGCAGGCGGGCGTGTTCTGGTGATCGCCGGGCGGCCGCTGCGCGAGCCCGTTGCTCATGCGGGACCGTTCGTGATGAACACCCGGCAGCAACTGCTGGAGGCGGTGAACGACTATCAGGCAGGCCGCTTCTAATCTGCGTCTAGTCCGCTGCCAGGAAGTCGCGAAATGCGGGGAGCATCGCCGCGCCCGCGACCAGCGCCAGCATCAGAAGCCCGCTAGCGATGTAAATCGCCGGAATGTTCTTTCCGGTAGCGTCCCCCAGGAAGCCGCCGAGCACCATTCCGACCGGCGCGGCCGCGCTGCTTAAAGCAATCACCAGCGAGGTTGTGCGGCCGCGCATTTCGTCCGGGGTCGTTACCTGAATCAGCGTCATGATCAGAATATTGACGAACCCGATACAGACCCCGACTGACGCGAAGAGCGTCAAGGCCACAAACGGATTGCGAACCGTGCCCACCGCCGCGATGAGGGACGCGGTTCCCAGCAGAGCCGCCATCATGAAGCGCGAGCGGCGGGCGCCGTTCAGCCGCATCCAACCCACCAGCAGGTAGCCGAGCAGCGAGCCTCCGCCGAGGGCCGCCAGAAGAAAGCCATACCACGCGGGATCGCTTCGCAGCGTTTCCGCCACGTAGAAGGGCAGAAGAACGATGACCGGCATCGCCAGGAAGTTGATCCCCGCCGAAACTCCCAGAAACAGCGCCATTCCGGAACGGCTCCGCACATAGCGAAAGCCCTCCAGAGTGTCCCTGGCGTAAGCGGCGAACGCCTGGGTTGCGGACTTCTCCGCCTTCGGAGCCTTACTGGAAAGCCGGATGAAGCTGGAGCTCACGGCCGCGAACAGAAAAGTCGCGCCGTCAAAAAGGAACAATTGCGCCGCGCCGAGCCACTGGTAGAGCAAACCTCCGGCGGCTTGGCCCACCAAAATCGATGCCTGAAGGGAGAATTGGTTCAACGCGTTCGCCGAGGCGACCTTCTCACGCGGGACCAGGTCCGGAATCGCCGCCGCCACCGCGGGCTGGAACGCCGCGTTGATCAATCCGCCCAACAAACCCGAGGCGAACAGAAGACCAACGACCAGCCTTGTGTCGCGGGAACCGGCGAACACCGCCGCGGCGACGGCCACGCCGGCAACCCCGCGGATCAGGTCCGACGTGACGATGATGCCGAGCCGGGAATGGCGGTCCGCCAGCGCGCCGCCTAAGGGCCCGGCCACTACGCCGGGGAGCAAGGCAGCCATCATCATCATGCCCATCAGGCTGGCCGAGCCCGTTGTCTCCATCAGCCAGTACATCATTCCCAGCAGAAACGCCTGGTTGCCAAGCTGGCTAACCAGTTGGCCCTGCCAGAGCAGGACGAAGTCGCGGTTCATCAGTGCTGTTCGGGGCAAGCTTGGCTCCGGAATGTCCCAAAGGGAACATTGGGGGAGTGGCAGCTCTCATGATAGATCGCGGTTGACCCCGCGCGGATTGAAATGCTGGCGTAACTCGGATACCCTAGATGCCATACCCGGGCCGCTGATGGTCCTGGCTTCGCTTTTCATAGGGGTGAGTTATGACTGGATTACGCGCGAAGAGCATGGCGCTCTTTCTGCTCGTGGCCGCTCTGGCATTCGGCCAGACCTCCACATCTCAAATCTCCGGAACCGTTACCGATTCCAGCGGCGCTGTGATTCCCAACGCGACCGTAACCGCGACCAATGAGGCGACCGGCGTGAAATACACGCAGGTGACCACGGGCGCGGGCGTGTACGCGTTTCCCTCGCTGCCGGTTGGCGCTTACACGGTCACCGTGGAAATGGCCGGCTTCAAGAAATACAGCCGCACCGGCAACACCATCCTGGTGAACACGCCGCTGACGGTGGATATCGCGCTGGAAGTCGGCGGCGCGGCCGAAACCGTGCAGGTGGAAGCCAGCGCGCAGCAGTTGCAGACCAACAACGCGGTGATCGGCAACGTGGTGGAGCGCAAGGCGATTGTCGACCTGCCGCTGAACGGCCGCAATCCGCTGACGCTGCTTTCGTATGAACCCGGTGTCGTGCAGAGGTCGGGCAACACGATCAACGTCAACGGCGCGCGAGCCGCGGCCACCAACGTGACCATCGACGGCATTGAAGCGAATGAATCGACCAACCCGAATCCGACCAACAACCTGTTCCGCCTGAACCCGGACAACGTTCAGGAGTTCAAGGTGACGACGCAGAATCCGTCGGCGGAAGAAGGCCGCAACTCGGGAGCGAACGTGGCCATCGCCACCCGCTCCGGAACCAACGAGTTCCACGGAACCACCTACTACTTCAATCGCAACACCGCGTTCAATTCGAACGAGTTCTATTCGAACGCGCAGGGGCTGCCGCGGCCGCAACTGAAGCTGCACCAGTGGGGTTTTGAAGCGGGCGGTCCGATCATCAAGAACAAGACTTTCGTGTTCGGAAGCTGGCAAGGACAGCGGGTGGCTTTTTCGGATCCGGTGGACAAGGCCTTTGGCGAGCCGGTAAACGTATTCGCGCCGACGGTGCTGAACAACGGGATTTTCCGTTACGCGCAGATCGATCCCAACGTACCCTGGATGATCGGCAACCAGAGGATCACGCAAAATGGTCCGCTGCTGATCGACCAGCGCACCGGGGCGCTGGCGCCGGGCGTGCGGGCGTGCTCGGGTCCCACGGACGTGAATTGCGTGGGCAGCTACAACATTTTCGCGAACGATCCACGCGGCATCGGCGCGGACCGGACCATTCAGCGGCTGTTCCAGGGCTATCCCGGACCGAATTCGTATCAGGCCGGCGACGGCTTGAACGAAGGCGCGTACGTGTGGAACTCGCCGACGCAGGTTCGCGGACCGCATTGGATGGTTCGCGTGGACCACACGATCAATGAGAAGCATTCGGTGTTCTTCCGCTGGCTGCAGGCGGAGCAGAACACGCTGGGCGGGGATCCGCTGAACGGACGTCCGCAAATCTTCCCCGGCTTCCCGCCACGCGGCGAAGTGTTCCGTCCGGGCAAGAATGCCGCGCTGGGCGTGCGCAGCACGCTGACGCCGCGCCTGATCAACGAACTCACGCTGGGATACTCGCGGTTCACGTTCCTGTTCTCGCAGGGCGAGGCGAATCCGAATTTCCCGAATACGCCGCCGTGGGTTTTCGACTTCGTGGATCGCGACTACATCAATACCCCGCGCACCTTCCGCGCGGTGAACACGCCGCAGATCATCAACAACATGACCTTTGTGAAGGGCGCGCACGTGTTCCGGTGGGGCTTCAACGCGCGCTTCTACCAGCACAACGATCAGCGCGGAGACCTGGGCGGAGCGACGCTGACGCCGTCGGTGAACTTCTCGCGCACGACGCGGCCTCCGGTGGGCTTCAACACGCCGGTGGTGTCGGCGGCGGGACGCCCCGGCATTGTCGCCGCGGATAACAACCGCCTGCTGAGCTATATCAATATTCTTACCGGCACGCCGGCGCAGATCACGCAGAACTTCGTTGGCGATCTGACCAGCGATTCGTTCCTGCCGTATCGCTCGGGCGATGCCGTGACGCTGTGGTACGCCAGCACCCGCGCCAACCAGTACAACCTGTTCATTCAGGACGAATGGAAGATCCGCCGGGATCTGACCTTGAGCTACGGCGTGCGCTGGGAGCTGAATCCGGCGCCAACTGAGAAGTACGGGCGCGTGTACACGCCGGACAAGGACATCCGCGGAACGGAAGGCATGGTGCGCTTCCAGCAGTCGGACCGCTGGTTCGGCCGCAACAACATGAACCTGTTCGCGCCGCGCTTCGGCCTGGCGTGGCAGCCGTTCGGCAGCCAGAAGACGGTGATCCGCGCCGGATATGGCGTGGCCTACGACACCGTATCGACGTTCCAGGTGACGGCCGCGGCCAACAGCGTTCCCGGACTGCGCGGATCGTGCTCGTCCACGGTGGGCGGGGCGACGACGCCCGGCTGCACTCCGGCGCCGAACGTGCGCATTTCGGAAGGCTTCCCCAGCCAGTTGCCGCCTCCGAGCTTCCGGCCCTCGCAGTTCCTGTCGCCGCCGCTGCAGACGCGCAACAACGCGCCGAACGTGACGGTGTTCACGGACGATCTGAAGATCCCCACGACGCACATGTGGAACTTCACCGTGCAGCGGGAAGCTCCGCTGGGCTTCGTGTTGAGCGCGGGATACGTGGGACGCCGCGGCACGCGGCTGTTCTTCACGCGGGACGTCAACCAGATCACGGCCAACGCGGCGGTGCTGGAGTCGTTCGGGGTGATGCAGCGCAACGTCGCCACCGCGGGCTGCCGTCCGGACGGGACAACGGCCGCGGGCGCGGTTTGCGGAACCCCGGTCCCGCTGGTGCAGCGTGGAGTGCTGACCAGCGCTTTCGTGAACGGCGCGCAGACGGTCACGGACCTGAATCAAAACGCGGCCGGCAATTTCGCCGGACGCGCCGACGATATCAACGTGGCGACCTCGCAGGCGCTCGGTGTGCGGCCAAACCTGCAGTTCAACCGCATCACCTTCATCGACAACGCCGGCGACAGCTACTATCACGCGGCGCAGTTCACCTTCCGCCGCCGCTTCGATCAGGCGGGTTTGCTGCTGACCGGCGCTTACACCCTCGGCAAGTCGATCGACAACCAGTCGCTCGATCCGGTGGGCGCGGCTTCGGGCGGCGGCCTCGGCCAGACCGCGACTCGCACCCCGGTGGATTCCTACAATCTGCCGCTGGAGCGGGCGCGCTCGGACTTCGACCAGCGCCACGTGCTGAACATCTCGGGTATCTATGAGCTGCCCTTCGGCAAGACCAAGCCGATCGGCAAGGACGCTCCGGGATGGCTGAACGCCATCATCGGCGGCTGGAGCCTGAACGGCATTTACACCTACCAGTCGGGCGAGCCGTTCACCGTCCGCTCCGGCGCGCTGACTCATAACTTCTCGGCGCAATCCCGCGCCGCGCTTACGGGCGAGCTGCCGCAAACGCAGATGCAGGAGATCCCGGGCGTCACCGGCCCGGTGTTCTTCCGCGACGCCAGTGGCTTCCGGTTCCCCGGCCCCGGCCAGGTGGGCATCGGGCGCAACCTGTTCCAGGGGCCCAGCTTCTGGAACCTGGACGCGTCCATCGCCAAGTCGGTGAACTTCACCGAGAAGGTCCGGCTGATCATCCGCGCGGAGGCTTTCAACGCGCTGAACCATCCGAACTTCCGCAATCCGCGCGACGCCAGCGTCGGCAGCCCGGCCATCACCTCGTCGGTGTTCGGCCAGGCCTGCTGCGTGACGTTGTCGACGGCGAGCTCGGCAACGACCAATCAGAACGGCGAAAGCTGGCGCGTGATCCAGTTGGCCGCGAAGATCGTGTTCTAACTTCAGACTAGCGGTAATCCGACAGAGGCCGGCGTCTTGTACGCCGGCCTTTGTTATTGGGGATACTGAAAGCATGAGGCGCTGTTTGGCCGCGATTCTGCTGGCCGCGGCTCTGCCGGCGGCGGACTGGTCCGACTCTCCCGCGTTTCAGGAGTTCTACAACCTGAGGTATGACCGGGCTTTGGAGCTGATCGAAAAGCAACTGGCCGGTTCCCCTCGCGATCCCAATCTGCACAACTTTCTCGCCTACACGATCCTGTACCGGAGGTTGTACCTGGCGGGCGCGCTCGATTCCAGCCTGGCGCTGGATATCGGCGGGTTCCAGAGGCGCGGCGGGGTCGAGATGACGGCGGAGGAGAAGACGCGGTTTGAAGGCGCGGTGCAAAAGGCGATCCAATTGGGGCAGGAGCGGATCGCGGCGAATCCGCGCGATCCGGAGGCGCTATACGCGCTCGGCGTGGCCAACGTGCATCGCGCCAGCTACGCGTACCTGGTGAAAAAGAGCTGGCGGGAAGCGCTGTCCGGCGCGAGCAGCGCTCGCAAGTTCCACCAGCGCGCGCTCGAAGCCAACCCGTCGCTTGCCGATGCGCTGCTGCTTCCCTCGGTGCACGACTACATCGTGGGCAGCCTGCCCGCGTGGGTGAAAGCGGTGGTGTTTCTGGCCGGGTTCCGCGGCGACAAGGAAGGCGGGCTGCGAGGCATCGAGCGGGTGGCGAGGGAAGGCAAGAGCGTCCAGGTGGAAGGGCAGGTGATCCTGTCGCTGTTCTACCGCCGCGAGAAGCAGATTGACCGGGCGATGCCGATCATGATCGCGCTGGCGGCGCGGTTTCCGTCGAATTACCTGTACCGGATGGAGCTGACGCGGCAACTGCTGGAAGCGGGGCGGGCGCAGGATGCCTTGCGCGAGCTCGCGGTGCTGGAAGAAGGCGCCCGGCCGGGCGGGCGCTACGCCAACGTGTCGCAGGAGCGGATGCTGACGCTGCGCGCCGATGTTCTCACGGCGGCGCGGGACTGGGATCGCGCGCTGGAAGCGCTGGCGAGGCTGGAAGCGCTGAGCGGCGGGACGCAGGCAACCCGGGCGAAGGCCTGGCTGAAGCGCGGCTACGTGTACGATCTGAAGGGAGATCGCGGGCAGGCGCTGGCGGCGTATCGCCAGGCGATCCGGCTCGCTCCCGAGTCGGAGTGGGCGGAGCAATCGCGCCGCTATCTCAACAAGCCATTCAAGGTGTAACTCACAATGCCAGTTCAAATCGGCGGCAAGCCGGAGAGCGATTTCGACAACCCGATCGGCCTGCTGGGCGACTGCCACCGGCGCATCGAAAATTTCCTGCAGGTGCTGCATCGCGTGGCGCACGAGGCACGCGGAGCTTCGCTGACCGGCGAGCAGCGCGAGGCATTCGACCGGGCTCTGACTTATTTCCGCACCGGCGCGCCGCGGCATACCGCCGACGAGGAGGATTCGCTGTTCCCGAGGTTGCGGGAGATCGACGCGGGCCGGGAGGCGCTGGAACAGGTGGAGCGGCTGCAGCAGGATCACCTGCGGGCGGCGGAGTGGGAGCAGCGTGTGCAGGAACTGGGATTGCGATGGCTGGCCGCCGGAAGTCTGCCGCCGGATGACGCCGCTGCTTTATGCGAGACACTGGATCGCATGCGGGAGCTGTACCGCGATCACATCGCGCTGGAAGACTCGCGGTTGTTTCCGTTGGCGGATCGCGTGCTCGATCCGCAAGCCAAGGCGGAGATCGGCCGGGAAATGGCCGGACGCCGCGGATTGGATCGCTGATGCGGCACCTGCGCGGCGCGTGGAAGAAGCTGCGGGGCCTGTTCGAGGACTCCATCCGGCAGCAGGTGACCCGGACCGGGCTGGTGTACACCGCCGCGATCCTGCTGACTGGCCTTGCCGCGTTCGCATCGGCCAACAATCTGCTGTTCCTGATTCTGGCGGCAATGCTGTCGACGCTGCTGGTGTCGGGCTTCATCAGCCGGCTGAGCCTGGCCGGGCTGGAGCTGGAACTGTTGCATCCGGAGCATGTTTCGGCGCGCCGCCGGACTCCCGCGCGGGTGCGGTTGCACAACGAAAAGAACTGGATCCCGTCGTTTTCGATTCACCTGAAGGGCGCGGAAGGCTCGAGTCTGGACTCCGCGATCTACTTCCCGGTGATCCCCGGCAAGGCGGTGCTGGAGCACGTGGTGGAGCTGCGTTTCGCCCGGCGGGGCACGCATCGCGAGAACGCGTTCCAGCTTTCCACCCGCTTCCCCTTCGGCTTCACCGAACGGCACGCGATCGTGACGCTGCGCAGCGACATCCTGG
>CAYOQB010000023.1:0-41619 GCA_964406035.1 uncultured Solibacteraceae bacterium | reverse complement strand
CTGAACGTCTTCGAAGTCTGCTTGGCGGATCTCGACCTTAGGGTTCGCCGCCCACGCCCGGCCCGCGAGTTTCCCCGGCGATCGCACCAGGCACCGGATGATGTACCCGTCTTCGATCAGGCGCGGCGCCAGCCGGCCACCGATGTAACCCGTGGCTCCGGCAATCGCGACGCGTTTTGAAGATGGGACCAGAGGCAATCAAGTTCAGAGCCGAGTCTGAACATCGTCATTCTCACACAACCGCGCCGGCCGTCTTACAGCGAGGCCGCTTCACGCGATAATCTCGTGCAGCACACTCCCCGCCACATCCGTCAGCCGGAAATCGCGACCGCTATACCGGTACGTCAGCTTCGTATGGTCAATCCCCAGCAGGTGCAGAATCGTCGCATGCAGATCGTGAACATGCACCGGCTTCTCCACCGCCTTGAAGCCGAAATCGTCGGTGGCGCCGTAAGTCATTCCGCCCTTCACGCCGCCGCCCGCCAGCCACATCGTGAACCCGAACGGATTGTGATCCCGGCCGTTGCGCGCGCCGCTGAAGTTGCCCCCGGTTTCCACCACCGGCGTCCTGCCGAACTCGCTGCCGCACACCACCAGCGTCTCGTCCAACATCCCCCGCGCCTTCAGATCCTTGATGACGGCGGCGTACGGCTGATCCGAGTCCTTCGCATTCTTGCGGTGATCCAGAATGTCCATGTGCGCGTCCCAGGGGTCGCCCTTCGCGTAATAGATCTGCACCATCCGCACGCCTTTTTCCAGCAGCCGAACGCCCATCAAACAGCCGCGCGCCGTGCTCCCCGGGCCGTATAACTTCTGTGTTGCCTCGCTCTCCTTGCGGATGTCGAAAACCTCCGGAGCTTCCGTCTGCATCCGGAACGCCGTTTCCATGGTCGCCAGCGAGCTTTCCAGACCGGGCGCGCCCTGCATCTGCTCCAGCTTGGACAGCAGTTCCAACTCCGCTTTCTGCCGCTCCATCGAATTCGCGTCGTGATACAGATACGGGATCAGCTTCTTCGGGTCGAAGTCCTTCGCCCGCTCCTCCACGCGATCCGGAATAAAGGTCCCCTGCGTGATCGGAGGTAGAAACGCCGCGCTCCACAACGGCGGCCCCACGACCGTCGGCATCTCCGGGCACAGCACTACAAAACCCGGCAGGTTGCGATTCGAGGTCCCCAGCCCATAGGTCAGCCACGCGCCCATCGACGGCCGGCCCACCTGCGTGTGCCCGGTGTTCATCATCAGCAGCGACGGCTCGTGATTCGGGATATCGGTCTGCATGGACCGGATGAAGCAGATGTCCTCCATGCATTCGGCCACGTGCGGGAACAGCTCGCTGATCCACATTCCGTTCGGACCGTATTGCTTGAAGGCGAACGGCGACTTCAGCAGCGTTCCGGTTTTCCGTTCCGTCTTCACTTCCCCGCCCGGCAGCGGCTGGCCGTGGAACTTCTCCAGCGCGGGCTTGTAGTCGAAGCTGTCGATGCTCGACAGTCCGCCGTTCATGAACAGGAAAATCACCCGCTTGGCGCGAGCCTTGTGATGCAGCACCGGCTTCGTTTCCGCGGCTGCCAGCGAATCCGTCAGCATGTTCGCCAGCGCCACGAATCCCATCCCGCCGCCCATGCGGCACAACGCCTCGCGGCGGGTCAACGGTTGCGTCTGTTTATGTCGCTTCATTGGATTTGCAGAAACTCGTTGGTGCTGAACAGAACCCGCGCATAGCGGACCCAGGGTCCCGGCGCTTCCACTTTCTTCGCCTCGCCCGCCGCCGGCTGCGGAGCAGCGGCGCGCTCTTTCTTCCGTTCTTCCCCGACGAACGCCACACCCGCCGCGATCTCCTTCTCCGTCGCCGCCCGCTGATACAACAAACGGTACGCGAGCCGGATCTTCGCTTCGTCCCCGGCCTCCGTATCCAGACGCTTCACCAGCCCTTCCGCCTGCTTCAAAACGAAATCGCTGTTCAGGAAAAACAGCTTTTGCGGCGGAACGTCGGTAATGTGACGCTGCTCCGCGGACAGCCCCGGATTGGGGAAATCGAACAACTGCAGATACGGGTCCAGCCGGAACCGGCTCACCTTCCCGTACACCGTCCGCCGCTTGCTCGACGCCAGGTCCTCCGACGGTCCGTACATGCGCGAGTCCAACTTCCCGGACAACGCCAGCATCGAATCGCGGATCGACTCCGCCTCCAGCCGCCGCGCGTTCGCTCGCCAATAGTAACGATTCTCCGGGTCCTTGGCCGAGTTCGCCGGAATGTCCGCCGCGCTCAACTGGTACGCCGCCGACAGCAGGATCTCGCGATGCAGCTTCTTGAACGACATCCCGTTCGCCGTAAACCACGACGCCAGATACTCCAGCAACTCCGGATGCACCGGGCGCTCGCCAACCTGCCCGAAATTGCTCGGCGTGTTCACCATCCCCGTGCCGAAATGCCACTTCCAGATGCGATTGACGATCACCCGCGCGGTCAGCGGGTGCGCGGCAATGATCCCGGCGAGCTCCATCCGCCCGCTGCCCGCCTCAAAAAGCTTCGGCGCCGCCGTCAGCACCTCCGGAAATCCGCGCGGGACCTCCGCGTCCGGCGTGTACGGATTGCCCCTCTTCAACAGCGGCTGGTTACCAGGCTTCGCGCCCTCCGCGACACCGTGGATCACCGGAATCTCCGGCTGCAGTTCCTTGCGCGCGTTTTCGATCTCCGCCCGTGAGTCCGCCAGATGCTTCGCCGCCTCGGAACTCAGCCGCCGTTCCAGCGCATGCCCCCGGAAACTCAGCAACGCCGGCGACCTCCGCCCTTGCGGCGCGGGGTCCGTCTCATGCAGGTCGAACCGGAACACGTCGTTGTACAGATTGCCGCGATCCGCCGTCATCGTACGCAGCTCCAGCCCGCAGCCCGGACAGAAATCGTCCGCGGTCTCGAACTCGTGGGGCTTGCCCTTCGGTTCCGGCTTGGGCTTGGTGCCGGGCAGCGCCTTCGCCTTGATAATCTCGTTCTCGCGATCCGCTTCCTGATGCTCGATGATCACCGAGTCCAGCACCTCCTGGAACTCGCGAGCCAGTTTCTTCGCCTGCTCCTCATCCGTTCCGCCCTTGGCCATCATCTCCTGCCACGGCTTCAGATACGGATAGAACGTGGGCGGCTTCTCCAGCCACTTCTCCCAGCGCGCCAACAGCTCCCCGTCCAGCTTCAGTTGCTCAGCCACTTCGTGCGCCGGCTTCTTCACCTCGCCCTTCATCCGGAACACGCCCAACATGTATTCCGATGAACGGCGCGAGTACATCAAGGCCATCTGTTCCGAGGAGTGACGCTGAAACTCGCCCAGCAGCTTTTCCTTGTCCTCCAGCTTCTTCTCCTTCGCCTTCTGCTCCTCCATCGCGGCTTTCGATGCCTGCGGATACTCGCGGTACGTGGTCGACCCGAACACGCCCGCCAGCGAATAGTAGTCGCGAATCGAAATCGGATCGTACTTGTGGTCGTGACAGCGCGCGCAGCCCACCGTCAGCCCGAGAAATGCCCGCGTCGTGGTGTCGATCCGCTCGTGCCGCTCATCCGCGCGAGCCACCGGCGGATCGGCCAGGTCGTAATACCACGGGCCCAAACCCAGAAATCCCGTCGCTGGAAGCACCTTCACGCGGACTTTCTCGTCCATCAGGTCCCCGGCGAGCTGCGCTTTCACGAAATCGCTGTAAGGCACATCATCGTTCATCGCCTGGATGATCCAGTCGCGATAAAGATACGCAAACGGATACGGCATGTAGCCGCGGTTCATCGGCGCCAGTCCTCGCGGATCGTCTTCGCCGTACCGCACCACGTCCAGCCAGTGCCGCCCCCACCGCTCCCCATACGCCGGCGACGCCAGCAGCCGGTCCACCAGCTTCGGATACGATTCGGGCGAGGCATCCGCCGCGAATGCATCCACTTCTTCCGGCTTGGGCGGCAACCCGGTCAGATCCAGCGTCACCCTCCGAATCAGCGTCCGCCGGTCCGCCGCCTTGCCCGGCGTCAATCCTTCCCGTTCCAGCGACGCCAGAATGAATCGGTCGATCGCGTTGCGAGCCCACGCCGCATTCTTCACCGCCGGCGGCTGCGGATTCTTCAACGGCTGAAAGCTCCAGAATCCCCGCTGCTGCGCGCTCAACCCCGGTCCGGATGGCGCTGTCATCCTGGCCTCCGGCCACGCCGCGCCCGCCTTTACCCACTCCACGAAATCGTCGATTTCCCGCTTCTTGAGCTTGCCACCCTTGGGCATCTGCAGCTCCGGCCGCTCCTGCCGGATCGCCTGAATCAACAGGCTCTTCTCCGGATCTCCGGGCACCACCGCCGGACCCGTCACCCCGCCCTTCAGCATCGCCGCGCGAGAATCCAGGCGCAGCCCCGCCATCGCCAGTTTGGAATGACACCCCAGGCAGTTTGCGTCCAGTACCGGGCGAATCCTGCTCTCGAAAAACTCCGGCGAACTGGCCGCCGTCAACACCGGCGCAAGGCCCACAAGCCCCGCCAATAACACACTTGTATGCAAAGCCATCCCCAAGTTCAGCCTACTCGAACCTACCGGACTCCCGCCGGGGAGTCAAGCAAGCCTACAATACCCGCATGTCCCTCCATCGTCTCGGGTTAGCGATCTGTGTAGGCGCCGCCCTCCTGGCCCAGTCCAAACCGGCCCCGCCCAAAAAGCCGGGCGTCACCGGTCCCGGAGTGCAGCGCCCCATCGCCAGCCTTACCCCGAACGCTATCTTCCAGACCGGCGGCAACCCGGATTGGATCGTAATCGACGAGGACGTGTGGGTTTCCAATTACCCCGCCAACAACGTCGCCCGCCTGGATCCGAAAACCAATAAGGTCGCCGCCCTCATCCCCGTCGGCAAAAATCCCTGCTCCGGCATTGCCGCCGGATTCGGCAGCATCTGGGTCCCCAACTGCGGCGATCAGACCGTATCGCGCATCGACAAAAAGACCGGACAGGTGACCGCCACCTTCCCCATAACCCTCGCCGGCTCAGAGGGCGGCATCGCCGTCTCCGCCGATTCCTTCTGGATTCTCACCGACAAGAAAGGCATCTTGGCCCGCGTTGATCCCGCCGACAACAAAGTAGTTGCCGAGGTTCGCGTACCGCCGGGTTCTTTCGCGGTCGCCTACGGGGAAGGCTCGCTGTGGGTCACCAGCACGGAAACGAGCCAGCTCGCCCGCGTGAACCCCCGCACCAACGTGGTTGAGCAGCTCATCGCCACCGGAGCCAAGCCGCGTTTTCTTACCGTGGGCTTCGGCTCGGTCTGGACTCTGAATCAGCAGAATGGCGATGTCACCCGCATCGACGCCAAAACTAATAAGGTGCTCGCCACCATTCCCGTCGGCGTGCCCGGAGGCGGAGGCGAGATCGCCGCCGGCGAGGGTGCGGTCTGGATCACGGCTTTCGAATTTCCGCTGTCCAAGATTGACCCGGAGCAGAACAAGGTAGTCCGACAGTACGCCGGTCCCGGCGGCGATGCCGTCCGCGCCGGGCTCGGCTCCATCTGGCTGTCCAATCTGCGCGAAGGCAACCTGTGGCGCATTCACCCCCGGCTGGATTGACGTCCACCGTAGTATCGTAATCCCACATGCCGCACAATTTCCGCCAGCGCTTCGCCGCGCTGGAACGCATGATCGGCAACACTCCCCTGGCCGCGTTCGATTTCACCTTTCGCGGCCGCCTCCGCCGCATTTACGCCAAGATCGAATCGCTCAACATGACCGGCTCCATCAAGGACCGCATGGCCCTGCACATTCTGGAGCAGGCCTATCGCGACGGCGCGATCGCGCCCGGCGATACCATCCTCGAAGCCACCAGCGGCAATACCGGCATCTCCTTCGCCGCCATCGGCCGCGCCCTGGGACATCCCGTAACCATCTTCATGCCCGATTGGATGAGCCAGGAGCGCGTCGCCCTCATCGGCAGCCTCGGCGCGAGCATCATGCCGGTCTCCCGCGCCCAGGGCGGCTTCCTCGGCTCCATCCGCCTCGCCGAGGAAGCAGCCGCCCGCGATCCTCGCACCTTCCTGCCGCGCCAGTTCGCCAACGCCGCCAACGTCCGCGCCCATGAGCTCCGCACCGGTCCCGAGATTTGGCTGCAATTGCAATCCGCGGGCCTCCAGCCCGACGCGTTCATAGCCGGCGTGGGCACCGGCGGCACCGTGATGGGCGTCGGCCGGTATCTCAAGAGCCGCCGCGATTCCGTTCGCGTTCACCCTCTCGAACCGGCCGAGTCGCCCACCATGTCCACCGGACGCAAGGTGGGCCACCATCGCATCCAGGGCATCTCCGATGAGTTCGTGCCCGCCATCGTCGAGCTCGACCGGCTTGATCGCATCATCCAGGTCTCCGACGGAGACGCGATCCTGATGGCGCGGAAGCTCGCCTGCTCCGGCTTCGCCGTCGGCATTTCCTCGGGCGCCAATTTCCTGGGCGCGGTTCAGGTGCTGGAGGAGCTCGGCGGCGATGCCACCGTGGTTACGGTGTTCGCCGACAGCAACAAGAAGTACTTGAGCACGGATCTGTTCCAGGAGCAGGACGAGAATCCGGATTGCCTCAGCCGCGACATCGAACTCACCGGCTTTGACGCCATCGGCCGCGTGTGCGCCGCCTGCGAGCCAGGGTGGCCTTCGCCCCGCGAAGCCGCCGGCCAGGCCGGCCGCAACTAGGCCTCAGCCCCGCAGCCCGTCGAATGCTTCCTCGATCTCCCTGCGCGCATCCGGCCCCACCGGCGCCAGCGGCAGCCGCGGAGGACCGCCGTAGAATCCGTTGAAGTCCATGGCGTGCTTCAGCCCCGGCACGCCGTACTTCACCGTCACCAGGCGCGCCGCCTTCATGATCCGCCGCTGCCAGTCGTTGGCGGCGTCCATCTCCCGAGTCCGGAACGCCTCCCAGATCGTGATGCAGGCGTACGGCGCCGCGTTCGAGAACGCCAGCACGGCTCCCGTGCACCCCGCCGCCAGCGACGGCGCCAGCATCGGCGCGGATCCCGTCAAAACCTGAAACCCCTTCCGGGTTTCGTTCACCAGCCGCAGGATCTTCTCCAGATTCCCCGAGCTTTCCTTGATCGCGATGATGTTCGGATGCTCGCTCAGCAGGCACGCCGCTTCCACCGAAATGTCGATCCCGGTGGTCTGCGGCCAGTTGTAAATCATCACCGGAATCTTCACCCGGTCCGCCACGCTGCGGAAATAGGTCAACTGCGCGGCATCGTTGTTCAGCAGATTCTTGAAGTAGTGCGGCGTGCGCACCATCGCCGCCTTGTACCCGAGCTCCGCCGCGCGATTGGTCAGCTCCACCGTCTCGTGAACGCTCTCCACGCCCGTTCCCGCGATCAGCAGCTTCTCCGGCGCGGCATACTGCGCCACCCACTCCCAAAGCTGGACCTTCTCCGGCGTGGTCAGGCAAATGGACTCGCCCGTCGACCCGCACACCACATATCCCGCCAGCGCGGTGCGGTTCCACTTGCCCACGTTGTGCTCCACTTTCATTTTCCAGATCTCGCCATTGTGGTCGAAGGGAGTCGCGATCGGAGGGAAAATGCCTTGCAGTTTCATGATTTATGTTGGATGCGTATGCGATTTGGAAGTGCGTATTCTGTGACCTTGGTGAGCCGCAACCAAGTTCGTTCTATCCGCCGGCGATGTGCATTCGCCTTCACCCCAGCCTCTCAATCGCCAACCGTACCGGAAAACGGGCTTCACGCCAGTTTGGCAAACGCCCTGCTCCAGCAGTGTAGAACCGCCTTTAGGCGGTCCGGGGCCTTCAGGCCCCGCTCTCAACCACCGCGAATCTGCCCTGCAAACGAACGGGGCGGATCGCGACCGCGACCCGCCCCAAGTCTGCTCTTAAATGCCCTCGCCTAGCCGATAAACACAATCACCAGCGTGTACAGCGCCAGCGACTCGATCAGCACGAGACCCAGAATGAGTGCGCCGCGGATACCGGCGATCGCGCCCGGATTCCGGCCCATCGCTTCGGTCGCGCCCGCCACCGCACGGCCCTGCGCCAGCCCGCACAGCCCGGTGGACAGCGCCAGACCCAGGATGTTCGCCGCGGACTTGGACAGAATCGAGTTGCCCTGCGCGTTGGCGTCCTGCGCCATCACCGGCATCGCGATCAGAAACAGAATCGCGAGAATTGCCATCGTCTTCACTTTCATTTGCTCTTTCTCCTTCGTATGAACTTCCCCAAGGAGGTGGTTCTGCCGGTCCGTTGGGACGGCCGGAGCTCACACTTGGGGCTGCATAAAGCCGGTATTAATGCTCGTGCGCGACCGCGCCGCCGACATAAATCATCGACAGCAAAGTAAAGATATAAGCCTGCAGAAACGCCACAAAAACGTGCAGCGCCATGAAGATCACCGGAATGATCAGCGGCACCAAACCCAGGAACGCCAGCGTCACCTGTTCCCCCGCGAACATGTTGGCGTAAAGTCGAATCGTCAGCGACATCGGCCGCGCCATGTGGCTCACCAGCTCGATCGGAATCATCAACGGCGCCAGCCACAAATACGGTCCGATGAAATGCTTGAAGTAGCCGATCCCGTTCTCCGCCACGCCCTTGATGTTGTAGTAGAAGAACGTCGTGATCGCCAGTCCCGCCGGAACCCAGGCGAACATCGTCGCTGCCTCAAACCCCGGCACCGCCCCGATCAGATTCATCGTCAGGATGAACAGGAACACCGTGAAGAAGTACGGCACGAACTTCTCCGAATGGTGAATCCCCGCCTCATCCGCGTTGGTCTTCAGAAAACCGTAGATCGATTCGATCAGGTGCTGCAGCCCGCCCGGATTCTCCACCGACAGCCGCCCCCGCACCATCATCACCAGCGCGACCACGATGACCACCGCCAGAATCTCCATCGTCATCCAGTTGGCCCATGGCTTCGCCGCATCGTGCGCCGGATGTCCCACAGCATTCAACACCGCGTTCGCCGGACCCGCCAGGAACCGATTGAACAGAGCGGTGACCCACAATTCATGTTCGGGCATAAAAGATTTCGTAGAGGAGTTCCAGAAGGACGGCTGCTGCCGCGGTCAGAAGACCGGCCAGTATCGCGCCGAGGTCTGCCCTCAAGTAAGTCACTATAGCATAGACCACCGCGCCCAGGATCACGTACCGCATCGCGAAAGCCCACGTCGTCTTTCGCTCTTCCTTCTCCGTCCCCAGCAGGTTCACGAACCGCTCCCACCACTTCAGATTCAGGATCGAAATCGCCGACCCGATCGCGAATCCCGCGGCCCCCGCCCAGCCCCGCCAGTAGAACGCCCCCACGATCCCGGCCATGGCCAGCACCAGCGCGATCCGCTGCACCAGGGGCAACGCGCGATCCTCAGTCACCCCTTCGCGTCTCCTTGTTGAACTCCCGGATCAGATTCATCAGCCCCGCCGCGATCCCTAGAATCAGGAACACCGGCGTCAGAAATCGCGTCCCGAAATAACCATCCAGCCAGTAGCCGATCCCGTACCCCACCAGCGTCGCCGCCGGAATCAGAAAAGCCAGCGAACTGTACCGCCCGAAAGCGACCATCCACTCCGAAGGCTTCCGCTCCCCCGCCATCCGGTCACAATTATACGGCCCAAGGGATATACTGAGCCCATGCTCCAGGTTGTCACTCCGGCCGAACCGTTTGACGCGGTAGTCGTGGGTTCCGGCGCCACCGGCGGCTGGGCCGCCAAACGCCTTACAGAAGCCGGCATGAAGGTCGCCATGCTCGAAGCCGGCGCCAAGGTCACCCCCAAGGACTTCACCGAACACCAGCAGTCCTGGCAGTATCCCTACCTCGGCAACAGCCCCTACATCCGCCGCGAACGCGCCATCCAAACCCAGTGCTACGCCTGCCGCGAAGGCAATTACAACTGGTTCGTCAACGACCTCGACAACCCCTACACCCAGGCCAAACCCTTCAGTTGGATCCGCATGCGAGCCCTCGGCGGCCGCACCCTAAGCTGGGGCCGCCAAAGCTACCGCCTCTCCGACCTCGACTTCAAAGCCGCCTCCCACGACGGCTTCGGCGACGATTGGCCCATCTCGTACTCCGACCTCGCCCCCTACTACGATCTCGTCGAGAAATACGTCGGCATCAGCGGCCAGAACGAAGGCCTGCCCCAGCTCCCCGACGGCCAGTTCCTGCCGCCCATGCAAATGACCTGCGGCGAAACCATGTTCCGCGACGCCGTCAAATCCAGGCTCGGCCGCACCGTCACCATCGGCCGCGCCGCCGTGCTCACGAAGAACCACAACGGCCGCGCCGCCTGCCATTACTGCGGACCCTGCGAACAGGGCTGCGGCACCTTCTCCTATTTCGCCAGCCCCTGGACCACCATCGCCGACGCCCAGAAAACCGGCCGCTTCACCCTCATCACCGACGCCGTCGCCGCACGCGTCAATACGAAGGACGGCAAGGCGACCTCCGTCTCTTACATCGACAGCAACACCCGCGATGCGCGCGAAATCCGCGCCAAGGTCATCGTGCTCTGCGCTTCCACCCTCGAATCCACCCGCCTGCTGATGAACTCTGGCATCGGCAAGTCCAGCGACGTCCTCGGCCGCTACCTGATGGACCACATCTTCCGGGGCAGCGTCTCCGGCGAAATGCCCATCCAGGAAGCGCGCCCCTGGGCCGGACCGCCGCGCCGCCCCAACGGCCTCTATATCCCCCGCTTCCGCAACGTCAAGGAGAAGACCACCAACGGCTTCATCCGCGGCTACGGCTATCAGGGCTCCAGCATGCCCGCCTTCCGGTTCGACGCTCCCGGCTTCGGCAAGGAGTATAAGGATGCCGTCCGCAACGGCCTGTGGCGCATCGCCTTCACGCCCTTCTGCGAAACCCTGCCCCGCTTCGAAAACCACGTCGCAATCGACCCCAACCGCGTCGACGCCTGGGGCATCCCCGTGCTCAAAATGCACATGGAATGGAGCGACAACGAACTCAAGCTCTGGAACGATTCCCGCGAACAGGGCGCCGAAATGCTCGCCGCCGCCGGCGCGCGCGACATCCGCATGGGCGGCGAGATCTCCACCCCCGGCCTCTGCATCCATGAGGTCGGCACCGCCCGCATGGGCACGGACCCCCGCCGAAGCGTCGTGACCCCCTTCTGCCAGACCCACGAAGTCCCCAACCTGTTCGTCACCGACGGCGCCGTCTTCTGCTCCATCGCCTGCCAGAACCCGACGCTCACCATGATGGCGATCACCGTCCGCGCCTGCGACTACATCACCCGCGAACTCGCCAAGGCCTGACCCCTCGCCTCGCGACCGCGACGGTAACGGAGCGGCAAACGTTGTTCCGCGAGTGCCGCCTTAATCCGCACTGAGCAACCCCGTAGTGCCGCCTTCAGGCGGCAGGGGCCTTCAGGCGCCGACGGAGAAACTGGGAGCCGCGCGCGTCAGCAAGCGGCAGACGTTGCCTGCCTCCAGCTTCTGAAGTGCAGCCGCGTGCGAAGCAACCCGTAGTGCCGCCTTCAGGCGGCCGGGGCCTTCAGGCCCCGACGGAAAAACCGGGAGCCGCGCGCGTCACGGCAATGGCCAGCAAAACGTTTATGCAGCCGTCCGCGAAATGGATGGGAGCCGTGAACCTGAGCGAGCGGCAGACGAATCCACCTAACACACCTCGCTATTTCCCAGGCGCTAGAAGTAATCGTCTCTCCACTGCGCCGACGAACCGGGAGCTGCGCGCAAGCGGCAAACGCCAGAGGACCCCCGTAGTGCCGCCTTCAGGCCCCGAGGAAGGTGACGGTCAACAACCGGCAACGCTGGATCAACCGCCTCACCCGCTGCTCGCGGGCGACCCGCGCACGAACCAACCCCGTAGTCGGGGCCTTGA
Source organism: uncultured Solibacteraceae bacterium (assembly GCA_964406035.1). Lineage (GTDB taxonomy): Bacteria > Acidobacteriota > Terriglobia > Bryobacterales > Bryobacteraceae > JAIEPW01. Next base: position 29,787 of record CAYOQB010000023.1, on the reverse strand, counting down.
GGGGTCAACTGCCAAGTCTTCCTACCCCTTGTGACAGGACATCCTTGACACAGGGAAAGCGCCCCGGAACCCACCTGCGGCTCGTCACCGCCGCGTCACCATCAGCGTCCGCCAGGAAGTGTTCCCCGCCGCATCGCGAGCCCGGATCGTGATCGCGTTGTTCCCGAACGACAGCGGCACCATCGCGGTCCAGGACGTTGTGCCCGCGGCATCGCCCGTCAATCCAAGATTCGTGGTCCACGTGACCCCCGCTACGCCGGACGAATCGGCAGCCGATCCGGACACGGCGAGCGCCGCCGCGCTCGTCAGAAACGTCGAAGACGATGGCGACGTGATACGCAGCGACGGCGCCGTGCTGTCGCGCGTCTCGCTGTTGTACTGGACTGAAAGGCCGGCCGCGGCCGCTGCTCCGGAGACGGACAGCACCGCAATCGAAATGTTGTTTACGCCTTCGGCCAGCACAATGGGTTGAGTTTCCCAGTTCATTGTCCCCATCGCGACACCGCTCCCGCCGCGCGAGTTCGCCCACGTCACCCGGCTGATGCCGGAGGCGTGGGACGCCGTCCCCCGCACCACCACGGTTCGCGAGGTCGAAACAAAGGTTCCCCCCGCCGCCGGTGCCGTGATCCGCAGCACCGGAGCGGTCTCCGTGACGCTCTCCCGCACCACCGCGACGGATCTCGACGCGCGCGCTCCGGCCGAGTCCTCGGCTTCGACTCCGATGAGGTTCGTCCCTGCCTGGAGGGGCACGTTAAACTGAAATGCTCCCGTGGTGCGCTGCGCGCCCCCTCCGCCACGGTCGTTGCTCCACCGGATCGTGTAGGGTCCCGCGCCGCCTCCCGCGCTGCCCGCCAACACCACGACGCTATCCGTGGTTTTGGCCGGCGTCCCGCCCAGCACCAGCGCCAGCGGCGTCGCGCCGGAGGCGTACAGCGTCCGGATTGCCGCGATGTCGCCCGGCGACAGTTGCGATGCGCGGCGGTAGAACGGATACATCACATCTCCGGGCGCGTCCGAATGCGCCAGCCCCAGCGCGTGCCCCAGCTCGTGCAAGGCGACGCTGAACAGATCCACGTCCACGCCGCTCCTCCACGCCTCATCGCCGTCAAAGTGCAAGTCCCCGGCAATCGGCTCCGGGTTCGGAGGCGACGGATAGAACGCATGCGCCAGCACCCGGCTGGGACCGTCGAACGGAAAGCCATCACCGTGCGCCCGCGCCCCGAACAGGAAGTGCAGATTCCGCGCCCCCGCCGGATTCGTTCCCCGCGTGAATGTCGTCCGCACATGCCGTGACCACTCGGCCAGCGCGCGCTCAATCTCCGACCGGACCATGTCCGCCGGCAGCTTCTCCGTCAGCGGTCCGAACGTATAGCTGAGCGCCGCCGCGCCTAATCCCGGCCCGTCCCAGCCTTCGCCCACTCGCGCGATCAGTTGCGGCACCGTGCTTCCCGCCAGGACTGCCCCGGAACAAACATGCACCGGTTCGCCCTGCCGGAATGCGTCCGGCGCCGGATACACGAACGAGACCTCGTCCCAATCCGCCAGCCCGCCCAACTCCGCCGCCGCGCCCCGAATCCACACCTGATTCTCCGGCAAGTCTGGATGCCACAACAGGTCGAAACCGGTCTGCAGCACCAGAGCCCGGCCTTCTCCAGCGTCCACATCCGGATGCAGTTCCACCAGAAACTCGGACATCCCCTCGCCCAGCAGCGGGCTCAGCTTATGCCACCTCGTCAGCAACCCACGCCAGGAAAACTCCATCCCGCTCCAGTCCATCCTGTCCGGCGCGGAAACGATCATCCCGTCCTCCGGCAGCATCTGCAGCACTCTCGCGCCCCGATCCTCCAGCGTGCGCACGACATCCGCGCTCGGACTCTCCGCCCACTCCAAAAGCCAGTGCACTCGTCCGATCTGCCTTCGCTTCAACGCCTCCAGCATCTCCCCGGACTCGGCTGCCGGACTCGGCCCGGATTTCAACGGCAATCGCGACTGTCCGGTGAGACTCAGCGCGCACAGCAAGCCCGGAAGGGCAAACAGAAATTTGCGGGACACGTAGAGGCTTATCGGAATCGGCTGAGAGTTTTTCAGGTCCGATCCCACTTCCCTTGTAAAGCTGATGCGAGCGCTTTTCTCATTCCTGCTGGCATGCCTGCTGCTGACCTCCTCCGCCGCCGCCCAGACCGCCTATTCCGCCCGCGTGATCGCCGGCGGCGGCAGCGGCGGCGACGGAGCCCCGGCGACCTCCGCGACTCTCTTCCAGCCTCAAGGACTTGCCCTCGATCCCGCGGGCAACCTGTACATCGTCGACGCAGCCGACCACCGCGTCCGGCGCATCAACCCCGCCGGCGTCATCAACACGCTGGCCGGCGGCGATGCGCTCCGCTTCCCCTACGGTGTCGCCGTCAGCCGCACCGGCCTCATTCTCGTCGCCGACCTCGGCAACGGACGCGTCCGCCGCATCCTCCCCGATGGCGTCCTGGAAACCGCGGCCTCCGGCTTCCACTCTCCCCGCAATATCGCCTTCGCCCACGACGGCGGCTGGTACGTCTCGGACTTCGCCGGCCATCGCGTGTACCGCGTCTCGGCCTCGGGCCACGTCTCTGTGTTCGCGGGCATCGGCACGGCGGGGTACAGCGGCGACGGCGGACCCGCCATCGCCGCCCGGCTCAACTTCCCGGCCGGCCTCGCCGTCGACAGCGAAGGCGCGGTCTACATCGCCGACAGCGGCAATCACGCCGTCCGCAAGATCCGCGGCGGCGTGATCTCCACTCTCCTCACCGCGGCTACTCCCGCCGGCCTGGCCATCGACTCGGTGGATACACTGTACATCGCCGATCCCGGCAGCGGCCAAATCCTCCGGCGTTCCTCCGACGGCCGCACCAGCATTATCCCCGGTGACGCCGCCGACATCGCCGTGCGGCTCGACGGCACGGTTCTGGTGTCGTTTGCCAACCAGGTACGCGAGATCGGCCCGGACGGAACCACTCGCCTGATTGCGGGCTCCACCGCCCCATCGGGCGAAAACGGTCCGGCGATTCAAGCCCGGTTGCGGTCGCCCGCCGGCCTCGCGCTGGACCACCTGGGCAACGTGTATTTCTCCGAACGGGCGGCAAACCGGCTCCGGGTGATCACTCCCGCTGGGACCATCCATACTGTTCAAAATACAAGCTTTGTCTCGCCTGGCGGGGTGTCCGCCGGGCCCGACGGAAGCATCTACGTCGCCGACACCGGCCGCCACCGCATTCGCCGCATTTCCCGGTCCGGCCGGGTGACTGAGGTCGCTGGCGACGGCGAGGCCGGTTTTTCCGGCGACAATGGCCCCGCCACCGCTGCCCGCCTGAACGCGCCGGCGGCGGTCCTGGTGGCTCCGGATGGCCGTCTGTGGATCTCGGACAGCGGCAACGGCAGGATCCGCGTGGTCGACACTGACGGCCGGATTCGCACGGTGCTTGAGGCCCTGAATGACCCCGCTGGGCTGGCCATGGACGCGAGTGGGGCGCTCTGGATCGCCGAATTAGGGCGCTTAAGGGTGCTAAAAATGCCACTTTCGGGCACTTTAGAGGCACTTAAGGGCCCCTTAAGCGCCACTTCGGTCGCTTTTGCCCCCGATGGCACGCCCCTGGCGGCCGGCAAGGGATTGTGGCGCTGGACCGGCGTCGCCTGGGAGGCGGTGCCGCTGTCCGGGCACGCCCCAGGGCTGCTGTCCGCGCTTGTTTCCACCGGTGACGGATCGTTCTATGTAACTGATACTGAACATGATGTCGTACTACGACTGGACCCCGCAAGATCCGACCCCCCGCCCCTCGACGGGCTCGACATCCGCAACGCGGCCAGCAATACGTCCGGTCCCGTGGCCCCCGGAATGCTGATTTCCGTCCCGGCCCTCGCAGGGCGCCGGAACTCGAGGTTGGTAAGCAATGGGACGGGTCTGGCGGTTCTCGATGTGGATCGAGGCATTGCATTGATCCCCGCCGATCTTCAGCCCGGCCAGGTAGTCCGGCTGGAGTTGTGGGAGGATGCGGGGTTGCGCGCCGCCGCCTCCGTTCCCATTGTCGCCGCCGCACCCGCGCTGTTTGCGAGCGAGGAAATCGCCAGCGCCGTCCGCGAAAACGGGACCCTGGTTTCGGATTCGACGCCCGCGGCGCGAGGTTCCGTTGTGGCGTTGTTTGCGACCGGCGAGGGCAGGTCAGGCTTGCCGGTCTCGGTCAGCGTCGGGGGTTTCGAGGCCGAAGTGCTGGCCGCGCAGCCGGCGCCGGGTTTTCCGGGCCTGTTCCAGGTCAACGTCCGCGTTCCCGGCGGCTTCCTGACGGCGGGACGCCAGCCGGTGATGCTGCGCATCGGAGAGCACGCCAGCCAGCCGGGCGTATTCCTGCCGCTGCAGTAGAGTTGACACTACCCGCATCCGCGTCGGACAGTGATACTTCATGATCAACCGTCTGGAAGAGGTCCGCCGCCGCCATGCCAATGCCGAGGCCGGGGGAGGCGAAGAGCGCCGCCTGCGCCAGCATAAGGAGGGCAAGCTTTCCGCGCGGGAGCGGCTGGAGCTGCTGCTGGACGAAGGCTCGTTCCAGGAACTCGACAAGCTGGTGCGGCATCGCTGCCGTGATTTCGGCATGGAAGACCAGGTGATCGAAGGCGACGGTTTCGTCACCGGATGGGGCGCCATTCACGGCCGCACGGTGTGCGTTTTCGCGCAGGACTTCACGGTCTTCGGCGGCTCGCTCTCCGAATCCAACGCGCAAAAGATTTGCAAGGTCATGGATCTGGCGATGAAGACCGGATGCCCGGTGATCGGGCTGAACGATTCCGGAGGGGCGCGGATTCAGGAAGGCGTGGCCTCGCTGGGCGGGTATGCCGACATCTTTCTGCGCAACACGCTGGCCTCCGGCGTGGTCCCGCAGATCTCGGCGATCATGGGCGCGTGCGCCGGCGGCGCGGTGTATTCGCCGGCCATCACCGACTTCGTATTCATGGTGGACAAGACCAGCAACATGTTCGTCACCGGCCCGGACGTGATCCGCACCGTCACGCATGAGGAAGTCACCAAGGAAGAGCTGGGCGGCGCGCTGACGCATAACACGCGCAGCGGCGTGGCGCATTTTCTCGCGCCCGATGACGCCGAGTGCCTGCGCATGATCCGCGAGCTGATGCGCTACATCCCGCAGAACAACCAGGATCCGCCGTTACGCGCCGCATGCACCGATCCGGCGGACCGGATGGACCCCAGGCTCGACACCATTGTCCCGGCGGAATCGAACGTGCCCTACGACATCAAGGACATTATCCACGCGGTGGTGGATCACGGAGGGTTCTTTGAGGTGCAGGAGCACTTCGCGCAGAATATCGTGGTGGGATTCGCCCACATGGACGGCCGCCCGGTGGGCATCGTGGCCAATCAGCCGGCGTTTCTGGCCGGATGCCTGGATATCAATTCGTCAGTGAAGGGCGCGCGCTTCGTGCGCTTTTGCGACGCCTTCAACATTCCGATCATCACCTTCGAGGATGTTCCCGGGTTCCTGCCCGGCACGGAACAGGAATTTGGCGGGATCATCCGGCACGGGGCGAAGCTGCTGTACGCGTACTGTGAAGCGACGGTGCCCAAGATCACGGTGATCACCCGCAAGGCTTATGGCGGCGCGTACTGCGTGATGGGATCGAAGCACATCCGAACCGACATCAACCTGGCGTATCCCACGGCGGAGATCGCGGTGATGGGAGCGGAGGGCGCGGTGAACATTTTGTACCGCCGGGAGATCACGGGAGCGGCGGACGCGGAAGCGGTGCGGCGGAGCAAGATCGAGGAGTACAAGGACCGGTTCGCGAATCCGTTCGTGGCGGCGGAGCGGGGCTTCATTGACGGCGTGATTGAGCCTCGGGAAACGCGGCCGAGGCTGATTCAGGCGCTGCGGGTACTGGAGACGAAGGTGGACACGATGCCGCGCAAGAAGCACGGCAACATTCCGCTTTAGGTTTTCTTGGAGCGGTCCAGCCTGGACTGGATAGCGCGGGTCACGTTGGAGAATTCGTTCTCGATTTCGCGGAACACGGGCAAGTCCGCCTGCAGCGGCCCGGCGGTGGCCTGCTGCTCGATTTGCCGGCTGAGCTCGGCCAGGCGGGCGGCGCCGATCTGCGCGGCGCTGCCTTTCAGGCTGTGAGCGCGCTTGCGAACGACGTCCGGGGCGCCGCTGCCGGCGGCGGCGCGGATGCCGGCCACGTGTTGCGAGGCGGTGGCCAGGAACAGGGAGAGCAGATCGTCGACCACCGGCGCCTCGCCGGAGCTGGCCAGCGCGCAGAGTTCCTGGGGCAGCGCCCACGATGGAGGAGGCGGCGCGGCGGAACCGCGGCGAACCGAGCGTGAGAAGCGGCGCAGCGCGTTCTCCAGGTCCTCCACCTGCACCGGCTTGGCGACGAAGTCATTCATGCCGGCGTCGAAGCTGGCCCGGCGATCGCTTTCGAGGACATTAGCGGTCATGGCGATGATCCAGGGCTGGCGCTCGCGGTCCAGGGATGAGCGGATCTGGCGGGTCGCCTCCAAGCCGTCCATCTCCGGCATCTGGATGTCCATGAAGATCAGGTCATACTGTTTCTGGGCCAGGGCTTCCAGGGCTTCGACTCCGTTGGTGACGATGTCGGCCTCACAGCCGAGTTTGTGCAGCATCAGCCGCGCGACTTTCTGATTGACGGGGTTGTCCTCGGCGATGAGGATGGCGAGCTGATCCCGGCCATCGCTTCGGGATGATGCGACGGCAGGCGGCGCGGCGGGCTTTTCCAACGCCCTGGCGATCGCTTCCAGGAGATGGGAGGGGCGGACGGGGGGCGGCAGCGTCCGTTCGGACCCCGCCGGATCGCGGGAGTCGATCAGGATGGCCGGAATGCCGGCAACGGTCCGCAGGCTGGCGCAGTCGACCACCGCGAGCACGCCGGCGCCGCCGGACTCGGCGGTGGTCGCGGGATCGAAACCCCAGCGGCCGAGGAAGGCGCGCATCGCGTCCTGGAACAGCGGATCGGCGAAGCGAGTGAGCACTCGAGCCTTGTTCCGGGGGACGGCGAGCCGCGTGGTTTTCGAGAGCGGCGCGGCATCCGGGCTGACCTTCACCCGTATGGAGAAGCGGAACGTGGAGCCCTTGCCTTCGGTGCTTTCGGCGTCGATCTCGCCTCCCATCAGCTCGACCAGGCGTTTGCTGATGGAGAGGCCCAGGCCGGTGCCTCCATACTGACGCGCGGTGGAGGAGTCCGCCTGGGTGAACTCGCGGAACAATCTAGGCATGCTGGCGGCGGGGATGCCGACGCCGCTGTCGCGCACCTCGAATTGGAGCACCCATTCGTCCGGGCCGGCGGGCTGACCATCGATGTCCAGAATCACGCTGCCGCGGGGGGTGAACTTCGCGGCATTGCCAAGCAGGTTGGCGAGCACCTGGCGCAGCCGGGCGCTGTCGCCGGTGACCAAGGAGGGCAAGTCCGGGTGGGGAAAACACGCCGCGTGCAATCCTTTCTGGATCGCCTGGGGAGCGATCACATCCAGGCTGGCCTCGAGGCAATCGAGCAGGTCGAACTCGCAATTCTCGAGTTCCAGCTTTCCGGCCTGGATTTTGGCGAGGTCCAGGACCTCGTTCAACAGCGCCAGGACGCTGTCGCCGCTGCGCCGGATGGTGTCGACATACTCGCGCTGCCCGGCGGAGAGGGGCTCCGCCAGCAGCAGGCTGGCCATGCCGATCATTGCATTCAGGGGCGTGCGGATCTCATGGCTCAAGCGGGAGATGAACTCGCTTTGGGCGCGCGAAGCCGCTTCGGCGGCGCGGCGCGCATCGGCCGAGACCTGGCGCGCCCGCACCCGGTCGCCCACCTCGCGCGTGCATCCGCGCAAGCCCACGATCTGCCCGGAGGCATCGCGGAAGGGAAGGGCGGTCAGTTGGGTCCAGCCGCTCTCGCCGTTGGCGGTCCGCCAGGGGAACTCCGGGCTGCACACCGGAGTTCCGGTGCGCATGGCGTTCTCGAGCAGGGCTCGCAGTTCCTCGCGATCCCCGTCCGCCACCTGCTCCAGTCTGGACTGGCCGATCAGGGCCTGCGGAGCGCACTCTCCAAGCTGCCTCACGCCGCCGGTGACATACGTTAGCCGGAGCGAGCGATCGGTTTCCCAGAAGAACTCGGCTGACAGCGCCTGGATGTCGCGCAACCGGGAATCGGCGTGTTCGGCTTCCCGCAGCGCCTGCTTACGCGAGGTCGCGTCCGTGACCAGCGCCATCCAGCCGTCCTCATCGGCCGCGCACTTCCATACTTCCAGCTTGATCCACCGCCCTGCGATTTCACGCTCGCCTCTCCAGACGCCTGCCGCTTGCCCCAATCCGGCCAACTCGCCGCCCCACCACTCCGCCAGCGACATCCCGACAGCATGGGACCCCAGAAGCCTCCGGGCGTTTTCGTTGGCGTAGCGCACCACTTGGCCGGAACTTGCCGCAAGAACACCGCTTCCGGCCAGTCCCCATGAGGCGTCCATTTGTTCTTGCCAGGCGTTTTCCTGCACACGGCTCCCCAGCCGCTCCCCCGGCGTGCTGCCGGAGCGGACCATGGGGTTCTCATCGGATGCAGCCCGCCGGATATGAGCTTGTTAACGCTGGTTGGCCTTGAGGATCTTCTTGCGCAACCGAATCGATTTTGGAGTCACCTCGACGAACTCGTCGTCAGCGATAAACTCGATCGCCTGTTCCAGGTTGAGCAGGCGCGGGGGCACCAGCCGGATGGCGTCATCGGCGGTGGAGGCGCGCATGTTGGTCAGCTTCTTCTCGCGCACGATGTTGACGTTCAGATCGGCGTCGCGGGCGTTCTCGCCGATGATCATCCCCTCGTAAATATCCACGCCGGGCGTGATGAAGATCTCGCCCCGCTCCTGCAGGCCGAAAATCGCGTAGGCGGTGGCGACTCCCGGCCGGTCGGCGATCAGCGCGCCCGTGGGTCGCGATGGAATCTCGCCCTGCCACTCGATGTAGCCCTGGAAGAGCGAATTCATGATGGCGGTGCCGCGCGTATCGGTCAGCATCTCGCTGCGCAGGCCGATCAGGCCCCGGGACGGAATCAAGAATTCCAGCCGCGCCCGCCCCGAGCCGTGATTCACCATCTTGGACATCTTGCCCTTGCGCGAGCCCATCTTCTCAATTACCACGCCCACGAACTGCTCCGGCACGTCGATCACCAGCAATTCCTGCGGCTCATGCAGCTTACCGTTGATCTGCTTGGTGAGGATCTCCGGCTTGCCCACCTGCAGCTCATAGCCTTCACGGCGCATCATCTCGATGAGGATCGCCAGTTGCAGCTCGCCGCGTCCCATCACCTTGAACGCGTCCGGACCGCCGGCTTCCTCCACCTTGATGGACACGTTGGTGAGCAGTTCCTTGTCCAGCCGGTCTCGCAGGTTGCGCGAGGTGACGTACTGCCCCTCACGTCCGGCGAACGGCGAGGTGTTGATGGTGAACGTCATCGCGATCGTCGGCTCGTCGATCTGGATCTTGGGCAGGGGTTTGGGGGTCTCGTGATGGGAAATCGTTTCGCCGATGGTGATGCCCTCCACGCCGGCGATGGCCAGCACGTCGCCGGGCCGGCCGATCGTTTCATCCACGCGCTTCAACCCCTCGAAGGAGTACATCTTGGTGATTCGCGTCTTCTGGAAGGAACCGTCCAGCTTGCAGATGGAGACCTCATCGCCGTGCTTGAGCACGCCCGAGAAAACGCGGCCGATGCCCAGCCGCCCCAGGTAGTCGGAGTAATCCAGATTCGCGACCAGGATTTGCAGAACGCCTTCGGGATCGCCGGCGGGAGCGGGAATATGCTCCACGATGGTTTCAAACAGGGGCCGGAGATTCTCGCTCTCTTCCTCCACCGACTTCTTGGCGATGCCCGCCTTGGCGTTGGCGTAAATCACCGGAAAATTCAACTGGTCCTCGGTCGCGTCCAGGTCGATGAACAGGTCGTACACCTCGTTCAAGACCTCCTGAATGCGGGCGTCCGGCCGGTCGATCTTGTTGATCACCAGAATCGGAGGAATGCGCGCTTCGAGAGCCTTCGAGAGCACGTAGCGGGTTTGCGGCAGCGGACCTTCGCTCGCGTCCACCAGCAGGATGACACCGTCCACGATCTTCATGGCGCGCTCCACTTCGCCGCCGAAGTCGGAGTGGCCGGGCGTATCGACGATGTTGATCTTCACGTCCTTGTAACGGACCCCGGTGGTCTTGGCCAGAATGGTGATGCCGCGCTCGCGTTCGAGTTCGTTGGAGTCCATGACGCGCTCGCCCATGGCCTCGTTTTCGCGGTAAATGCCGCTTTGCCGGAACATGGCGTCCACCAGCGTGGTCTTGCCGTGATCGACGTGCGCAATGATGGCGATATTCCGGGTAGAAGGGTTCAACACTTTAGAAGACATTTGGGTGGGAACTACTATCGTCGCACGATCCGGGCTGCCGGATGGTTTAACGAAGCAGATTCCGGCCTTCGGATTGCGCCGGGGGCTGAATTCCGAGCAGCGCGCTCACGGTGGCCGCGACATCGATCAGCCGCGCGCTGCCGAGGGTCCGGGGCCTGATTCCGGGCCCGGCGGCGTAGAGCGCTCCGCGGTCAGACAGAAATCCGTGGTCGCCTGGAAAACGAAATGTGTCGCCTTCCCCGGAGTGCAGGAAGTAGCCCGGTCTGGCCACGACCATCACGTCGCCGCTGTTGCGCGGATGATCGGACGGGCCAAGAATCTGGATGTGCTCGAAGATCCGCCGGCCCTGGGGGTCCTGGGCAGCTTTCAGAAAGCGCGCGATCCGTTCCGGGCGGTTTGTGCGAATGTGCGCCACCGGCCCGTAAGCGAAGGCCCTGGCGCCGCTGCCCGCCAGCAGTTTGCCCATTCCGATGCCGCGCAGCATCGGCTGGATTCCGTGACCGGACGCCGCCACCAGCGTTACGCCCGCGCCCGCAGCGTCCATCAGCTCCCGCAGTGTCTGATCCGCCAGTTGGTAGCTTCGCTTTGCTTCCGGCGATGCAGGATCCGGGAACCCGTGCATGATGGCGTCGACTGTCGGATCGTCCACGATCAGCAGATCGAAGTTCCCCTGCTTCAGAACATGCTTCGCGGCCGCGGTCTTGAAGGCGCGGAGACGGTCCGATTGCTCCACGAGTTGCGAGCCGGTGATCCGGCCTTCCATCAAGCCGGCGTGATCGGGATAACCGGGCCAGTGCCCCACGGCGGCGGTGATCGCGGAGACGAACTCCGGTGGGGTTCCGGTGTTGCGCGGCTGATCGCCGGAGGTTCCCCCGGTCAGGATGTGCGCCGTTGCGCCCCCGCCAGCGCGGGAACTCGAAGCCAGCACCGGCAGGATATCGACGACGCGCCGGCCCTGGCGCGCTGCTGCTTCGCGAAGCGTCTCGGCGTCGAGCGGGATGGTGAAACCGCTGGTGGGCTTGTCCAGCGGCTCACCGAGTCGATGGAGTGTGTTGCCGGTGATCCCGTGCCGTCCCGGCGTGGCTCCCGTCGCGAGCGTCGCCGCGGCGGTGGCGGTGACCGCGCCGGGAACCGGGATCAGTTCCTTCACTCGCAAACCCTGCTTCCGCAGTCGTGCGAATCCCCCGTCCGCCGCAAGAACGCCGGCGCGCAGATAGGCGTCCACGTGCCGCTCTTCCACGCCGCGGATCGTTACCAGGACGACTTTGGGCGGCGGCGGCGACTGCATGGCCGCCAGCAGGAGCAGCGGGAGCATGCATCGAGCCTAACGGGCAGCACGCTGGATTCGCCACCGCAACCGCCCTGCGAACCGGCCCCTTCGCCCCCTCAGGCCGTGGCGGGCTTCTTTTCCCGGAACGCGAACACGAAGATGGCCCAGGCGATCAGCACGCCGACGCAGGGCACGATCCAGAATCCGCGCCAATCGGTGACGTTGGTAACGGGGTTGGTGAACTGCTGCGCGATCCAGCCCGAGGCCAGCGCGCCGAGATACATGCCCGCTCCATAGGTCAGGAATCCGAACAGAGCCTGCCCGCTGGCGCGAATGTCGCGCGGCGCGGTGTTGTCCACGTGAATGAAACCCGCGGCGAAGAAGAAATCGAAGCAAATGCCGTGCAGCGCGACGCCGAGCAGCACCAGCGCGTACGGCGCACCGAGAGCGAAAAACGCGTAGCGGATGCCCCACGCCAGCATCCCCAGCGCGAGCACCTGCTTCATCCCGAACCGCTTCAGGAACCACGGCAGAAACGGCAGCAACAGCATTTCCGTCATCTGCCCGATCGACATCGTGGACGCCACATCCTTCACGCCCTGGCCCTGCTCCAGGTACTGGCCGGTGAAGCTGTAATAGAACGACAGCACGATGGTGATGATGAAGGACACGCCGAAGAACACGGCGAAGGAGCGATCGCGAAGCAGGCCGAACGCCTTTAGAAACGGCATTCCCTCGCCGGGCTTACCGGTGGGCGGCGTGTGCGGCAGAGTCAGGCTGAAGATCCCCAGCACCAGCGACAAGGCGGCGCCGAGCAGCAGCGGCGTGTTTGTGTGATAGGCAGGCCGCTCCGCTGTGGAGAGCACTTGACCCACCACCAGGTTCACCAGGATCCAGCCAATGGTGCCGAGAACGCGGATCCCGGGAAAATCGCGAGCCCCGTCCGGGACGTGCGCAAATGCAATCGAATTGGCCAGCGCGAGCGTCGGATTGTAGGCGAGCGCGTAGAGGGCCATCGCCACCAGCATCATCGGATATTGGGACGCATCCTGAATCTGCGCCACCCACCACAGCAGGCCCGCGCCGGCGATGTGCAGAATCGCCATGAGCTTTTCGCTGGCCAGGTAGCGGTCGGCAAGCTGGCCCACGAACATCGTGGACAGAATCGCGCCCAGCGGCATCAGCGAGTACATGGTGCCCACCTGAGTCTTGGAGAGCTTCAGGTGTTCCAGGTAATTGCCGAGCACGACGAACCATGCGCCCCAGACGGCGAACTGGAGCAGCATCATCAGGGACAGCCGCACGCGAAGCCCCATGGCGAGCGGCGGCGTGGCGGTGGCGGACAGAGCGGCCTGCATCAGCCTCGCATCATAGCAGCGTTTCGCTAATCGAGCCCGAAGGCGAGCAGGACGTTGCCGGGGGAGCCGCCCCACATGCCGTAGCCCGAGTTCACGAAGACCATCCCGTTCACAATGGAGACGCCGGGTCCGTTCAGCGAGCCGCCGCGAGCTTTGATTCCGTTCACGGTGTCGAACTCGCGCACGGTGTCGTACTCCCACAGGACCTTGCCGTGCTTTGCGGAGTAGGCGCGGAGGATGCCGTCCATGGCGCCGGCGAAAACCAGCCCGGGGATAGCGGTTGCGGCGCCGGGGTTGGCCTGGATGCAGGGTTTGCGATCGCCGCACGGGACCGGAGGCGCGAACCAGATGGATTCGCCGTCGCGGATGCGGATCGCACGGACGCCGCCGCCCGCCCCGCGGCGTTCCAGCGCGTCCGAAACCGGCACGTAGACCAGCTCTTCATCGGCCGCCGGGCCCCATTCGATCCCGCCGAGCTTGCCGCCCTTGGCGGCTTGCGACTTCCACACGATCTCGCCGTTTTTGTCGGGGTCGAGGGCGGTCAACTGGCCGGACTTCTGGCCGGCGATCACATAGGTCTTGCCGCCGAGTTTGCGCAGGATCGGCGCGCTGCCGATGTCGTAATCGACGCCGGGATTGTCGGGGCAATTGGCGCCGTTCATGCCGCCGCAGGCCATATTCCAGGCGTCGCCGCCGGGCCAGAGCTGTGTCGACCAGACGATCTTGCCGGTGTTCATATCCAGCGCGAGGATCGCGTCGGAGGTCTTGGTGGGCGGGTTGGAATGGTTGTTGCCGGTGCCCGCGTAGACCAGCTTGCGATCGGGGTCGACGGTGACGGCGCCCCAGACGCTCGCGCCGGAAGGTCCCCATTGGGGGACGCCGGCTTTGCTCACGCCGGTCTGCTTCGGCTCGTCGGTGGTGAAGGTCTGCCAGAGGATGCGGCCGGTTTCGGCATCGAGGGAGGCGACAGAGCCTCGGGACTTGCAGCATTCATGTTTGGGGTTCATCGCGCCGACGTCCTCGGGGCAGGAGGTGGGCACGAAGAGGCGTCCGGCATGCAGCGCGGGGCCGCCGGTCACGCGGCAGTACGGCATCGGATTCAGGGTCGCTTTCCAGATCTGCCTGCCGGTGGCGGCATCGACGGCGTAGGTGTTGGTGAGACCGTCGCCGAAGTACGCCAGCCACTGGCCGGCTTTGTTGCGGCCGAGCTGGATGGCGGCGCGGACGGAATCCTCCGCCTGGAAGATCCAATGGATGCAGCCGGTTTTGGCATCGACGCTGTAGACCTTGCCGGCGGGGCTGCCGGTGAACAGGCGTCCGCCGGCGACGGCGGGCTGGGAATACGACATGCGGTCGCCGGGGTAGCCGAGCGCCCATTTGAGTTTCAGCTTCGGCAGGTCTTTCTCGGAGAGGCGGGCGAAGTCGGCTTTCTGGTAGCGGCCGTTGCCATCGCCGGGACCCCAGCCGATCCAGCTCGGCGACTTGGGATCGAATTCGAACTTGCCGGGCGCGCCGTCGCAGAATCCTGCTTTCGGCGCGGCGATTTCCTCGCCCAGCTTGCGGGCGCTGATGTACTCGCTGACGGCGACTTTTTCCGCCTTGGTCAACTGCGTGGTCTGGAACAGCATCACGCCGTTCTCCATGGATCGCAGGATGGCGGAAGCGGACATCTGCTTCATCACGTCGCGGGTGGGGGCTCGCGTGCCGGCGACATCGTGGCATTGGGCGCAGGCCTTGACGTAGACTTCCGCGCCGGAAGGCGTCTGGGCGAGGGCGAAAGGAGCGAGTGCGAGAACGATCAGCGGCCGCATGAACCGCTATCTTCTCACAAGGATTTGTCCGCGACGGCGTGCCGCGCCTGGGTCCGCAGGTAGCGCTCGCGCAGGCCGGAGCGGGTGGCGGGGGTCACCACGGTGACGAAGGCCATGACGATGCCGCCGTACTGGCCGAAGTTGAATCCCCAACTGGTCAGGATGAACTCCAGGAAGTCCGGGCGGGCGGTGGCGAGCACATTCACCACGGCGAGGAACGCGAATGCGGGCAGCAGCCATAGGAGGGCGAAGATCGCGAACCGAGCGGGCAGCTTCCAGGTGACGTCGCGCCTGGCCAGCGCGAGCAGCGACTTGGGCAGGGCGTAGAACGCGTGATAGGCCACCTGGCGGAACCAGAAAAAGGCGAAGCCGAAGGTAGCGACAAACAGCGCGAAGTGTGCCACGGCAAGTGGATTGTATGCTAGTCCTGATCGTCGCCGGAGTTGCCGACCTTGAGGACCGCCAGGAACGCCTCCTGCGGGATCTCCACCCTGCCCACCCGCTTCATGCGCTTCTTGCCTTCCTTCTGTTTCTCCAGCAGTTTGCGCTTGCGGCTGATGTCGCCACCGTAGCACTTGGCGATGACGTTCTTGCGCATCGCCGGGATGGTCTCGCGGGCGATCACCTTGTTGCCGATGGCGGCCTGCAGCGCCACCTCGAACATCTGCCGCGGGATCAGCTTGCGCAGCCGCTCGATCAGGATCTTGCCGCGTTCGTAGGCGAAGTCGCGATGGACGATCATGGACAGCGCGTCCACGGGCTCGCCCGCGACCAGGACGTCCAGCTTCACCATGGGCGAGGCGCGGAATCCGGAGAGGTGATAATCGAGCGACGCATAGCCGCGCGAGGCCGACTTCAGGCGGTCGTAGAAGTCGAGCACGATCTCGTTGAGCGGCAGCTCATAAGTCAGCAGGACGCGGCCGCCGCCGATGTATTCGAATTTCTTCTGCTCCCCGCGCTTTTCCTCGAGCAGCTTCAGGATCTCGCCCAGGTATTCCTCGCGCGTGATCACGGTCGCCTCGATAATCGGCTCCTCGGTCTTCGCGATCTCGCTCGGATTCGGAAACTTGGTGGGGTTGTCGACTTCGATCAGTTCGCCCGAAGTCTTCGTGATCTTGTAGCGGACGCCGGGCGCGGTGGTGATCAGGTCGATGTTGAATTCGCGTTCCAGCCGTTCCTGCACGATCTCCAGGTGCAGCAGGCCCAGGAACCCGCAGCGGAAGCCGAAGCCGAGCGCCACTGAGCTCTCCGGCTCGAAGTTGAAGGACGAATCGTTCAGCCGCAGCTTTTCCAGCGCCTCGCGCAGCAGGTTGTGCTCGTGGCTCTCCACCGGATACAACCCGGCGAAGACCATCGGCTTGGCTTCCTGGAAGCCGGGCAGAGGCTCATCGCAGGGGTTGTTGGCGTCGGTGATGGTATCGCCGATCTGCGCGTCGGAAATGGTCTTGACGTTGGCGAAGATGAATCCCGCCTCGCCCGCCGACAGCTCCTGGGTGGGGACCGGCTTGGGAGTCTGGTAGCCCAGACCCTCCACCTCGAAGGTCTTGTTGGTGGCCCACAGCCGGATCTTCTGGCCGACGCGGATGGTGCCGTCCACGATGCGCATCAGCATGATAACGCCGCGGTAGGGATCGAACCAGGAATCGAAAATCAGGGCGCGCAGCGGCGCCTTGGGATCGCCCGCGGGCGGCGGCACCAGCAGGACTACATTCTCCAGAATCTCCTTGATCCCGACGCCTTGCTTGGCGCTGCACAGGATCGCGCCGCTCGCGTCCAGGCCCACCACCTGCTCGATCTGCTCGCGGATCCGCTCCGGTTCCGCCGCCGGCAGGTCGATTTTGTTGATCACCGGGATGATTTCCAGGTTGTGGTGCAGGGCCAGGTAGGTGTTCGCCAGCGTCTGCGCTTCCACGCCTTGCGACGCATCCACCACCAGCAGCGCGCCTTCGCACGCCTGCAGGCTGCGCGAGACCTCATAGGTAAAATCGACGTGACCCGGAGTATCGATCAGGTTCAATTGATACAGTTCGCCGTCGTCGGCCTTGTACTCCAGGCGAACGGCGTGCGCCTTGATGGTGATGCCCCGCTCACGTTCCAGGTCCATGGTGTCCAGAACCTGGTTCATCATCTCGCGCTGGCTCAGCGCTCCCGTGAACTCAAGGAGGCGGTCGGCCAGGGTGGACTTGCCATGGTCGATGTGCGCGATGATGGAGAAATTCCGGATGTGCTGGGGATCCATGCGGTATGATGTAGCTCGGAAACTTCATTATCCCACGAAGCTCCTAATAGCCGACGATGTCCAAACACCAGATGGAGTGGGCCGCGGATGCGCGCGGCATGCGTTTTGGGATCGCCGTGGCGCGTTTCAACGGCGAGATCACGGCGAAACTGCTGGCGGGCGCGCAATCCGCGCTGCGCGACTGCGGGGCCGCCGAGCCCGATTGCGTCGTGGTGGAAGTGCCCGGATCCTTCGAACTGCCCCTGGCCTCGAAAGCGCTGGCGCAGACCGGAAGTTTTGACGCGGTCATCGCCATCGGCGCGGTGATCCGGGGCGATACCGCACACTTCGACTTCGTCGCGGGGCAGGCCGCCGCCGGCCTGCAGCAGGCAGCGCTCGAGACCGGTGTCCCGGTCGCCTTCGGCGTGATTACGACGGAGAATCAGGAGCAGGCCGAGGATCGCGCCGGCGGCAAGCTGGGCAACAAAGGCTATGACGCGGCCATGACCGCCATTGAAATGGCGCACCTGATGCGCAAGCTGAAGGCGCTCTCCTAATGCCCGCCCGGCATCGTTCCCGCCAGCGAGCCCTGCAGGTTCTCTTTCAATGGGATCTCCGCCAGCTTCCCCTGGAAGAGTGCATCACGAATTTCTACGAAACTCTGATCACGGAAGAGGACCAGCGCTTCCCGGAGCCCGATGCGTTCATGGAGCGCCTGGCCTCGGGAACCGCCGCGCAGGCTCCCGAGCTCGACCGCAGGATCGCGGAAAAGTCGGCGAACTGGCGCATCGAACGCATGGCCGTGGTGGACCGCAACATCCTCCGCCTGGCGATCTATGAAATGACCGTAGTCCGCACGCCGCCGCCGGTGGTGATCGATGAAGCGCTGGAACTGGCGCGGCAATTCTCGGGCGACGAATCCGTTTCCTTCATCAATGGCGTGCTGGACGCGGTCCGCCGCGATTTCGCGCCCACGCCGGAACCGGCCCCCGAGGACACGCCCGGCGACTAGAGGTACTGCAGCTCGTGCAGGCGGCGATAAATGCCGCCCTGGCTCACCAGTTCCTCATGCGTTCCGGTTTCGCGAATGCGCCCGCCTTCCAGCACGACGATCTTATCGGCGCGCCGGATGGTGGACAACCGGTGCGCGATCACGATGACGGTGCGGTTCTTCATCAGGTTGCCCAGGGCCTCCTGCACCAGCGCCTCGCTCTGCGTATCCAGGTGCGATGTCGCTTCGTCGAGGATCAAAATCGGCGAGTTCTTCAGCAGCGCCCGGGCGATCGCCAGCCGCTGCCTTTGCCCTCCCGAGAGCTTCTGTCCCCGCTCGCCGATGAGCGTGTCGTAGCCTTCCGGCATTCGCAGGATGAACTCTTCCGCCAGGGCGCTGCGGGCGGCGCCGCGCACCTCTTCGGGCTTCACCTTCTTGCGCCCGTAGGCAATGTTGGCGGCCACGGTGTCGTTGAACAGGAACGTATCCTGCGCCACCACGCTGACCTTCGAGCGCAAGTCGTCCAGCTTCAGGTCCCGCACGTCGGTCCCGTCCACGCGGACGCTGCCGCTGGTGACGTCGTAGAAGCGCGGAACCAGGTTCGCCAGCGTGGTCTTGCCCGCGCCCGAGGGACCCACCAGAGCCACGATCTCACCCGCGTTCACCTCCAGGTTGATCTCGTGCAGCAGGAAGCCTTCCGGCGCGCCGGGATAGCGGAAGGAAGCCTGCTCGAAGGTGATGGACCGCTCGAACTTCTTCAGCGGCCGGGCGTCGGGTTTCTCTTGAATCAGCTCCACGCGATCCAGGTACTCGAACACCTTCTGTGATGCGCCCAGCGCCTGCTGGAAGATCTGGTAGGTCCCGGTGAGCCGCTTCACCGGCTCATAAAGCATCAGCAGCGCGATGACGAAGCTGGTGAACTCACCCGTGGACATCGCGCCTTTCTGGATTTCGAGGCGAGCGTAGCTCAAGAGGCCGACAATGGTGATGGCGCCGAACAGTTCGATGATCGGCGACGCGATGGCCTGCTGGGCCACGTACTTCAGATTGCTCTTCTTCAGTTTCAGAGCCGCCGCCCGGAACCGGTTCGACTCGATTTCTTCCGCTCCGAACGACTTCACCACCTGCTGCCCGCTGATGGTCTCCTGCAAAAGCTGGTTCAACTGCGCGGCGTCGTCCTGGGCGCTGCGGGTCGCGCGCCGGATCTTCTTGCCCAGCCGCGCCGTAGGCACCAGCACGAACGGCAGCACGGTCAGGCTGAACAGCGCCAGCTTCCAGTCCGTCTGCAGCACCACGGTGAGCAGCGCCAGCGCGGTGAAGGACTGGCGCAGGAAATCCGCCATCATGTGCGAATACGCCACCTGGATCTTGTCCAGGTCGAGCATGATGGAGGACATCACGGAGCCGGTGGAATTGGTCTGGAAGAAATGAGCGTCCTGCCGCAGTACGCGATCGTAGACGCGCTGCCGCAAGTCCGTCACCGCTGAGAATCCGGCGTAGTTCACCAGGTAGTTGCCGGCGTAATCGCAGATCCCCTTGATCAGGAATACCGCCAGGATTCCGGCGGCCACCATGGACCAGGTGCCCTGCACGAAGCCGGGCATGATGTCGTCCAGAAACAGCGCCCGGTTCCAGCCCGGAATAGTGAACAGCTTTACCGGAGCGTCGGCGGCTACCGGATTCAGCACCCGGTCGAATACCGGGCCGATCAGCAGGGCCATCATCGCCTGCGCCGCGCCCACGCAGGCCATGAGGAAAACGGACACGGCCAGCGCCCCGAGGTAGGGCCTGGCGAAGCTCATCAAACGCGCGATTCGCAGGTTTTGGACGGGCGATTCCGGCAGGGTTGGCTCCCGCTTCGCATTGTAAAACGAATCCGCGCGGTCCTCCGTCCCAAAATTCTTCCCGCCGTAACAGATACATGGTATTCTGCCCCACACGAATTTGCTGATGCGTTGAATCAGCAACCATGGAGGAGCGCAATGCCCCAATTTGATTCGATCCCCGCCGGCAACCCCGCCTGGGTGGAACTGGGAACCACGGACCAAAACGCAGCCAAGCACTTTTACACGTCGCTGCTTGGATGGAATGTGACGGACTCGCCGATCGGCGAAACTGAGATGTATTCGATGTTCGATATCGGCGGCCGCAATGTCGCCGCGGCCTACACGCTGAACGCGCAGATGCTGGCGCAGGGCGTACCCCCGCATTGGATGACTTATTTCGCCACCGATAGCGCGGACGCAACCGCCGCCAAGGTGGAGTCGCTGGGCGGCAAGGTGATGGCGCCGCCGTTCGATGTTTTCGACTTCGGCCGCATGGCGGCGTTTCAGGATCCCACCGGAGCGTTCTTCAGCGTCTGGCAGCCGGGAACGCACAAAGGCATGGGGCTCGCCTATGAGCCCAACACCCTGTGCTGGTCCGAGCTGGCCACCCGAGATCCGGAAGGCGCGGAGAAGTTCTACAAGGAACTGTTCGGCTGGCAAACCAACTCCCACCCGGCGGCGCCCGGCGGGTATCTGGAACTGAAGAACGGCAAGTCCAGCTTCGGGGGCATTCTGAAGATGACCGAGGAGTTCGGCAATGCGCCGCCGCATTGGGCGGTGTATTGGCAGGTTTCCGATTGCGATGCCAGCGCCGCCAAGCTGAAGGAATTGGGCGGGACGCTCCACCACGGGCCGTTTGATATGCCCAGCGTGGGAAGAATCGCCGTGTGCGCCGACCCGCAGGGCGCGAACTTCTACCTGATCCAGCTCAGCGCATGATCGCAGCGCGAATCAGGCCCTGAATCTCCAGCCAGAGAAGCGGGTCCGACTCCATCCGCGCGTGCCCGCCGCCGAACAGGAAGCGGGCTTTCTCTCTTGCGGCGGGCAGCATCCAAATTGGGTACTCTCGCCGCTGGTTGCCGAGAATCACCGTGCGCGAGGGGTCCGCGGCGCGAATTTCGTTCTCGCCGCGAACCGTCAAGCGCCCCGTCTGGTAGTAGTTCATGGCGGCCCGCACGTTCGGCGGGATCACATCGTCGTCGAATCCGAAGCTGTCCACCTGGATCGTCAATCGAATCGGTACTCCCATGCCGTCCAGCTTGCGCGCCAGGCGGACCGCTGCCCGGCCGCCCAGGCTTTGCCCGTAAAGAATCACACAAGCCTGATCTTTTTCCACCTGATCCAGAACTCCGTCGGCATTCGAATCCAGAGCTTTCTTCACCAGATCCAGCGCCGTGCCCAAGCGGTGATTGGAGATTGCCGCGGCGTGCACCCCGGGCAGGGCAGCCAGCTTGCCGGTCAGCTCCGGAACGCTGCGGCGGAGATCGTTCCAGCGGTCCCAGCCGCCCAGAAAGCCGATCACCACCGGCTCACCCGCCGGCACCGGCGTCTTAACTGACAGGTCACCAAGGGTTTGGCCCGATGCGGCCGCCAGGAGTATGAGAAAAAGAAAAAGCGCGCGGGTCAAGGTCTCAGATGAGACGCAAACCCGCGCGCCCTGGTTTCACCCGTCAGGCTGTTACGGAATGCGAAGGTAATCGCCTTCCTCGACTCGCGCCTGCCGCCGCTGGCCATTGTAGGTGTAGGTAACCAGCAGTTCTTTCTCACGGCCCGGCGCCGGGTCCGATCCGAACGTGTCGTTGCCGGCCTTGATGGAGTACGAACCGCCGCGCAGCATCTGCCGGAGCTGGTTGGTGACGTCCATGTAGCGCCCGCCCCAGCCGTAGGTGGCGCGCTGGATCTGCACACCGCCGCGATAGCCCCACTGGTCGTTGTTGCCCCAGCCATCGCGACCCCGGCGGTCGCGGTTCCAGTCGTCGTCGCGACCCCATCGTCCCCGGTTGCGTCCGCGATCCCAATCGTCATCACGGCCCCAACGCCCGTCATTGCGGCCCCAGCGATCATTACCCCAGCCGCCGCGATCCCAACCGCCCACCTGCAGGCTGATCCGGTCACCCTCGCGAACGGAAATCGTTTCCCGGCGTCCCCGGCTGTCCCGGACGTCCACCCGCAGCCACTTCTCATCGCCGCGGCTGGGGTCGATACCGAGTGTGTCGTTGCCCACCCGGAAATCCAGGTAGCCGCTCCGCGACATCGAAAGCACGCGATTGGTTACGTCCGCCCAGTTGTTGCGCGCGCCGTACTGCGCCCGCACGATCTCAAACGGCGGATCCGCCGTAAACGCCGGAATCGCCAGAACACCCGCCAGAACCAGAATCGATTTCGTATATCGCACAACAACCTCCTCGCCTCTGCTGATTGGACCCGTGCCAAGGCGGGGAGGTTGCGGGAAATGCGAGCGGGCCGTTCGCCGGAAGATCAGGCCCGCTTATCGCGCACCGTGCTTCTGGAACCAGTCCAGCATCTTCGCCCAGGCGTCCTTCGCGTCCTTCTCGTTGTAGCTGTCACGATAATCCGCGTTGAAGCCATGCTCGGAATCGGAGTACAGCAGGATCTCGCTCTTCGATCCTGCTTCCTTCAACGCCGCTTTCATCTGCTGGACGCTTTCCACCGAAATGCCGCGATCCTTCGCGCCGTACAAGCCGAGGACTGGCGCTTTCAGATCCTTCACGACCTCGATCGGCTGCTTGGGTTGCAGCGGGCTTGAAGGCTGCCCCGGCGTGGGAACCAGGCGTCCGTACCACGCAGCGCCGGCTTTCAGTCTGGGATTGTGCGCCGCGTACAGCCACACGATCCGCCCGCCCCAGCAGAAGCCGGTTACCGCCAGTTTCGAAGCGTCGCCCTTCTGCGTCTTGGCGGCCCACTCCGCGGTCTTGTCGAGGTCCGACATCACCTGCTGATCCGGCACCTTCGACACCACTTCGCGGATGATCTGCTGGAAATTTTCCATTTTGGCGACATCGCCCTGCCGCGCATACAACTCCGGCGCCACCGCGCAGTATCCCGATTTGGCGAAGCGGCGGCACAGGTCCTTGATGTGCTCATGAACGCCGAAGATTTCCTGGACCACCAGCACGATCGGGAAGCGGTTGCCTTCTTCGGGCATGGCGCGGTAGCCGGGGATCTCGACATCGCCCACCGGGATTTTCACCTCGCCCGCCGTGAGGCCGTTAGTGTCGGTGGTGATGGTCGCTGCCGTCACCGGCTGCACCGCCAGGGCGAAGCCTGCCGTCAACGAAGTTTTGAGGAACTGCCGGCGATCCGCGGGTCCCGCCGGCGCGAGCAAGCTGTCCAGTTGTTGATCCATGCGGGCTATTGTAACCGCCTCACTCGCGCGGCGCATCATAAAGCTGCGCCCGCGCCGTGCTCATCCGCCCGGCGATCTCCTCGCCCTTGAGCCCGAACTCCTCCAGCGCCTTGCGCACCATCGCCAGGCCTGCTTCGGATTCCGGCTGCACCGCTTCCTCCACTCCCAGTTCGCGAAGCTGCCGCACGTGACTGCCGTACGCCGCGCGGGCCACGATGCGCATCGTGGGATTCGCCCGCCGCCCTTCCACCACCGCGACCCGCGCACCGGCGGGGTCCGGAAAGGCGATCACCAGCAGCCTGGCGTCGGCGACGTTCGCGGCCTCCAGGATCACGGGATTGCCTGCGTCGCCCCAGATCACCGGGTGACCTTCGGAGCGCAGGCGCATCGCCTCGGCGTACTCCAGCTCGATGGCCACGTAAGGAATGTGGGCGTCGCGGAGCATCCCCGCGATGACGCGTCCGGTGCGCCCCGCGCCGGCGACAATCACGTGACCCGACAACTCCTTGCGCGGCAGGGAGATGGTCCGCAGCGGCTCGGCTTGCGGCCGGATTCTTCTCCACAGCCGGTACACCGGGCCGGCGGCCGCGCTGAGCGCCGGCGAGATCAGCAGCGACAGCACCGTCGCGGTCAGCATCAGCGAATACAGATCATTCGAAATGGAACCGCCCTGCAACCCCGCGCGCGCCAGCAGGAACGAAAACTCGCCGATCTGCGACAATCCGAATCCCACCACCCAGGGGGCCATGTTGCCGTAGCCGAAGGCGCGGCACAGCAGCCCGAAGATCACGATCTTGCCGGCCACCACGCAACCGACCACGATCGCGATCCGCGGCGCGTTGTCCAGCAGGAACCGCGGATCGAACAGCATGCCCACGGAGCAGAAGAACAGCAATCCGAACACGTCCCGCAGCGGGACGATGTTGCCCAGCGCCTGATGGCTCAGCTCGGATTCGCTCATCACCAGCCCGGCGACGAACGCGCCGAAGGCGAAGGAGAGTCCGAACAGGTGCGTTCCGTAGCCGACACCCACCCCCAGCGCGACGACGGCAACCAGGAAGAGCTCGCGCGAATTCCAGCCGATGATCGTCTTCAAGACCGCCGGGATCACGCGCGTTCCGGCGAAGATCATCAGCGCCAGAAACGCGCTGGCCTGCAGCACCGCCAGGCCGACGCGGCCCGCCGCCCGCTCCAAGTGATCCAGTTCCGGCAGCGCGATCAGCATTGGCACTACGGCGAGGTCCTGGATGATCAACAGCCCGATCATCACCCGGCTGGAGAGCGTTCCCAGCACGCCTCCGCTGGCGATGGTCCGCAGCACCACCATGGTGCTCGACAGCGAGATCATGGCTCCGAACCAGATGGAATCGGTCGCGCCGAGGCCCAGCACGCGCGTCCCCAGCACATAGCCGAACGCGCCGGTGGCCAGGATTTGGATGGGACCGCCGAGGAACGCGATCCAGCGGACGGGATGGAGATCCTTGAGCGAGATCTCGAGTCCCAGCGCGAACAGCAGCAGGGCGACGCCGATTTCCGCCAGCTTTTCGATATCGCCGACGGCCACCACGGTCGGGCCGGCGGTATGCGGGCCCACGACTACCCCAGCCAGCACGTATCCGATCAGAAGCGGCAGCCGGAGGCGGTGGGCGATCACGCCGCCCACGAATGCCGCGACCACGATAAGAACCAGGTCGCTTGCGATGCCGAGGGAAGGCATGTCTCGACTTACACCACCCGCTTGGGATTGAAACCGGCGGCGACCAGGGCCGAGATCAGCTCGTCGGAGTGGCTGGTGCCGCGCGTCTCCACCGTCACTTCGATCATGGTATCGCCCAGGTTTACGCCGTAATAAGCCCTTTCATGGTGTACTTCGATCACGTTGGCGCGCTGCCCGGCGATCATTTGCGTCAGCCGCGACAACGATCCGGGGTGATCCGGCAGGAACACCTGCAGCCGCAGCAGGCGGCCGTCCTTCACCAAGCCGCGTTCGATGATCCGCGACAGGAACATGACGTCGATGTTGCCGCCGCAGATCAGCACGGCGACCTTCTTTCCGCGCAGGTCGACGCGATGGTGCAGCAGCGCGGCCAATGCCGCCGCTCCCGCTCCCTCCGCCAGCGTTTTTTCGCGTTCCAGCAGCAGCAGGATCGCCTTGGCGATCTCCTCTTCCTCCACGGTCACCATCTCATCGACGTACTTCTCCACCAGGGGGAGCGTGCGATCGCCGGCGCGGCGCACGGCGATGCCGTCGGCGATGGTGGAGGCAGCCGAAACCGTCACCGGCGATCGCATCTCGCGCGCCCGCATCATCGACGGAACGCGCGCCGCTTCCACGCCGATCATCCGTACTTCCGGCCGGATCGCCTTAATCGCGCAGGCGATTCCGCCCAGCAATCCGCCGCCGCCCACCGGCACCATCACCGCGTCCAGCATGGGACACTGCTCAAGCATTTCCAGTCCCAGGGTGCCCTGCCCGGAGATGACCTCGTGATCGTCGAAGGCGTGCAGGAACATCATGTTCTCCGCTTCGCAGATCCGCCGCGCCTCGGCTACCGCTTCGTCGAAGCTGCCGCCCTTCTGGATCACCGTAGCGCCGTACGCCTGCGTGTTCACTACCTTCGTGAGTGGCGCGATCTCCGGCATCACGATCACGCAGCGGACGCCCTGCCGCACGGCGTGATACGCCACCGCCTGCGCGTGGTTGCCCGCCGACGCGGTGATCACGCCGCGCTCGCGTTCCTCCGGAGTCATGGTCAGGATGCGGTTCAGCGCGCCGCGCTCCTTGAACGAGCCCGTGAATTGCAGATTCTCGAGTTTGAAATAGACGCTCGATCCCGTCAGGTTGGAGAACCACTCGCTCAGCACCAGCGGCGTGACGGGAATCGAGCCGCGGATGCGCGTCATCGCGGCTTCGATGTCCTGCAACGTCACCAGGTCGCCCGCTTCGCGAGGCTGGCCGATGGCGGGCGAGGTGAGGTCGCGAGCTTCCAGCACGCCGGCAACGGCGCGCAACTGCTCCAGCAGCGACGTCTGCTCCGCCACCGTCTCGGCTTCCAGAGTCATGCGGGAAACGAACGGATCCTCGGTGCGGGAGACTCGCAGGTCTTCCACGTTGCAGCCGCGCGCGGTCAATACCTGCGCGGCCCGCAACAGCACTCCCGGCTTGTTCTGCAATAAAAGCGAAAAGGATCGTCGCATAAGGGGCGGGCAATTCCCGCCCCTCATCCTACCGAATCTATGGCTTCTTCAGCCCGGCCGCGAGCAGGCACACGCCCGCG
The DNA here is from genome assembly GCA_964406035.1 of uncultured Solibacteraceae bacterium. GTDB lineage: Bacteria > Acidobacteriota > Terriglobia > Bryobacterales > Bryobacteraceae > JAIEPW01. The sequence goes on along the minus strand of CAYOQB010000023.1, from coordinate 3,257 downwards.
ATCCCGGCCAGTATGCGTTGCACGGGACGCGCCGCGGGCTCCGGCTCGAGCGTCGACTCCAGCCGCGGCTCAATCACCAGGTGATCCGCCACGTGCCTAACGCCCGGCACCAGCCGGATGCCGTTCACCACCCGGTCCGCTTCCGCCTCGGGCACGGCGCCGGTGATGGTCACCGCCCCGTCGCGGGCCGCCACGTGAATCGCCTTGGGATGCGAAGCCACGCGGCCCAGGCGCGTCCGAACCCGCGCTTCCAGCACCCCGTCGGAGACTGCATCGCACATGTGCAGCGCGGATTGGATCTCGGATTTCCACCCCACGGCGCGATTAGCCAGGTCGGCGGTCCGGCCTTCCACGTAGTTGCGTCCCTCCGCCGCAAGGTGATCCGCCTTGTCCCGTACGGTCCGCCGCCGCTGGCGTCCGGACTTCGGGTCCAGGAAATACATCAAGCCCGCGCCCACACCCGCCGCGGCCAGCAATCCGAGTCCCGCCCCCGCGGCCTTCCTGGCCACGGCGGACTTGCGGGTCAGCGGCGCGGCGGACATCAGCCTCGCCAGCGCCTCGGGTTTCGCCAGCGCGTGCGCCAGGTCCGCCTGGGCGATCACCCCCAGCAGCTTGCCCTGCGCATCCACCACCGGCAGCCGCCGGATGTGGTGCCGCGTCATCATCTCGAAAGCCTTCTCGCAATCTTCTTCCGGCTTGCAGGTCACCGGATTGCGCGACATAACCTGTTCCACCGTGGTCTGGCGCGAATCCTTGCCCATTGCGTCCACCCGCAGCGCCACGTCGCGATCGGTCAAAATGCCGGTCACCACCCGGTCCCTGCGGTCTCGAACCACCGGCAGCGCTCCGACGTTTTCCTTCTTCATCAGTTCCGCTGCATGGGCCACCATTTCGCCGGGTACGCAAAATACCGGGTTCTTGGTCATCACTTCCTGGCAGGCAATCGTCTTGCCGGCCACTGCTGTCGTCATAAGAACCTCCTGAAAAACACACGTAAGGTCCGTTGACTGCCAGCGCACGCCGGGGTCCAGCCGCTAAGTGTTATGGAATCAGGCAGGCTGTGGAAGCGGGTGGGCGAACGCACCCATGCGTTGCGTCCGCTCCACCCACTGGGACTTAGGGTCGGGGATTGGTCGCGGAACGTTCGCCGAAAGCAAAACCGGTGATCATACCGTCGATTCTCAGCGATTGTTTCTCGCGATCCGGACCAGTGCTTAACCCGTCGGTGAACAGAACGTAATCGATTTCGATCGTGAAGGGCGGAACCTGATTCGTCGCCTTCGACCGGGGCAGGGATCGCAGTTCGTTGAACCACACCTCACCCGGCTGGATCTCCTTCCGCACGGCGTTGCCGAGACCGAGAATGTGGTTCTGAACCTTGTTGAAACCTGGCTTGCCGTCGTCGCCCGTGAACCGGACCACAACCGTGTAGGCGCGCACCGGCTTGACGGCGTTATTGCGGAGCTTCAGGCTGAGGTCGTGGCGCGTGGCGTCGATTGCCTTCACCTTGGATTCCAAAATTTCGACGGGAACGTCCTGCGCGAAAGCAAACGACGTGATCAGGAACAGTACACTCGGGCGCACGATACCTCCTCAGCTACTGTCTCGAGGAGATTATGAGGCGGAAAGCGGGGAAGTTCAATGGGCGAAGGGGTGGCGAACGCAGGCCGCGTTCGCCACCCCCTCGCAACAGTCTTACATCTTCGTCTGAATTCGCATCCCGTAGAACGAACGGTATACGAAGAACAGCGCCACCAACAGGAAGACGACGCCCAACGCGGTGGTCAGTTGCGACTGCTCCACCGACATCGAAACCGCCAGCTCCACGGCCAGCAAGCCGAACAGCGTCGTGAACTTGATAATTGGGTTCATCGCGACGCTGGAAGTGTCCTTGAAGGGATCGCCCACCGTATCGCCGACAACAGTCGCGGCGTGAAGGTCCGTACCCTTGGCCTTCAGCTCCGTCTCCACGATCTTCTTCGCGTTATCCCAGGCGCCGCCCGCGTTGGCCATGAAGATCGCCTGATACAACCCGAACAGCGCGATTGAGATCAGGTAGCCGATGAAGTAGAACGGCTCGAAGAACGCAAATGCCAGGGTCGCGAAGAACACCGTCAGGAAGATGTTGAACATGCCCTTCTGCGCGTACTGGGTGCAGATCTCCACCACCTTCTTGGAGTCCGCAACCGAAGCTTTCTCCGAGCTTTCCAGCTTAATGTTGGCCTTGATGAACTCGACGGCGCGATAAGCGCCGGTGGTCACCGCCTGCGTCGATGCGCCGGTAAACCAGTAGATCACCGCGCCGCCGGCGATCAGGCCCAGCAGGAACGGCGGGTGCAGGATCGACAGATTCTGCAGGTTCTGCGTCAGCCCGGCGGTCAGCGCGACGATGATGGAGAAGATCATCGTGGTGGCGCCCACCACCGCGGTTCCGATCAGCACCGGCTTCGCCGTCGCCTTGAAGGTATTGCCCGCGCCGTCGTTTTCTTCCAGGTTTTCCTTCGCCTTCTCGAAGTCCACGTCGAAGCCGAAATTCTTCTTCAGATCCGACTTGATGTTCGGCAGCGTCTCGATCACGCTCAGCTCGTAAACGCTCTGCGCGTTATCGGTCACCGGACCGTAGGAGTCGACGGCGATCGTCACCGGGCCCATCCCCAGGAATCCGAACGCCACCAGTCCGAAGGCGAACACCGCCGGCGCGAGCATCAGCGATGCCAGGCCCATCATCGACACCCAATAAGCGATGGCCATCAGCAGCATCATGGTCATTCCCAGCCAAAACGCCGAGAAGTTTCCGGCCACCAGTCCCGACAGGATGTTCAGCGAAGCGCCGCCCTCGCGGGAGGACGTCACCACTTCGCGGACATGGCGCGAGTCCACCGACGTAAACACCTTCACGAACTCAGGGATAATCGCGCCCGCCAGCGTGCCGCAGGTGATCACGGTCGACAGTTTCCACCACAGCGTATCGTCCCCGCCCAGCGCCGGGATCATCAGGTAGCTGACCAGGTAGGTCAGCGCCACCGAAATGATCGAGGTCAGCCACACCAGCGTGGTCAGCGGCGCTTCGAAGTTCATCTTCGGCGCGGCCGAGTACTTGGCCTTGGCCATCGCTTCATTGATGAAGTACGACATGCCGGAGGCGATGACCATCACGATACGCATCACGAAGATCCACACCAGCAACTGGACCTGAATCACCGGGTCCTTCACCGCCAGCATGATGAAGGAGATCAGCGCCACGCCGGTGACGCCGT
>CAYOQB010000022.1:0-42123 GCA_964406035.1 uncultured Solibacteraceae bacterium | reverse complement strand
TCCGCTGCATCCCTCGAGCCTCGGCGCAACCGACGCGTTCGCGCAAGCCTCGGTGTCGCGAACGCGGGGGGAGCGGCGGTCGATGCGCCGTGGCTCGCGGCGGCCGCCGCGGATTTGCAGGGGGCGCGCGGGCGTTCCCTGGTGATCGCCGGGCAGGGACAGCCGGCGGCGGTCCACGCGCTGGCGCACGCCATCAACCAGGCGCTCGGCAACGCGGGCCGCACGGTCAGCTACATCGAAAGCCCGCGGTTGCAGCCCTTGAATGGGGTGCGGTCGATCGGCGCCCTGGCGGCGGAGATGCGCGCGGGCGCGGTGGATACGTTGATCATCGCCGGCGTGAACCCGGTTTACTCGGCGCCCGCCGACCTGGAATTCGCGAGCGCGATGGACAAGGTCGGACTGCGGATGCACCTGGGCCTATACGCCGACGAAACCGCGGAACGCTGCCACTGGCATGTTCCGGAAGCGCACTATCTGGAAGCCTGGGGCGATGCTCGCGCGCACGACGGAACGGCGTCGCTGATCCAGCCTCTGATCGAGCCGTTGTACGGCGGCAAGTCCATTTACGAATTCCTGGCGGCGCTGACGGACGCGCCGGACCGCCGCGGTTACCAGGTGGTGCAGGATCACTGGCGAGCCGAGCGCGCGGGCGGGCAGTTCAACGATTTCTGGACCACGGCGCTGCATGACGGCGTGGTGCCGGGTTCAGCGTTCTCCCCGGTGGCGGTGGGCGCACCCCGCTCCATCCCCGCTCCGGCGGCCGGCGGCGGCAATCAGGACCTGGAAGCGATCTTCCGGCCGCACCCGTGCGTCTGGGACGGGCGCTTCGCCAACAACCCCTGGCTGCAGGAACTGCCGGATCCCATCACCAAGCTCACCTGGGACAACGCCGCGCTGATGAGCGCGGCCACGGCGGGCGCTTTGGGCGTGACTTCGGAGGACGTGGTGGAACTGCGCGTGAACGGACGATCCGCGCGCGCCCCGGTTCTGATCGCGGTGGGACACGCCGACAACTGCATCACGCTGCACAGCGGGTTCGGGCGGCGGCGCGGCGGCCGGATCGCCGCCGGAGCGGGCTTCAACGCCGCCACCATCCAGCCTTTCGCCGCCAGTGAATTCGGCGCGGCTGTCGAAGTGCGCCGCACCGGGGAGCGGCGCGAGCTCGCCATCACCCAAAACCATCATTACCTGGGCCCGCGCGACATCGTGCGCAGCGCCGATCTCCGCCACTTCCAGGCGCATCCGGACTTCGCCAAGCGCGAGTCCCACCCGCAGTTGAGCATCTATCCGGAGTTCGCATACAACGGCTACCGCTGGGGCATGAGCATCGACCAGAACGTCTGCACCGGCTGCAGCGCCTGCGTGATCGCCTGCGTGGCGGAGAACAACATCGCGGTGGTCGGCAAACAGGAAGTGATCAAGGGCCGCGAACTGCACTGGCTGCGGATCGACACGTACTTCGCGGGGGAGACGGCGAACCCGGAGGTCGCGCACCAGCCGATGCTCTGCCAGCACTGCGAGAAAGCGCCGTGCGAGCCGGTGTGTCCGGTGGCGGCGACGGTGCACAGCGGCGACGGGCTCAGCCAGATGATTTACAACCGCTGTGTCGGCACCCGTTATTGCTCCAATAACTGTCCGTACAAGGTCCGCCGTTTCAATTTCCTGCTGTACGCGGATTGGGAGCAGGAAGCGCTGCGCGGAGTCCGCAACCCCGATGTCACCGTGCGCAGCCGCGGCGTGATGGAGAAGTGCAGCTTCTGCATCCAGCGCATCCAGGCGGCCAAGATCCGGGCTGAGTTGGAGAACCGACGGGTGCGCGACGGCGAAGTGGTTACCGCGTGCCAGGGAGTGTGTCCCACGCGCGCCATCGTTTTCGGCGACCTGAATGACCGCGCGTCGGAAGTGGCGCGGCTGGCGGCGCAGCCGGTCAGCTACGGTGTGCTGGCGGAACTGAACACGCAGCCGCGCATCGGCTACCAGGCGATCGTGCGGAATCCCAACGAGGCGCTGGGCGGGGGCGGGTTTGGACCGGGAGGTCACTCCGGATGAGCGCGCATACGCCCGAAACCGTGGCCGATCGCGCGGCGGAGCCGATCCTCGCCGGCGGTCACGACCTGGAAAGCGTCAACCGCCGGCTGAACGACGAAATCGTTCTGACGCCGCGCACGCCCCGGCACTGGTGGATCGGCTTCGCCATCTCCTTCCTGTTCCTGATGGTGTTCCTGGCGGCGGTGGGATACCTGTTCGTGCGCGGCACCGGCATCTGGGGCATCAACATCCCGGTGGCATGGGGCTTCGCGATCATCAACTTCGTGTGGTGGATCGGTATCGGCCACGCGGGCACGCTGATCTCGGCCATCCTGCTGCTGCTGAAGCAGCCGTGGCGGACCTCCATCAACCGGTTCGCGGAGGCGATGACGCTGTTCGCGGTGGCCTGCGCGGGCATGTTCCCGATCCTGCACCTGGGCCGGCCGTGGCTGTTCTACTGGCTGCTGCCGTATCCGAACACGATGAACCTGTGGCCGCAGCCGCGCAGTCCGCTGGTGTGGGACGTGTTCGCGGTGTCCACCTACGCCACGGTATCGCTGCTGTTCTGGTACGTGGGCCTGATTCCGGATCTCGCCACGCTGCGGGACCGCGCGGCAAGCCCGCTGAAGCGTCGGCTGTACGGCGTCTTCGCGCTGGGCTGGCGCGGATCGGGACGCCATTGGGCGCGCTACGAAATGTTGTACCTGCTGCTGGCCGGTCTGTCCACACCGCTGGTGCTCAGCGTCCACACCATCGTCAGTTTCGACTTCGCGGTCAGCGTGCTGCCCGGCTGGCATACCACCGTGTTCCCGCCGTACTTTGTCGCCGGCGCGATCTACTCCGGCTTCGCGATGGTGCTGACGCTCATGATCCCGCTGCGCAAGGGTTACGGGCTGCAGGATTTCGTCACCATGCGGCACCTGGACACGATGGCCAAGGTGATGCTCGGCACCGGCTGGATCGTGGCTTACGGCTACGTCATGGAAATCTTCATGGCCTGGTACAGCGCCAATTACTACGAGCAGTACCTGACCGAGAATCGCTTCTTCGGACCGTACGCGCCGGTGTACTGGGGTCTGATCCTGGCAAACATCGTGATCCCGCAGGCGCTGTGGAGCGGGCGCTTCCGCCGCTCTCCGCTGCTGCTATGGCTGATCGCCTTCGCCATCAACATCGGCATGTGGCTGGAGCGGTTCGTGATCGTGATCATCAGCCTGCATCGCGGATTCCTGCCGTCCAAGTGGGAGATGTACTATCCCACCTTCTGGGATTGGGCCACCTACGCGGGCACCATCGGCCTGTTCCTGTCGCTGATCTACCTGTTCATCCGCTTCCTGCCCATGATCAGCGTGTTCGAGATGCGGGAACTGGCGCATCAGAAGCAAGAGGGGGGCTCGCACTGATGGACGGCGAACGCTTCCAACCGGTCTTCCACGGGTACGCGGCGGAATTCACCACTCCGGAAGCGCTGGTGCGCGCGGCCGACCGCGTGCGCGCCGCCGGCTATCGCCGCTTCGACGCGTTCACTCCGATGCCGGTTCACGGGCTGGCCGAGGCGCTGGGGGTGTACCGCACGGAGATGCCGCGCATCGTGCTGCTGGGCGGCTTCCTGGGGCTGATTGGCGGCTTCGCGCTCCTGTATTGGATGACGGTGATCTCCTATCCGCATAATGTCGGCGGACGGCCGTACTTCAGTTGGCCTTCCTACATCCCGGTGGTGTTCGAGACCACGGTGCTGACCGCGGCGCTGTTCGGCGTGCTGGGGATGATCGCCCTGAACAAGCTGCCGATGCCGTATCACCCGATGTTCAATGTTCCCGCGTTCCTCCGCGCCAGCCAGGATCGCTTTTTCCTGCTGATCGAGGCTCGCGACACGCACTTCGATCGCGACCGGACGCGCGAATTGCTGGAACAACTGGAGCCGGCGGAGGTGCACCTTGTGGAGGACTAGCGTTCTCGCGCTGGCGGCGCTGCTCGCCGGATGCCGCAACGACATGCACGATCAGCCTCGCTATGAGCCGCTGCAGCCCAGCCGGTTCTTCGCCGATGGACGCAGCGCGCGGCACTTCCCGAAGGGCACGGTGGCGCGAGGGCGGCTGCGCGCGGCGGGAACCTACTCGACGGGCCTGGACGCGGGCGGCCGCGCCGCCACGCAGTTCCCGATGGCGGTGACGACGGGCATGGTGGATCGGGGGCAGGAGCGCTACAACATTTATTGCTCGCCGTGCCACGGGTTCACCGGCGACGGCAACGGCATGATCGTGCAGCGCGGGTTCGCGCCGCCGCCCTCGTTCCACGGCGAACGGATGCGCGACGTCGCGCCGGGGCACGTGTTCGACGTAATCACCAACGGCTTCGGGGCGATGTACAGCTATGCCTCGCGCGTGCCGGCGGAGGATCGCTGGGCGATCGCTGCTTACATCAAAGCGCTGCAACTGACGCGCACGCGGGACCTCGCCGCGCTGCCTGCTGAAGAGCGTACCCGCATGGAAGGGGAGCGCCGATGAACCCGCTCGACATCCGCCGCGCGCAGCGGCTGGCGCTGATCGCCGGCGTTCTGGGAGTGGTGCTGTGCGCGATCGGCGCGGTAATCAGCCCTGCCGAGTTCTTCCGCTCCTACCTGATCGCTTATATGTTCTGGGCGGGGCTGGCGCTGGGATCGCTGTCGCTGGTGCTGCTGCACTTCCTGGTGGGCGGGAATTGGGGATTCGCCATCCGGCGCCTGCTGGAATCGGCCACGCGAACGCTGCCGCTGCTGGCGGTGCTGCTGCTGCCGCTGTTCTTCGGCCTGCCGCACGTCTACGGCTGGGCGAACGCCGACGAGGTGGCGCACAACGTGATCCTGCAGCACAAGACCGGGTACTTGAATGTGCCGTTCTTCGCGGCGCGGCTGGCGTTGTACTTCGCCGTCTGGCTGGGGCTCGCCTGGGTGGTCAACCGCTGGTCCGCGGAGCAGGACCGGCGGCGCGACCTGGAATCCGCGCGCCGCTTCCGCGCCTTTAGCGGGCCCGCGCTGATTGTCCACGTTTTCGCGGTGACGTTCGCCGCGGTGGACCTGCTGATGTCGCTGGAGCCGGAGTTCTTCAGCACCATCTTCGGGGCCATCATCCTGGTGGGGCAAGTGCTGGCGACCCTCGCGTTCTCAGTGATTCTGCTGCTGCTGTTGTCGCCGCGCCAGCCGCTGCAGCAGATTCTGGGTCCGTCGCACTTCCACGATCTCGGCAACCTGCTGCTGGCCTTCACGATGTTCTGGGCGTATGTCGAGATTTCGCAGTTCATCATCATCTGGCACGGCAATCTGCCGGAAGAGGTGCCGTGGTACATCCGCCGGTCCAATAATGGCTGGCAATACCTGACCGCGTTCGTGGCGCTGTTCGCGTTCGCCGCGCCGTTCCTGCTGCTGCTGAACCGTTTCGTGAAGCGCCGCGCGCGATTGCTGGCCTGGGTTGCGGGGTGGCTGCTGGTGATGCGGCTGGTCAGCCTGATTTGGATGGTGCGTCCGGCGTTCTGGTCCAGCCTGGCGATCCACTGGCTGGACATCGTAACCCCGCTGGCTCTGGGCGGCCTGTGGCTGGCGTTCTTCTTCTGGCAACTGGAGCGCCGCCCGCTGCTGCCGGAAGGCGATGTCCGATTCGCGGAGGTGGCCTGATGGCGGATCGCGACCTGGTGCATCAGCAGGCGGTGGAAGGTGAAACCGGGCCGTACGAGCGGACCGATATCACCATCCGGTTCATTGTGTACTTCGTGGTGGGACTGCTGGCCATCGGCATTTTTTCGCACATCCTGCTGGCGTTCGGTTACTGGTGGCTGGCGGAGACGCAGCCATACGCGGACGTGTCGCCGCTGGCGCCGCCGCGCGAGCTTCCGCCGCGCCCGAGGCTGCAGGTGTCGCCGGCGCGCGATATGCGCGAGTACCGCGACCAGCAGATGCGGGAGCTGTCGGGCTACGGCTGGGCGGATGCGGGCGCGGGGGTCGCGCGGCTGCCCATCGACCGCGCCAAGCAGTTGCTGGTCGGCGCGGTGGCGGCTGCGCCGGCGGCGCAGGACGGCAGCGCGGCACAGCGGCCCATGGTGCCGCTCGACTCCGGCGGATTTGTCGAGACGCTGTACTTCCGGCCCTGGGGCGCGCGCCATGAGAGCGAGAAAGGCGGTTCCACCGGCATGCTGCCCGCGCCGGGCAACGTGGGGCAGCCGCAGCCGCAAGCAACACCGGGCGCGAAGCCCTCGGCGGGCGAGATCGGCGCGCCGCCCGCACCGCCGGTTCCTGACGACAAACGGAGGCTGCGTGACAAGCAGATTCATCGCAATCCTTAGCGCCGCGGCGTGCTGCGTGGCCTTCGGGCAGCCGCCGGCTTCCGCGCCGCCCGCCCCGCTGCGCGACATCACCGTGGTGCAGAAGCTGAACTCGCGCGTAAATCCGGATCTCGCGTTCCGCGATGAGCACGGCAACCCGGTGAAGCTGGGACGCTACTTCCGCCGCCCCGTTGTGCTGGCGCTGGGTTACTACGAATGTCCCATGCTGTGCTCCATGGTGCTGAACGGGACGTTCGGCGCGGCCAAAGCCCTGAGCTTCCGACCCGGACGCGATTACGACATCGTCTCAGTCAGCTTCGCGCCCAACGAAACACCGGAAATGGCGCAAGCGAAGAAGGCGTCCTATCGAAAGCGGTACGGCGTGGAGGGTTCCGAGGAGGGCTGGCATTTCCTCACCGGCGAGGAATCGCAGATCCGCGAGCTGGCGCGTAGCGTGGGCTTCCAGTTCCGCTGGGATGAGGCCTCGCGGCAGTACGCGCATGCCAGCGCCATCATGGTGCTGACGCCGGAAGGGCGCGTGTCGCGGTATTTCTACGGCATCGAATACGCGCCCCGGGAGCTGCGCATGGCGCTGGTGGAGGCCTCGGCCGGGCGCATCGGCAATCCGGTGGATCAGCTCCTGCTCTATTGCTTTCACTATGACCCCGCGACCGGCAAGTACGGGCTGGTGATCATGAACGCGCTGCGCATCGCCGGATTGCTGCTGCTGGGCGCGCTGGCCGCTTTCTATGCGCTGATGTGGTCGCGGTCGCGCAAGCAGCATGCGGAGGCCCTGACATGAGGGAATTTCCGCTGTTTCCCGAACGGGCGTCGGCGCAAGCCGGCGGAGTAGATGCTCTGTACTTCTTCCTGGTGGGCGTCACGGTGATCATGACCGTGCTGATCTACCTTGCGGTGGCCTACTTCGCGGTCCGCTACCGCCGCCGCGATCCCCGCTACGTCCCGCATCCGGTACATGGTAGCACCATCCTGGAAACCACCTGGTCCGTGGTGCCGTTCGTGGTCGCGATGGTGGTGTTCGCCTGGGGCGCCAAGATTTACTTTGACCAGTACACGCCGCCGAAGAACGCGCTCGAAATCTACATCACGGGCAAGCAGTGGATGTGGAAGGCGCAGCATCCCGAAGGGCAGCGCGAGATCAACGAACTGCACGTGCCCACGGGCCGTCCGGTGAAGCTGACCATGACCACGCAGGACGTGATCCACAGCTTCTACATCCCGGCGTTCCGGGTGAAGCGCGACGTGATCCCGGGGACCTACACCAGCATGTGGTTCACGCCGACCGAGCCGGGCCGATACCGCCTCTTCTGCGCCGAATATTGCGGCACGCAACATTCCGGAATGATCGGCTGGGTGACGGTGATGGAGCCGGGCGACTATGAAAACTGGCTTTCCGGCGGCAGCGCTTCGGAAACGATGGCGCAGACCGGCGAGAAGCTGTTCTCCCAATACGGCTGCGCGAGCTGCCATCGCACGGATGCTCCTGGCCGTTGTCCGCCGCTGCCGGGTGTCTTCGGCAGCGATGTGCTGCTTCGCGGCGGCGCCCGGGTGCGGGCGGACGAGCAGTACATCCGGGAATCGATTCTGAATCCGATGGCGAAAATCGTGGCCGGCTATGAGCCGATCATGCCGACCTACGCGGGGCAACTGGGTGAAGAGGATCTGCTGCGCCTGGTGGCCTACATCAAATCGCTGGGTGCGCGCGGAGTCGACGCCGGAGCGACGGAAGCCGGACGGACTCCGGTGGGCGCCCCCGGAACCATTACCCGGCCGCAGGGTGGGATCTCCACGCAACCGGCGCCGCCCAAACAGGGGGTTCGATGAATATCGCTTCGAATGATCGCGTGCTGGAGCGTCCGCGGATCCATTACCTGAACGCCGAGTACGGCCTGAAGAGCTGGCTGCTGACCCTGGATCACAAGCGCATCGCGATCCTGTACCTGCTCTCGCTCACCGGGTTCTTCTTTCTCGGCGGATTTTTCGCGCTGCTCATCCGGCTGGAGCTGCTGACGCCCGCAGGGGATCTCGTCAGCGCCGACAACTACAACCGCATGTTCACCATGCACGGCGTGGTGATGATCTTCTTCTTCCTGATCCCGTCGATCCCCGCCGCGCTGGGCAATTTCGTGCTCCCGATCATGCTGGGCGCGCGGGATCTGGCCTTCCCCAGAATCAACCTGCTGAGCTGGTACCTGTTCATCATCGGGGGTCTGCTGACGTTGTACGCGGTGGTGGCGGGCGGCGTCGACACCGGCTGGACTTTCTACACCCCGTACAGCACCACGTATTCGAATTCGTATGTTGTCGCCACCGCGGTGGGCGTGTTCGTCACTGGATTCTCGTCGATCCTGACAGGCTTGAACTTCATTGTTACTACGCACACCATGCGCGCGCCAGGGCTCACCTGGGGACGCCTGCCCTTGTTCGTGTGGTCGATGTACGCCACCAGCCTGATCCAGATTCTGGGCACGCCGGTGCTGGCGATCGCCATCGTGCTGGTGGGGTTGGAGCGCATCTTCCGTATCGGCGTATTCGATCCCTCCATCGGCGGCGATCCCATCCTGTTCCAGCACCTGTTCTGGTTCTACTCGCATCCCGCGGTGTACATCATGGTGCTGCCGGCCTTCGGCGTGATCAGCGAGCTGGTGCAGACATTCTCGAAGAAGCGCATCTTCGGCTATCGCTTCGTCGCAGGTGCGAGCATCGCTATCGCCGTGTACGGATTCCTGGTCTGGGGTCACCACATGTTCACCACCAGCCAGTCCATCTACGCAGGCATGGTGTTCTCGTTTCTCAGCTTCTTTATCGCCGTGCCTTCGGCAATCAAGGTGTTCAACTGGACGGCGACTTTGTGGAAAGGCTCCGTGTCATATCAGACTCCGATGCTGTACGCGTTCGGGTTTATCGGTCTGTTCGTCATCGGCGGGCTGACCGGGCTGTTCCTGGCGGCAATGGGGCTCGATATCCACGTACACGACACCTACTTCGTGGTCGCGCATTTCCACTTCATCATGGTGGGCGGCGCGGTGATGGCCTACCTGGGCGGCGTCCATTACTGGTGGCCCAAGATCAGCGGACGGCTCTACCCGGACGGCTGGGGACGCTTCGGCGCGCTGCTCATCTTTGCCGGTTTCAACCTGACGTTCCTGCCGCAATTCGTGCTCGGGTACCTGGGGATGCCGCGCCGCTACCACGCGTATCCGGAGGAGTTCTGGGCGCTGAACGTGTTCTCCACGGCGGGCGCGTCGATTCTCGGCGTCGGGTATTTGCTGCCGATGGTCTACCTGCTGTGGAGCTGGTTCCGAGGTCCCGTGGCGCCCGCGAATCCCTGGGGCGCGCGCGGGCTGGAGTGGCAGACGGCATCGCCTCCGCCCACCACCAACTTCCCCATCGCCCCGCAGGTCTCCGATGGAACTTACGAGTTCTCCAGCGAGGAGGTGGAGGTTGTCTGACGCCGCCGTTCACGCCCACAGCCACGGGCTGCAGCATCAGTTCGATGACATGGAACAGCAGGGCCGCGCCAACACGCTGGGCATGTGGCTGTTCCTGGCCACCGAAGTCCTGTTCTTCGGCGGCCTGTTCACCGCCTATCTGGTGTACCGCTCGGCCTGGCCGCAGGCGTTCGCCGAGGCGAGCCGCCACATGGACGTCACGCTGGGAACGCTGAACACCGCGGTGCTGATCGGCAGCAGCCTGACCATGGCGCTCGCGGTTCAGGCAGCGCAACTGGGCTCGCGCCGAACCCTGATTCTGTTCGTGCTGGGGACGATGGTACTGGGCAGCGTTTTCCTCGGGATCAAATTTTACGAGTACTACCACAAGTACACTGAGCAACTGATCCCCGGGCTCAACTTCCACTACGAAGGTCCCATGGCGCATCAGGTGATGATGCTGTTCATCCTGTACTTCTTCATGACCGGGATGCACGCTCTGCACATGGTGATCGGGCTGGGGCTGCTGACGTACCTAATTCTTCGCGCACGGCGGAACGCTTTCACCGCCGGATACTATTTCCCGGTGGAAGTGGTGGGCCTGTACTGGCACTTCGTCGACCTGGTCTGGATTTTCCTGTTCCCGCTTCTGTACCTGATCGGCCTGCACGAACCGGGAGGCCATCCGTGAGCCACGTAACTCCGCGGCGAACCTATTACATGGTGTTCCTGGCGCTGATGGTGCTCACCGCGGTGACCACCGGGGTTGCATTCCTGGATCTGGGCCCGCTGAACATCTTTGTCGCGCTGGCGATCGCCTTCGTGAAGGCGACCATGGTGGTGTTGATCTTCATGCATGTCCGCGAGACGAGCAACCTTACCAAGCTCTATGTGGTAGCGGGCGTATTCTGGCTCGGCATCCTGTTCGTCCTGACGCTGAACGACTACTGGACCCGGGGCTGGATGTTTCCCGTGAATCCCTGGTAGACGCAGCGCTTCCGGCTCGCAGTATCATTCTTGGTTTGACACTCCACGACCTGTTCGACCTTTCGTTCCAGGGGCGGCGCAACGAGCCCGCGCTTGAGTGGGACCGCACCTACACGTTTGGTGAGATTGACGCCCACGCTTCGCGCATGGCGCACGCTCTTCTGAAGCGCGGCCTGAAAACGGGCGATCGCCTGTGCGTGTATCTGCCGAACTGCCTGGAGTACATCGACCTGTTCCTGGCGTGCACCCGCCTGGGCGTAATCTTTGTGCCGGTGAACATCCTGTACCGGGAGCGCGAGATCCGGCACATCCTGACCGATTCAGAGCCGGCGGCGATCGTCACCAACACGGAGAGCCGCGAGTTTGTGCCGGAAGGCGCGCTCGTGTGGCTCGTGGCGGATCTGGCCGCGGAAGCGGAGCTCCAGCCGGATTCGCGCCTGCTGCTGGTGCACGACGGCGACGCGCCCGCCGCGCTGGTCTACACCTCGGGCACCACCGGAACCAGCAAGGGTGCGGTGCTGACCCACAACATCTTCGCGGTGAACGCGCTGAACCTGCTGGCCTGCTGGCGGATCAGGGCGGAAGATCGCCTACTGCTGGCGCTTCCTTTGTTCCATGTCCACGGACTGGGCAACGGCATTCATTGCTGGCTGATCTCGGGCTGCCGGATGCGTCTGATGGAGCGATTCGAGCACCAGAAGGCCGCCGCCTGGATGCTGGACTTCCGCCCGACACTGTTCTTCGGAGTTCCGACGATGTACGTACGAATGCTCGAGTGGGACGCGGAGGCCGCGCGGGAGATCGGTAGCGCGATGCGCCTCTTCGTCTGCGGATCGGCGCCGCTGGCGGCGCAGGTACTGGAGGACTTCCGGGCGAGGTTCCAACACACGATTCTCGAGCGCTACGGCATGAGCGAGACGCTGATGAACATCTCCAATCCGTATATCGGGGAGCGCCGCCCCGGGAGCGTGGGCCTGCCGTTGCCCGGCGTTTCCGTGCGGATCGTGCATCCGGAGACGTTCCAGGACCTCGGCGATAGCGAGACCGGCGAACTGTGGCTCCGCGGATCGAACGTCTTTTCGGGATACTGGCGGCGGGAGGACGCGACCGCGGCGGCTTTCGTCGACGGCTGGTTCCGCACCGGGGACCTCGGGATGCGATCGCCGGACGGGTACTACACGCTGCAGGGACGCCGCAGCGACCTGATCATTTCGGGCGGCTTCAACATCTACCCCCGCGAGATCGAGGAGTTTCTGCTGCAGCAGCCCGGCGTGACGGAGGCGGCGGTGGCGGGCGTGCCCGATGCCACGCGCGGCGAAGTTCCCGTTGCTTACCTGGTGGGTTCGTTTGACGCCGCGGAACTCGAACGTGCTTGCCGGGCGAACTTCGCATCGTTCAAAATTCCACGCGGCTTCGTGCCTGTGGAGCACCTGCCGCGAACGGCTCTGGGCAAGATCCAGAAGCACCTGCTTCCGCCCTGGAAGCCTACGCCGTGAACGCAGCTTTCCAATTGCTGGTGACCTTGACAGGCGTGACGCTGCTGTTCGGATGCGCACAGGCCAACGGGACCATGGAGGCGGCGGCTCGCCACGCCTTGCGCGTGGCGGGAGGGCGTGCCGCGCTGCTCCCGATCATTTTCTTCTGCCTCTCCGCGCTGCTGGCGATGGCGGGTCCGGGAGCGATCCTGAGCTCCGCGCTGATGGCCCCGTTCGCGATGAACACCGGCGTGCGCGCGGGCGTTTCGCCCTTCCTCATCTCGCTGATGATCGGCAACGGATCGAACGCGGGCAATCTTTCGCCGTTCTCCACCATCGGGGTCATCGTGCATGGCCTTATGGCCCAGGGCGGTCTCGGCGGGCACGAGTACCGGGTATGGTTCTTCCACGCGGCTGCTCACATCGCGCTGGCGGGGATCGCATATCTGCTTTTCGGGGGGCTGACTCTGGCGGGCAAGGGCAGGGTGGTCGCCGACGCAGCAGCACCGCGGCTTTCCCGCGCCCAATGGGCCACGCTTGCGATCACCGCGGCGTGGATGGCCGCGGTCGTGTTCTGGAAGCAGCCCATCGGCTGGGCGGCGTTCGCGGCCGCCGCTCTCGTCCTGCTGCTGCGGCTTGCGAAGCCCGGAGACGCCGTGCGCCGGATGCCCTGGAAGACCATCGCCCTGGTGGTGAGCATCAGCACTGCGATAGGATTCCTGGAACGCTCCGGCGGGCTGAACTGGTTCCGCGATGCGATCGCCGCGTTTTCCACGCCGCAGACCGTTCATGCGGTTGTGGCGGCGCTCACCGGCGCGATCTCGGCCTATTCGAGCACGTCGGGCGTGGTGCTGCCCGCGTTTCTGCCTTTGGTGCCGGGGCTTGCGGCGCGGCTGCCGGGCACGGATCCCCTGGCGCTCGCGATCACGGTCAACATCGGCTCCGCGGTGGTGGACGTGTCGCCGCTGTCCACCATCGGGGCATTGTGCATCGCGGCCGCGCCGGAGGGGACTCGCCTGTATCGCAGCCTGCTGCTGTGGGGCCTGGCGATGGTCCCGGCCGGCGCGCTGATCTGCTACCTCGGAGCGCCGCTGTTCGCGGCGTGATCCTCACGGGACGCCTGCCAGTCGCAGCCCGGTTCGTATGTATCCCAGCTCATCGAGGAGCTGAATATCGAAGCTCCGCATTGCCGCCGGATATTCGGGAACGCGGAACTCGATTTCCGTAACCCCCGGGGGTGCATCAAGTGCCTGTCCGGCGAATAGAATCTCGACATCCGTGGTCCCAATCCGGATCACCGGCTGCCTGGCGAGGCGCGCGCGACCGTCCGAGCCGGTCGCAACCGCCGGTCCGAAGCCTGTCCCGTAAATCTTCACCACGTCGCCCGGCGCGGCGGGCGTCATTGCGGTCACCGGAATCCCATTGCGGTTTGCCGCCGCCAGATAGGTTCCGTAGTAGCGGAACAGGCCCGGGGCGAAGAGTGTGATGGGAATCCTCAAGGTCCGGGACCTGCCGCGGTGGATCACCTCGACCGTCGCGGAATCCCCCGGGATGGCAACGGGCAGCGGCGCATTGATCTGACGCTCCTGCGCATATAGAAGGGCCGTGGGTTCACCGTTCACCAGAACACGGATATCCAGCAGGTCCAGCGGTTGGATGGGATCAGGAGGAACGAAGGACCTGCCGATCTCCGGACCCAGATCGGAACCGAAAATGGTCACCAGTTGGCCAGGCGCGAAGCGATCGCTTCGATTATCCGCGGCTCCGGCGATGCAGAGCCGCGACTCGGCCGGCGGACGTCGCGTGTCCAGCGCCAGCAGGAACCCGCCCCCGTTCGCCTGCGCCGGGCCGCCCAGGTACGAGAGATCGACGCTGCCGGTCGACCCTGCCAGGAACAGGCGATCGCCGGACGCGAGGACCTGTTGCAGGCTGGTCGTACCCCGGCTTAGGTTGATGCGGGAAGCGTACTCGATGCGGCGGCCGTTTGCGGAAATCCGAACGACGAACGGAACGTAGTTGCCGGCATCCGCCAGGTGGCATCGTTCCAACGCGTCGGCCGTGGCGGGAAACGCGGGCGAGTTCGTAGTCCCGAAGACTGTCACGGACCCGTCCGCGCGCGGCACGATGCCGGCTATGGACTCGGCGTGTTCGCCGTTCACCAGCGTGGAGAAAACAGGGTTGGCGAGCCCCGCGTCGAGCTTCACCAGGAATCCCGCGCTCGCGCCGAACCAGCCATCGTTTTCCGTCTGCGCGGCGCCGTCGGTCACCGGAAAACGTCGGCTGCCAGTGGAGCCGGCCACAACAACATCGCCGGAGCTCGCGGACGCGACATGCAGTGATTGATCCAGGCCCTCGCCGCCGAAAATGGCAATGCCGAGCGGCCGCGTGCCCGCGGCATCCATCCGCAACACCATTGCGTAAGTAGTGGCGCCGGGATTCTTGGCCGCCACCGCGCGCCATCCGGGAACGTCCGCAAGCGCCTGAGCTGATGCCGTGCCGCCCGCCAGATACACATTTCCCTCGCGATCGAACGCGAGATCAACTACCGACGTTTCCCGCGCCAGCTTTCCGGGACTGCTGAGGAAAGTGCCCCTCGCCGGCGAACTCCCGGAGGGCGCCATGGTCCAGTAGCAGGAGGACGGCGCTTCAGACGTCCTTTGCCAGGCTCCCTCGGGGAACGTCAACGAAGCGTCGCAGAACCCCACGAAAGCGATGCTCCCGTCCGGCGCGGCTTTCATGGTGGCGATCGAGATCCCGGCGGGAAGGTAGCGCAGCGATCTCAGTCGCATCGAGGGTTCGAGCCGCAGCAGGAACTCGCCTCGCTGCGAAACAGGAGGCAGATCGACCCCGTAGCGCTCCAGGGCGTCACGCGTGCCGCTGCTGCCGGTAACCAGGATGGACCCGTCCGCTTCCACCGCGATCCTGGAGAAGAAGTCGTCGGAAACGCTCCCGGCGTAAGTCGCGTACTCGAGCGCGCCGGTGGGGCTCAATCGCACGAGGTACCCGTCCAAACACGGCCGGTTGGACCGCGGGGCCAGACATTGACCTCCGGCGTAGGACCGCTGCAGCGCATCAGCGGTCACCGGCAGGTTGGGCAGGGTGGTGCTTCCGGCCAGAACTACGGAGCCGTTTGGGAGCCGCGCGGCCGCGGAAATCGCGAAGCCCTCGCGTTGAAAATAAAAGTGAAAGCTGCCCACCCCGGTTTGGGCGGACATCGTAAAACAGGTGAGAAATAAGAAGATTGGAAGTGACCGCATACCAGTTCTCTCTTAAGCGAAAGGACGCGGTTCAATTTCCGAGTACTAATGGTCAATGTACGCCGGGATGGTCGTCTGGAACAGCATTCTGGGACGAACTGTACCGTTCCGCAGGCAGGCTGGCAGTCCGGGCAGACGTGTTGCGGCGCTGAGGATTAACAAAACTACAGGTTTGCTCGCCGCGTTTCGGGCAGCCTTCAATCCCGCTCCTCCAGCCGTTGACCCCTTCATTCCTGATTTTGCCCCTTTACGGCCCAATCCGGCCGAGTCCCGCGTAGTATGCGTCAGTTTTGGGTGTTGTCCGCCCGGGGTTTGCTTCTGAAATTGAAAGGGTCTATATGAAAACTGCAATCGCTGCATTGCTGTTGTTAGCAGCTTCCAGCAACGCGTTCGCGCAAGCTACCGCCAGCGCGTCGCTGGTAGGAACCGTAACCGACAAGTCCGGGGCTGTCATCCCCGGAGCAAGTGTCCGCATCACCGCCAAGGCGACCGGTATGACACAGGAGAAGCCGAGCGACAGCGCCGGATTCTTTCGCTTCGACCTGCTGCCGGCCGGCGTTTACACTGTCCGCGTGCAGCAGCCTGGCTTCGCCGTGATGCTGTTTGACAACGTCACGCTGGCCATCGGCCAGACCACCACCGTTGACGCTTCCATGAACCCCAGCCAGCAATCGGAGACCGTGACCGTGGAAGCCACCGGCGCGCCGCTGGTGGACACGCAAAAGACGGATGTGGGTCTCGCGGTGACGCCGCAAGAGGTTCAGGCGCTGCCGCTGAACGGCCGTGACTTCGCGAACCTGGCGTACCTGGCGCCCGGCGCGCGCCCGGTGCCCAGCTTCGATCCAACCAAAAACCGCCAGGCGACCTTCGGCGTCAACGGATCCAGCGGACGCAACATCAACATCACCGTAAACGGCGTCGACAACAAGGACAATACGGTCGGCGGTACGGTGATGCAGCTTTCGCTGGAAGCCGTGCAGGAGTTTGCGATCTCCACCCAGCGCTTCTCGGCGGCGAACGGCCGCAGCGAAGGCGCGGTGATCAACGTGGTCACCAAGTCGGGCGGCAATCAATTTCATGGATCGGCGTTCGGCTTCTTCCGCGATCAGGCTTTGAATACGCTCATCGACTTCGCGGCGCCCACCGAGATCAAGGGTCCGTTCAGCCGCCAGCAGGTGGGCGGATCGGTCGGTGGTCCGCTGCGCAAGGACAAGGATTTCCTGTTCTTCGCGCTGGAGCGGCACCGGGAGCGGACGTCCACAAGCGTCAACACCAATTCCTTCAACGAACTGTCTCTGCTCTCGAACCTGGGGGCGCAGGCCGCGGCGGTGATTCCCACGCCCTTTGACGAATGGCGGTACACCGGCCGCTTCGATCATCGCTTCAATGACCGTCACAACCTGTTCCTGACCTATTCGGACCAGAACAACACAGGGCAGAACGACCAAGTGGGGCAGAATGGCGAGCTTTCGGCCTCGAACTTCACCAGCAATCGCATGCTGCTGGCGAACATGACGGTGAACTCGGTATTGTCGCCGCGCATTGTGAATGCCTTCACGGGCGGCTACTCGTACTGGAACAATCTCATTGACACCGCACAGCGGTCCCCGCTGACGTTGAACTTTCCGGGCAACATCCGTCTGGGGACGAACGCCTCGGTCCCGCAGCAGAGCTATCAGACCAAGTGGCAGTTCCGCGACGACATCTCCATCACGGCGGGCAAGCACACGCTGCGCACCGGCGTCGACTTCGTGCACCAGCCGAAGCTGGGCGGATTCTTCGTCTCCAACGCGAATCTGACCATGACGTTCTTCGACCTGCCCAGCGTGATCCTGAACAACCGGACGCAGTATCCCAACGGGTTCGCGACGCCGGGCGCGGTGCAGCAGATGACGTTCTCGAATGGCGATCCGCGGTTCGACCTGCGGCCGAAGATGTTCGGCGTGTACTTCCAGGACGACTGGCGGGTGAACCGCCGTTTCACGCTGAATCTGGGCTTGCGCTGGGATAAGGACATCGACCTGGTGGGCGGATCCAAGCAGGAGGACAGCCGCACCTACGCTCACCTCCAGGCCATCAACCATCCGTTCGCCGGCGCGCTGCCGCGGGATTACAATGGGGCGCTGAGCCCGCGCGTCGGACTGGCCTGGGATCTGACCGGCGGCGGCAAGCACGTCGTCCGCGCCGGATACGGGATCTACTTCGGCCAGACCTTCCTGAACATTCCGTTGTTCATGATCCAGCAGGCGAATCCGACCATCTTCGCGCAGGTGCTGAACATCAACAATACGCGGAACGCCGCGACCACGCCGGTGGTTCCTGGAACGGGCATTAACCTGACCCAGTGGCGCTTCGGCGTCGATCCCAACCCGGCGTTGCCGCCGCCGCGCACGCAGTTCCTGGGCGGGGAAGTGGGACGCCTGATCGATCCGGATTACAAGCCGCCCTACGTGCACAACTGGAACGCCGGCTACTCCTGGCAATTGACCACCAACAGCGTGATCGAAGTCGAGTACGTCCGCACGCTGAGCCTGCGCGAGTCGAAGACCGTGCCGATCAACGTGCAGCGCGGCAGCACGCGGCGCGAGCTGGACGCGCAATTCACCGCGGCGCGGTTGCCGCTGCTGAACCGCATCGACATTTCGCAGTCCATCGGGCGGTCCTTCTACCAGGGGTTGAACCTCTCCTACCGCCGCCGCCTGAGCAATCGCTTCAGCGTCAACACGCACTATGTCCTAAGCGAAGGCAAGGCGTACAACGGAACCGCCGCGGCTTTCGGCAACCGGCCGACGGACATCGACAACATCTTCGGCCGCTTCGATTACGGTCCGACGCCGCAGGATGAGCGGCATCGCTTCGTGTTCTCGGGCGTAGTGGATCTGCCGTGGGGTATCCGCCTGGCGCCGTTCCTGCAGTGGGCCTCCGCGCGGCCGTACAACGCGACCTTCGGCATCAACGACCTGTTCGGCTACGGCGGTGGCGCGGGCAACATGCACGCCATCCTGCGCCGCAGCGATCCGGAGAACTTCACCTGGGCGCGGCCGCTGACCACCGCGCAGGCGACGCAGCAGGCCCTGGCCGGGCTGGCGGACGGTTCGATGTTCATCGCGCCGTTCAACCCGCTGCGCGGCGTCGCGTTCTTCCAGATGGATCTGCGCGTTTCGAAGACGGTCAAATTTGGCGAGCGCATGGGCCTGGAGCTGATGTTCCAGGGCTTCAATCTGAGCAATCGAGCCAATTACGGCGGCAACTTCAACGGCAACATCCGGCAGGCGAACTTCGGAGCTCCGCAGGGCTTCATGAGCGCCAACGGGTTGATTCAGGCTCGCTCGTTCTCGGGCGAGTTCGCCGCGAGGTTCAGCTTCTAATCGAAGCAGCGGGAGGGGCGGTCCGCTTCTGGCTCAGCCAGAGGTAGGCCGCCCTTTTTTTTGAGCACCCGACCTGTAACTCCCGCAGCGGGATCCGGTACTTACCGCATGGATTTCGCCCGGCAAACTCTTCGCTCCGCGGCGCGTTCGCTTCGTCGCTCCCCGATTTTCAGCATTTCCGCCATCGCTCTTCTGGCCGCCGGTTTGGGAGTGACCAGTGTCGCCTTCGCCCTGGTGGACGCGCTGATCCTTCGCCCGCTGGCCTTTCGGGACCCGGACCGGCTTTTTGTGCTCTGGGAGAAACCACCGGGTTATCAACGGAACACGCTGGCGCCGGCCAACTTCGCCGATTACCGCGACAGCAACCGCACCTTCGAAGGCATGGCCGCCCTGGGAGGGTACACGGCGTCGCTGACCGGCTCCGGCGATCCGGAAAGCGTGCAGATCCAGGCGGTGAGTCCTGGGGTGTTTGCGTTGCTGGGAGTTGCGGCACATGCAGGCCGCACGCTGGAGCCCGCGGATCGCGACGAAAACATCGCGGTGCTCAGTCACGACTTCTGGATGCGGAAGTTCGGAGGCGATGCAGCCGTGATCGGCAAGACTTTCGTGCTCAGCGGCCGCGCGACGGCGGTGCTGGGAGTGATGCCGCCGCGGTTCCAGATTCTCGGGAACGCGGACATCTGGCAGCCGCTCGCCTTGAAAGAAGTGGCCACCAGCCGCTCGTCTCACATTTTGCGGGCGGTGGGGCGCATCAAACCCGGTGTCACTCCGGAGCAGGCGCTGGATGATCTGAGCGGGATCGCCGCGCACCTGGCTGAGATCTCGCCGGCCACCAACAAGGGCTGGGGTGTCACGCTGGATCCGATGCGGCAATCGATCGTGGGCCAGGACCTCCGCCGGACCTCGCTCGCCTCCTTCGCAGCCACGGGTCTGCTGCTGTTGATGGCCTGTGCCAACCTGGCGAACCTGCAGCTTGCCCGCGGCACTGTCCGGCTGCGGGAACTGGCGATTCGCAGCTCGCTCGGCGCGCCGCGACGGCAGCTGCTGATGCTGCTCATGATGGAGAGCCTGCTGCTCGCCGCCGGTGGGGCGCTGGCGGGCCTCGGCCTGGCTTGGGCGGGCGTGCGCGCGGCGCCGGCGATCCTGCCGGAAGGAATCATCCCGCCTGGCGTGACGGTGCAGTTCGACATGAGGCTGGCGGGCTTCTCCTTCGGCCTCGCGCTGTTAACCGCGCTCGCGGTGGGCTTATGGCCCGCGTGGAATGCGGCGAGCTCCGCGGCGGGAGAAGCGCTACGGACTGGTTCGCGGGGCAGCGGGCCGGTCCGCAGGGGGCGCCGGATGCTGGCGGCGGCGCAGATCGCGCTCGCGGTAATCGTTCTCGCCGGCGCGAGCCTGTTGACGCGAACGCTGTGGCAGCTCGGCGAAGTCGACACCGGGTTCCGCGCGGAGCAGGTGTTAACCATGCGGTTTACGATCCCGGCGTCCCGCTACACCGATCCGGAACAGATGCGGGCTTTTTATCGCGCCGCGCTCGCGGAGGTGGAGGGGGTGCCCGGTGTGGTTGCGGCCGGCCTGGTGACGGACCTGCCGCTGGCCGGCTGGAGTTTCGGCGTCCCGTTTCAAGTGGCGGGGGATCCGGATCCGGGCGAGGCTGCCAGACCCTCCGCGCATCTCCAGCGCGCCACCCCGGGCTATGCGGCGGCGCTTGGCTTGAGAGTGGTCCGCGGCCGCTTCCTGGATGCGACGGACCTGGCGGGTTCGAGGCCGGTTGGCGTGGTGAACGAGGCTTTCGTCCGCAAGCACCTGGGTGCGCGCGAGCCTGTCGGCGCGCGGGTCCGCGCGGGCGGCCAGGAACTGGAAATCGTCGGAGTGCTGAAGCAGGTGAAGATCGAAGGGCCCGGCGAGTTGCGGGATCCGGCCGAGATTTATGTCCCCTTTGAGCAGGCGCCGAACCGGAACCTGTCGCTCGCCGTGCGGTCCCGCATCGGGGCTGAGGAGATCGCTTCCGCGGTAAAAGCCGCGTTGTGGCGCGTGGACCGTAACCAACCGCTCGGGCGCGTGGCGACGATGGAGACCGTGGCGGAAGAGAGCGTCGCCCGTCCACTTTTCCGGGCTCGGCTGGCCGGCATCTTCGCTGTGCTTGCGCTGGTGCTAGCGGCCTCCGGGGTGTTCGCGGTGCTGGCGTTCGAGGTCAGCCGGCGGACCCGCGAGATGGGCATCCGGATCGCGGTGGGCGCGCGGGCAGTTCAGGTGTTGCGGCTGGTGCTGGGGGATGGTTTGAAGATCGCGCTTCCCGGCGTCGCGTTGGGGCTGCTGATGGCGGCATGGCTCACCGCGTACCTGCAAAGCCTGCTATTTGGGGTAACTCCGTACGACGCGGCGGGATTTGTTTTCGCGCCCGCTGTCCTGCTGGCGGCCGCACTGGCCGCGTGCCTGTTCCCGGCGATCCGCGCGGCCCGCGTGGATCCTGCCATCGTGCTGCGGGAGGAGTAGGGCAGGTCCTCAACGCAGGGATCGCCGGATTCGCTCCTGATATTCGGCGGCCTTGCGCAGCACCTGCTGTGTGTCCATGGTCAGGATCCGGCGATCCTGCACCACCAACTTGCCGTTCACCATCACGTGAGTGACGTCGGCGCCTTTCAACGCATACACCAACTGCGAATAGATCTCGTATAGCGGCGCTGCGTGGACGCCGTCCAGCCGGATGGCAACCAGGTCGGCGCGCTTGCCCGGTTCGATGGATCCGATCCGGTCCTCCATCGCCAGCGCGCGGGCGCCCCGGATGGTGGCCATTTCGAAGGCCTCGCGCGCGTTCAGCGACCGCGGATCGTTGGTTACCAGCTTCTGCAGTTTCGCGGCCAGGTCCATCTCCTCGAACAGGTTGTGATCGTTGTTGGAGCCTGCCACACCGTCGGTGCCGAGGCCCATAGCAATTCCGGCCGCGAGAATTTGGGTGACGGGCGCCGCGCCGCTGGCGAGCTTCATGTTGCTGGAGGGGCAATGCGCCAGTCCAGTCCCGCGCGATTTCAGAATCGCGATGTCGGCGTCGTCCAGCCACACTCCATGCGCGCCGAGCGTGCGTGGGCCCAGCACTCCCAATCCGTCCAGGACGCGGGTGGGGCTGGCGCCCCGCTGGCGGAGGATGTCGTCATTTTCTTTCTTCGTCTCGGAGAGGTGGATCAGCAGCGGGATCTTATGGCGATCCGCGAGCGCGCGCGAAGCCTTTAGCGTTTCGTCGGAGTTGGTATACAGCGCATGCGGCGCCACGGCGGGCACGATCAGCGGATCGCCCTGGAACTTCGCGGCGAATGCTTCCATGCCTTCCAGCGCGGCTGCCGGGGTCTTGTAATCCGGGGCAGGGAAGCCGATCACGGTCTGCCCGAGCACGCCGCGCATCCCTGCTTCGCGCGTGACTTCGGCCACCGCGTCCTCGAAGTAATACATGTCGGTGAAGGTCGTCGTGCCCGACAGCAGCATCTCGGCGATCGCCAGACGCGTGCCCCACTTCACGAACTCACGATCGACGTTCCTGGCTTCCGCTGGAAAGATGAACTTTTCCAGCCACTCCTGGAGCTTCAGGTCGTCGGCGATGCCGCGGAACAGGCTCATGGCGGCGTGGGTATGGGTGTTGATCAGGCCTGGCGTGATGGCGCAATTGCCGCAAGCGAATCGCGAGCGCGCGCGGAACTTCGACCGGATCTCCGCTTCCGGCCCTGCGGCGATGATGTTGCCCCCGCGGGTGGCCACCGCGCCATTTTCGATCACCCGCCGCGAGCCGTCCATGGTGACCACGTAACGCGCGGACCAGATCGCGTCCGCCGGTTCGGCCCCCGCCAGCAGCGTGGCCGCCAGCAGGCTAACGCAGAAAGTTCGCATCGAATGGCCTCGGGAATAGATCTTGCAGCCGCATCGTCTCCTGGCGGCCTTGGGGATTCACCAGCGTGATCTCGATATCGCCGCAGAATTCCCACAGGATCTGGCGGCAGGCCCCGCAGGGCGGCGTCAGCGTGTCCGTGTCGGCGGCGATCGCAATGCGGCGGAAGCCGCGCACACCTTCGGAAACGGCCTTGAACACGGCCACCCGCTCCGCGCACAGGGTCAGCCCGAAGGTCGCGTTTTCGATGTTGCAGCCGGTGTGGATCGCTCCGCTGCCGTCCTCCAGCGCGGCGCCGACCGCGAAGCCGGAATGCGGCGCGAACGCATGCTGCCGGGCGCGAAGCGCGGCGTCCAATAACGGGTCCACCGCCTCAGCATAGCGGAAACGCGTCACTGGAGCTTTGGAATCACCGCCGTCAACAGCTTCACCAGCGTGTCCCGGACGCGAGCCCCGGTCTCGAGCACCTCCTGGTGATCGATCGGCTGCGCCAGCACGCCCGCCGCCATGTTAGTGACGCAGGAGATCGCCAGGCACTTCATGCCCAGCCAGTTGGCGACAATCACTTCCGGCGCGGTGGACATCCCCACCAGGTCCGCGCCGATGGCGCGCAGGTAACGGATCTCGGCCGGGGTTTCATAGCTGGGACCGGTAAGAGCCGCGTACACGCCTTCGCCGAGATCGATGCCGAGTTCCGCGGCGGCGGCGCGCGCCATGTCGCGATACGCGGCGGAGTAGGCGTCGCTCATGTCCGGAAATCGAGGTCCCAGGGAGTCGTCGTTGGGACCCATCAGAGGATTCGCGCCCTGCAGGTTGATGTGATCGGAAATCAGCACCAGCTTGCCCGCCGCGTAACTCAGGTTGATACCGCCGGCGGCATTCGTGAACACAATGCTGCGCACGCCGAGAGCATGCATCGCGCGGACCCCAAAGGTCACTTCGTTCATCGAATAGCCTTCGTAGAAATGAGCGCGGCCGGACATCACCATCACCGGCGCGTCCCCGATCTCGCCGAACACCAGTTGTCCCGCGTGGCCCACCGCCGTGGACCGGGGCCACGTGGGCAGATCCTGATACGGAATCACGGCCGCGCCGTCGACGCATTGGGCGAAGCCGCCCAGGCCGCTGCCCAGCACGACGCCCACCTGGGGCTGCACGGAAGTACGATCGCGAATGATGTCGAGGAAGGTCAAGCGAACATGTTACCGCGGCGGCTTCAAAAAAGCCTGACCAGATCGGAAAACCGCTCCACCACTTCCAGCCTGCCGGGACCGCCGTTGCGGATCTCCTGCCGCTCCAGGCTCCAGGTGCGGGAGTGCGGGACAAATACCGCGTTCATCCCTGCGTCCAGCGCCGGGTTGATGTCCGACTTGGGCGAGTTGCCGATCATCCAGGACGTGGCCGGAGACATGGATCGTTCCGCCATCAACGTCCGGTAGGCATCCGGATTCTTCTCCTTCACGATTCCCAGGTGCCCGAAGAAGATGCCCAGCCCGGAGCGATCCACCTTCAGCTTCTGCTCCTCGGCGTCGCCCTTGGTGAACAGCGTTAGGTCGTGCCGCTGCACGAGTTCCGCCAACGTTTCCTCCACGCCCTCGATCAGCTCCACCGGCTGCGACAGAATCTTCTCGGCGAAGGACATCACTTTGCGCAGGTCGTCCTCGGCGATGTCGCGCTCGGCCAGGTGGCGATAAGCCTGCTGCAGGTTGCGGCCGAAGTTGCGCGAGCCGTAGCCGTGGATCTGCGCGTTCACAATCTCGATCTCATCCAGAATCGCCCGGATTTCGACCGGCGAAAGGCGGGAGTGGCTCAGGTACTCGCAGAACTCATCGAACGCCGCCTCGAAGTAGATGTTGTTCTCCCACAGCGTGTCGTCGGCGTCGATGATCAGGTGCTGCCGGTGTCCGCGGAAGCTCATTGCACCAGGGGCGGCATCTTTCCGTGGCCGTTGCGAGGCGCGACGGACCGCACGTGCGCGATCTGCCGCTGCTTCACCGTGTACTCTTCCAGAAACTCCGCCACGTGATTCATTCGGTCCAACTCGGAGCGCATGGACAGCAGCACCTGGCGGAAGTTGAGCTCCGGCACCGCCTGCGCGATCTGAAAGCTGAGCTGCGGATCGGACCAGTCGGGATGGACGCGCTGCGCCTGGTCGCTGATCCGCACCAGTTGCTCGAAGGCGGCCACCGCGCGCTTGCGGATTTCCTCCGGCGCCGCCGCGCTGCTGTCGTCGTCGAAGAACTCCACCTGGCCGCGCAGAAACTCTCGCTCTTCGTTCAGGGACTGGATCTCGAAACGCCGCCGGCCCAGAGTCAGAATGTCCATGCGGCCGTCGGGATAGCGTTCGATCACCTTCTCGATGGAAGCTGTGCAGCCGGTGCTGACCACGCCCTTCTGGTTGGCCAGAACCACGCCGAACTCGGCGGACTCGCGCAGCGCTTCCCCGATCATCTCCTTGTAGCGGTCCTCGAAGATGTGGAGCGGAAGCGGGGTGCGCGGGAACAGCACCACCTCCAGCGGAAACAGCGGCAAAAACCCCTGCTGCATGCTACTATTATTGCTTCTCATTGACGTTGCGCGCCAGCTTACGAACACCGCTCGGACGGAACCTCACCGGATGCAGATTCGCGGCAAGACAGTTTTGATCACGGGAGCATCCTCCGGCATCGGGGCCGCCTGCGCGCGGGAGTTTCAGCGCCGCGGCGCCAATCTGGTGCTGGTGGCGCGCTCCGCGAACCAGCTTCGCGACGCCGCTTCGCCCGGCGATCTGGTGCTTCCCGGCGATCTCGTGGACCCCGGCTTTCGCAAGGATTCCATCGCCGCCGCGGTCGCCCGCTTCGGCGGCATCGACGTGCTGGTGAACAACGCCGGAGTCGGCTTGTACCAGCCTGCCTGGCGAGCCTCCGCGGCGGAGCTGCGCCACATGTTCGAGCTGAATTTCTTCGCGCCCCTCGATCTGATCCAGCTCGCCGCTCCGCACATGCGCGCCGCCGGACGCGGCGTCATTGTCAACGTCAGCTCCATCGCCGGGCGCGTGACGCTGCCCTGGTTCACGCTGTACTCGGCCACCAAAGCCGCGCTGGGCGCGCTCACCCGCGGCCTGCGCAGCGAGCTGAAGCGCGACGGCATTCACTGCGTCGAGGTCTGTCCGGGATACGTGCGCACCGCGTTCCAGCGGAACGTGCTTTCCGGTTCACCGCCCGAAGCGCTGGTCGCGGGACGCCGCTTCGCCACCTCCGCGGAAAACTGCGCGAACGCTATCGTCCGTGCGGTGGAGCGGGAATCGCGCACGGTGATCACGCCGGTTTCGGGACGCCTGCTGCTGGCCGCGCAGGCGCTGTTTCCCGCGCTGGTGGAGGCGCAACTGGCGCGCATGATGCACCGCCAGGAGGCTCGCCCGTGATCCTGAAGCTGAAGCGCACGCCGGGCATTTACCTGGTGGGATTCATGGGCGTGGGCAAGACCACCATCGGGCAGATGCTGGCCGACGAGCTGGGCTGGTCCTTCCTGGACCTGGACGCCGAGATCGAGCGCGAGCAGATGCGGACCATCGCCGAGATTTTCGAGCAGCAAGGCGAATCCGCGTTCCGCGAGATGGAAACGGCCGCGCTCGAAAAGCGCGTTCGCGCGGTGCAGAGCGGGCGCCCGGTGGTGATCGCGCTGGGCGGCGGCGCCTTCGTCGAGCCGCGCAACTTCGAAATCCTGGAAAACAACGGCGTCACCGTGTGGTTGGATTGCCCCCTCCCGCTGGTGGAGCAGCGCCTGAGCGCGTGCGGGCAGGACCGGCCCCTGGCTCGCGATCCGCTGCAACTGGCGCAACTCTATGAGCAGCGCCGGCCCACGTACTCGAAGGCCGACTACCGCGTGGACGGCGCCCTGGAGCCGCGCGACATCGTGGCCGAAATCCTGAAGCTTCCCCTGTTCTGACCGTGAATCCCGAACCGCGCCTGCGCCAACATGCGTTGCGGATCTTCGACGCCGCGGTGCAGGCCGCCGATCCGGCGGCTTGCGTGCGGGCCGTGCTGCGGACGCGGGGTTCGCGGCTGATCGCCGGCGACGCCACGGTCGATCTCCGGCGCGTCGGGCGGATCCTGGTCGTGGGCGCGGGCAAGGCGGCGGCGCGGATGGCGGAGGCGGTGGAGCGAATTCTGGGACGCCGTATCGCCGGCGGCCTGATCCTTTCTCCCGTAGGAGTCGAGGGCCGCGCCCGGCGCATTCCGGTGGTTACCGCCGGGCATCCCGTGCCCGACGCCCGCGGCGTCGCCGGGGCGCGGCGGATCGCGGAGATGGCGTCGCAGGCAGGCGCCGGCGGCCTGGTGCTGGTCCTGATCTCGGGCGGCGCTTCCGCGCTGCTCCCGCTGCCCGTTCCCGGCGTCACCCTCGCGGCCAAGCAGCGCATTACGCGGTTGCTGCTGGCCTGCGGCGCGTCCATCGGCGAGATCAACACCGTGCGCAAGCATCTTTCTGCCATCAAGGGCGGCCAGCTCGCCCGGCTGGCGCATCCCGCGGGCGTGATCACGCTGGCGTTGTCAGACGTCGTGGGCGATCCGCCCGAGGTGATCGGCTCCGGTCCCACCGTGGCGGATCCTTCGACCTTCGCGGATGCACTCGCGATTCTGCGCCGCTACCGGCTGCTGGACAAAGCGCCGGACGCCGTTCGGGAGTACTTAAAGGCCGGCGCCGCCGGACGTCACGAGGAAACACCCAAGCCGGGCGCGCCGGAACTGGCGCATGCCCGCTACGTTCTGGCGGGCAGCAATCGCCTGGCGTTGCAAGCCGCGGCCGCCAAGGCTCGCGAGCTGGGCTACGCGCCGCGGATACTCACCGCCGCGCTTGAGGGCGAGGCTCGCGACACGGCGCGGGTGTGGGCGGCGATCGCCGTCGAGCAGGCGCGGCAGGCCCGCGGTCCCGTGTGTCTGCTGAGCGGCGGAGAGACGACGGTTACCCTTCGCGGCAAGGGCGTGGGGGGACGCAATCAGGAATTCGCGCTGGCCGCCGCGATCGCCATCGAAGGCCAGCCGGATACGCTGCTGTTGAGCGCGGGCACCGACGGAGTCGACGGGCCGACGACCGCCGCCGGCGCGACTGCCACCGGCAGTACGGTCACCCGCGCGCGCGAGCTCGGGCTGGACGCGGCGGATCACCTGGCGCGCAATGATTCCTATCCGTTCTTCGACGCGCTCGGCGACCTTGTGCGCACCGGGCCCACCGGAACCAATGTGATGGACCTGCAGATTCTGCTGCGGGCCTGATACATTCGAGCTCATGCGTACCCTGAGCTTCGTTCTGTTTTCCGCCCTGGCCCTGTCCGCGCAAACGCGCCACATCCAGCCGGACGGCCTGTCCAAGCCGACGTCGTACACGCACGTGGTGGCGGCTTCGGGAAAGGAAACCATCTACATCTCGGGCCAGGTGTCGGCCGATGCCAAGGGGCAGATTGTCGGCAAGGGCGATCTGAAGGCGCAGACCGCGCAGGCCATGGAGAATCTCAAAATCGCGCTGGCCGCCGCCGGCTGCACCTTCGATCACGTGGTGAAGATGACCACCTTCGTCGTCAATTTCAAGGCCGCTGACCTGGCGGCGCTGCGCGAGGTCCGCTCCCGCTACCTCAACGCGGCCAAGCCTCCGGCGTCCACGCTGCTGGGTGTGCAGGCGCTGGCGAACCCGGACTACATGATCGAGATCGAAGCGATCGCGGTCAAGTAACGTTATTGATCGATGCGCGCGGGCGGCGCCGGCGCCTTGGGCGGCTTCGGCGTCTCCGGCGTTTCCGGGAAGTCGGGGAACGCGGTCCGCGTGACCCGGTCTCCGCTGCCGTCCTTGCGGACAGTTATGCTGCCGCGGCCGGCTTCGATGGTCACCGAGGGTCCGCCGCCGGTGTTGCCTTCCAGGCGGTAACCGCGGGAGCCTTCGCTTTCCACACGCAGCGGCGGGCCGTAATCGTTGTTGATATCGCCGCGATCCACCTTGGCGCGAAGTTCGAACTTCGCGTTCTTGGGGAAGTCGATGTCCACATCGCCGGACCGGGTGCGGATCTCCATCTTGCCGAGCGCCGCCGGCGGCCGGATCTCGATGTCGCCGCGATCGAGCGAGACCTCCAGGTTATTCGTGAAGCCCGACAGGCGCACATCCTTGGTGCGGGACTGAATGCGGGTGGGTCCCACGAAGTCCGTGCCGGTCAGTTCGCCGCGGCTCATCTGCACCAGTCCGGGAACGCGCTCGAAACTCAATTCGGTAAGCGAGCTTTCAAACTTCAGCGTCTTGGCCAGCTTGCGGAACTCCAGCGTGCCGGAATACTCGCCATTTACGCTCACCGGCCCCTCGACGTTCTCGATGGTGACATCGTCGCCGCGGCCCTTCACTTCCACCGGGCCCTTGATATCGATGGCGCGCACGATGTCGCTGCGCCGCAGGTCGATCTTTACCTCGCCGCCGATCTTCTGCAGGCGGACGCCGGCGTTGTCGCTGACCACTTCCACATTGCCGTTGATGTCGTTGATCTCGAAATCTCCGTAGCGTCCGCGAGCCTGAACGCTGGCGCCGCGCGGCACCGTGATTTCCATGTCCGCTTCCAGGCGCAGGTTGTCGGAGGCGCGCTCCTGATTGGTGCGCACGATCACCTGATCGCCTTGCGCCACCACTTCGAGCGGCGTATCGCGATCCGCCTTCTCGGCGTCGCTCTGCTGCAGGCTGCGGATGGTCTTGCGGCCGGTGACTTTCACTTCCTCGGTGTCGGCGCCGATGATGCGCGCGTTGCCGCGGAAGCTCTCGATCACCAGGCGCGGCGTCTTGCCGGCGGCCGCCTGCCCCGCCAGCGGATACTCGAACGTCTCGCCGAGCATGTCGACGCCGCCCAGCCCGATGCGCACCCGGCGTCCCCACGCGGAGCCGTCGCCCTCGCGGAAGAAGAACAAGCTGGAGCCGAGGAAGGTGAGGAAGATGACCAGCGCCCACTCCCCGCCCGAAATCCCGCGCTGCGGCAGCGGCTTGCCCTGCGCCGACCAGGCCAGGAT
Organism: uncultured Solibacteraceae bacterium; assembly: GCA_964406035.1. Taxonomy (GTDB): domain Bacteria; phylum Acidobacteriota; class Terriglobia; order Bryobacterales; family Bryobacteraceae; genus JAIEPW01. Next base: position 12,376 of record CAYOQB010000022.1, on the reverse strand, counting down.
CTCGGCCAGCCGCAGCACGCCCCAGCCGATCAGCAGGAACGGCCAGTAGCGCGCCAGATAACTGAGCAGCGGCAGGTCCGGATTCAGATTGCGGATCAGGAACAGCGCGCCCAGCAGGATTAGAATCAGAGGTGCGACGACGGATGTCCGCTTCATGCCTGTCCTCCCCCCGCCTGTCCCGGCGTCAGATCCATCGGTTCGCCGCGATCGCCCACGCGTTCCAGCAGCTTGGTGATCCCGAAGACGATCAGCAGCACCGGCCAGGTGCGTCCGAAGGACCAGCCGCCCATCTGATCGGCGGCCATCAGGATGCCCAGCGTGATCAGCAACAGCGGACCGCGCGCGGCGCGCGCCAGCGCTCTAGCGTTGTTCATTGATCACCTCGCCGGACGACGGAGTCGGATTCAGGCGCACGTACAGCAGGTACGCGCCGAGCGCGATCAGGAACAGCGGCAGCCCGTAGCGCAGCATCTCGCGAACTTCAAACAATCCGAGATTGTTGGCCAGCATCACCACGCCCAGCGCGATCACCAGGATCGGCGCGGCGGGAAAGCGGGAAGCGCCCCGCGAAGGCATCAGGCTGGAGAACTCGTCCACCGCCAGCCCCATCTGCCGCTTCTTGGCGGTGTGGTAAGCCTCGAACGCCATATAGAACACGAAGGTTCCGATCATCATCCCCACCAGCGGCTCCAGGCCCGACGCGGCGCCGGTCTCCATCACGCTGATCAGGACGCCCAGAATCACGACATGGATCAGGCCCTTGGCATACTGGCCGTTGTAGATAGCGCCCACGCCAGGGATCAGGCCCAGGACAAAGGCCAGCCCGGGCGATACGCCGGAGTTGACCTGCGGTCCGGCCGGCGCCACATAGGGCGACGTGTACGGCGAGGGCGGTTCGGCGGCGGCTGGGTTCTGGGTGGTCATGGGCAAGTGCTCCTCGCAATAAATAATCCCGTTCACCGCGCGCGGCAAGGGTTCGTACAATCCTTTTCCGCACGTCCGGCAGTAGGCCGCGGGTCGGGGAGCGGCGTTTTGCATATCACTCATCTGGGATCTCCTGGCTTTGCATCCCGGGCTGGACCTCCGCCGCCGCCGCTGCCTCCCGCTCCTGATGGCTGCTGCTGCTGTTCGGCTTCCGCCTGGTCATTCCATTCCTTCAGCCTGGACTGGATTTCATACACCCAGCGCAGGTTTTCGTAATACTTCACGGCACGGTCGTAAACCCGGTGCGCCTTGTCGTCCACCGTCTGCCAGACCTTCACCGGGTCCAGGTCGGACGGCTTCAACTGCCGGATCTGAATTCCGGAAAAGCGTCCCAGCATCGCGAAGCTCAGCACCGTCATGGCCATGCCCATCGCGAAGCGGGGCTGCAGAACCGGTTCCAGCCAGCGGCCCAGGAAGCGGCGAATCCAGCTCTTGGGCGCGGGCGCGGGAATGCGGCCCGTCTGCAGGTCGAACTGAATCCGCGTCACCAGCTCCGGCGGCGCTTCCAGCGCCGGCACACCCTCGAAGAACCGGACCGCCCCCGCCGCATCCCGCGCCAGAACGGCGCATTCCGGACATCCGGTGAGATGCTGCTCCACGGCGGACTTCTGCTCGCCGTGGAGCGTGCCGTCCACGTAATCGCAAAGCAGAATTTCCAGTTCAGCGCAGTTCATGATCTTCTACACCGCGACTTTCCAACGCCGCAGCGCCTTGGCGAGCTCGGCCCGCCCGCGATTCAGCCTCGACTTCACCGTCCCCTCGGGGACGTTCAAAATATCGGCGATCTCTTTATACTCCAGTTCCTCGAGATCCCGCAGGATCACCGTTTCCCGCAGGTCCGGCGAGAGCTTCTGCAGCGCCTTCTGCAGCAGTTCGCTGGCCTCGCGGCCCACCACCATGCCATCGGTCCGCGCGGACATCGCAGTCCGCTCCTCCAGCATCGGAAGCTGGTCTTCGATCGAATCCGTGGCCCGGTCCAGCTTCGTCCGGCGGTAGTGGTCAATTAACAGATTCCGCGTCAGCCGGGTCAGCCACACAACAAATGAGCCTTCCCCCGAGCGGAAGCTTTTCAACGACTTGAACACCCGCAGGAACACTTCCTGCGTCAGATCCTGGGCCTCGGAGTCGGAGTTCGTGAAGCGATAGCACACCGCGAACACACGCCGGGTGTGCATCTTTACGAGGTCTTCCCAGGCGGTTTCCTCACCGGAAAGACACCGCGCTACGAGTTGGGCGTCCGCGTCCAAGCTTCGACCAGTGTACCGACTCCCGGCAAGCGGCTCATCCTTGCCCGCCGTAGTTGGCCAACCGGCCGAAATGCCGGCCGTGATAACCTGTCCAACTGAGGCCATTGCCGCCATGCCGTTCCCCTCGCTTCGATTCGGGCGCCCGCTTCAGAGCCATTGGCCCTTTAGCTGCTACCCGTTTTGTAGAACGAGGAAACGCCATCGGAAGTTCGATTTACATTCTAGCCCCCGGCGGATTTTGACACCAGTTCCCGCCGGACATTCGGGGAGGCATCCATCGCTGGCCGGAATCTGAGGCGGGGCGCCTGGCTGATGGGCGCGCTGGCCGTGGGCGCCATCGCTTTCGTCGGCTACCGGCTGTGGTCGAGCGGCTTCGAGTGGGGCAAATTCACGGCTTCGCTGGCCGGCCTGGATCCGTTCTGGCTGGGCATTTCGCTGCTGCTGGTGGCCCTGACCTATGTAGGACGCGCTTTGCGCTGGGCGGTCATGATCCGGCCGCTGCGTCCCAACGCACCCCTGTGGCCCATCTTCCAGGCCACCGCCATCGGCTTCACGGCCATCGTCTTCTTCGGCCGTCCGGGGGAGATCGTTCGCCCGTACCTGATCGCCCGCGGCGAAAAACTGCCTTTATCTTCACAACTTGCGGTGTGGCTTCTGGAGAGGATGCTGGACCTGCTGGCGGTGCTGGTGATCTTCGGCCTGGCGCTGTCGCAGATTCAGGCCAGTTCGGTGCACCCGGAGTCGCGGCTGGCGCCGGTGCTGCAGGCCGGGGGTTGGCTGGTCGGGATCACCGCCATTGTCGCGCTGGTGGTATTGTTCGCCCTGCGCCAGTTCGGAACCGCGGCGCAAAAACGGATCGCCGACGGGCTGTCCTTCCTGCCCGATCGGATTCATTCCAAGGTCGCCCATCTGCTCGATTCGTTCAGCCAGGGCATGCAGGCCACCCGGCACGGCGGTTTCGCCTTCCAGCTCGCCCTGTACACCATTCTGGAATGGACCATCATCGGCGCGGCGTTCTGGACCTTGCTGAAGACCATGCCTGCCACGGCCGGGTTCCGCGTGCAGGACGCGTTGATTCTGCTTGGTTTTGTTGCCTTCGGAGGGGTCATCCAACTGCCCGGAATCGGCGGCGGGATGCAGATTGTCACGGTGATCGTGCTCAGCGAACTGTACGGCGTGGGCATCGAGCCGGCCACCGGCTTCGCCCTGCTGCTGTGGCTGGCGACTTTCGTGGCCATTGTCCCGGTGGGGGTCTTGCTGGCCATCTCCGCGGGGTTGAAATGGAAGAATCTGGCGCATATTGCTGAGGAGGCGGAGGGCGAAGTGGCAGCCGGAGAGGGGCGGAGCTCGTGACCTGCCCGTTCTGCGGACACCGCCAGGACCGCGTCATCGACTCGCGGGAGACCAAGGAAGGCGACGTGGTGCGCCGCCGCCGCCAGTGCCTGGCCTGCGAACGCCGTTTTACTACCTATGAGCGGACTGACGAGATCCCCTACATGGTGGTGAAGCGCGACGGCAGGCGCGAGAAGTTCGACCGGCAGAAGGTGCTGGAGGGCTTGCTGAAGGCCTGCGAGAAGCGTCCGGTGCCGATGGCCAAGCTGGCGCAGATCGTGGACGATGTCGAATCCAAGTTCGCCGACACCGCCGAACGGGAAATTCCGACGACCGAGATCGGGGAGATGCTGATGCAGCGGCTGAAGGGTCTGGACAAGATCGCCTATGTCCGGTTCGCCAGCGTGTACCGCGACTTCCAGGACGTGGAGGCGTTTGTCGAGGAGCTCAAGGATCTGCTGCAGAAACGTCCCTAACCGGATGACCTGTCTACTGTTGTGAGATCAGCCGGATGCCGCCCCCGGGGTCCAACAGTTTTGTTGTAACCGGCCTCTCCGGTAAACATCATTCACAATAGGGACTTAACTTTGAAGTCACTTCGGTGTTATACTTACCATGGCCCCGCTTATCGGACGTGGAGCCGTGCGGGTGAACTGTCCCCAGTCGAGTCTTAATTGTCTAACCCCAAGGCGATGTGTCATGTGCGCGTCTCTAGGGGGAGGTGAAAAACTAAGTGGATCATTTCGAAGATCAGTTTTTGGCTGAGGGTCATGAGCCCCTGGGCATCCCCTTTGACGAAGAAGCCAGTTTCTTCCATCCGGAAGAGCCGGCTGAAGGGGAGGAGCACGTCCAGCCTGTCGAAGAGTCCATCTACACGGATGACCCGGTTCGCGTTTATCTGCGCGAGATGGGCGCCGTACCGCTGTTGACGCGCGAAGGCGAAGTCACCCTGGCCCGCAAGATGGAGCGGGGCAAGCTGCGCATGCAGAAAGCGATCTCCCGTTCCGCCGTGGTGGAGCGCATGATCGTGGACATCTGCGAAGGCGTCAAGCGCGGCACCGAGGACATTGAAAGCTACGTCGATTTGGGAGACGTGGAAGAGGAAACGCCGGCCTGGGAGAAGAAGGCCAACGAGACCAAGGCGCTGTTCCTCGAAGTCCTGAACTGGCATAAGAAGCAGCAGCAGCTCACCGAAAAGGTGGCTGACATTCCGGCCAGCAACAAGAAGCTGCGCAAGAAGTGGAACGGCAAGCTGATGCGGGCCAAGGTGGAGACCTCGCTCGCGATCCGCCGCATCCCCTGGATGCTGACCTGGTGGCGGCAGTTTTCCAAGGAAATCGAACGCACGGTGGAGGAGCTGACCCACCTGGACGCCGATCTCAAGAAGCTGGAAGGCAAGAAGGGCGTCACCGCGGAAGCCAAGGCTAAGGAGTTGAAGCGCGAAATCCGGGCTCGCGAGAAGCAGGCCGGGGCGTCGCTCGGCGATCTGCGCCACACCATTCAGGTGATCCAGCACGGTGAGATCGAAGCGGGTCGCGCCAAGAAGGACCTGGTGGAAGCCAACCTCCGCCTGGTGGTCTCCGTCGCCAAGAAGTACGTCAACCGCGGCCTGCATCTCCTGGATCTGATTCAGGAAGGCAATATCGGCCTGATGCGCGCCGCCGACAAGTTCGAATACCGCCGCGGCTACAAGTTTTCGACCTACGCCACGTGGTGGATCCGGCAGGCGATCACCCGCGCCATCGCGGACCAGTCGCGCACCATCCGCATCCCCGTTCACATGAACGAGTCGATGAACAAGTTCCTGCGGGCGACGCGCGAACTGGAGAAGGAACTCGGCCGCCAGCCGACCAACGAGGAGATCTCCCGCCGCATGGACATTCCGGTGGAGAAGGTGCAGAAGCTGAAGACCATCTCCCGCGATCCGGTGTCGCTGGAAACGCCGGTGGGCCGGGACGGCGAATCCGCGCTCGGCGACCTCATTGAGGACCGCTGGGTAGGCTCGCCGGTGGACGCGGTGATCGACACCAACGTCCGCGATGAGACCGCGAACATTCTGAAGACGCTTTCTCCCAAGGAGGAGAAGGTGATCCGGCTGCGCTTCGGCATCGGCTGCGAGCGGGAGCACACCCTGGAAGAGATCGGGCAGGAGTTCGACGTCACGCGCGAACGGATCCGGCAGATTGAAGCCAAGGCGCTGCGGCAACTGCGGTCGCCGGAGCGGGCGCGGCATCTGCGGGCGCTGCTGGCCGCGCGGTAATCGCCAGGTCGCCAGGTGGGGTGGCCTCTATGCAAGACGGTGAGATTCGCCCTCCTCGCGCAAGGATTTTTCACTTTCGCGTTCCTGAAGTACGGGAAGGTGAGAATTTAGTGGATCTGATATCCCGCCGATGCTAACCTAGTCGTACCTGAAGTACGGGAAGGTTAAAATGGCGCTCCACCTCAGTTTACTCGGATGGAGCGGCACCCGAATGATCCGGACGTTTTCATCCGGCAGCGGCAGGGGTGCTGTCTGCGCTATCCTCCGCTTTCCACACGATACGGCAGCGGATCGAAGCTCACGCTGCGGCGCGGGCCGCCGGCCAGCCGCACCTCCACCGGGTAGACTTCCGCGGGACGGCTGACAATGCCCCAGGCGCGGCCGGTCTTCACCAGGATGAACAAGCCGTGCTCATTGCCGATGGGCAGGAACTCGTTCGAGCCCGACACATAGGTTTGCACGGAGAAGCGCGACCGCAGTTGCTCGGCGATGTCGGGTACCGACTGGGTCACCAGCCCGATCTCGCTGACCGACAGCAGCGAGTCCGAGTCGAACCCGGCGCGCGAGGCGTTCGGCAGCGTGTGCCGCGCGATGAACTCCAGCAGGTTGCCCGCCGCATCCAGGAAATAGCAGGAGTGCGCGTTCCAGTGGGCGAAGTGATAAATCTCGCCGGCTTCATTGGGACGCTGCAGAATAGGACATCGCGGCCGCAGCCACTTCATCGAGTCCTCCAATTGGTTCTCCGGGATGTTAAAAGCGAAATGGTAGAAGGGCTGCGATCCGCTCGGGGCGGGCGCGAACTCCAGGGTGGTGCGCCCGGCGGTCACCCTCAGACGGCCGTCCTGCTGCCGGACCGGAAGGCCGAGCGTTTTCGAGTAGAACGCCGCCTGCTCGTCGAGCCGGATCGATTGCAGCCGGATGGTCCGGAACTCGACGGGCGCGCTTCGCGGATTGGGAGTTTGGGTCCACGCCGGGATCGCGGCGTGGGCGGCGATCATTGCTGATGCCTGTCCAAGAAAGCGGCGGCGGGTGGAATCGGTCACGGGCGGCACCTCGCGGAGAACGTAGCATGTGCCCGCGCTGAAATCCATCATTTTGGGGCGGGCGTGCGGCGGAACTCCGGGAGGAACGGAGGCTTCGCGGGGGCCGTCCCAATATTAACAACCAAAACACCCTTTGTAGTCCATTTCAGGTACATAATGAAGCTCATGAACCGATCTTTCTCCTCGGTCGCGGCGGCTTGCGCATTGCTGCTGGCGGGATGCAACGGAAGTCCCGAAGCGGGCGGCGCGCCGGCGGGCGGCGATGCCAAGAAATTCGTCGCCGAAGCCGAGCAGAAACTGCTGGCGCTGAATAACGAATCCGGCCGCGCGCAGTGGGTGCAGGCAACGCACATTACCGCCGATACCGAGGCGCTGGCGGCCCTGGCCAACGAGCGGACCATTTCCGCGGCCGCGCGCTACGCCAAGGAAGCGGCCAGGTTCGATGAGTCCAAGCAGGATCCGGAAACGGCGCGGAAGCTGCGTCTGATGAAGACGGGCCTGGTGATGGCCACTCCCGCGGATGCCAAGGAATCGCTGGAGCTGACGCAGGTGCAGGCGCGGCTGGAGGGCATGTACGGCAAGGGCAAGTTCGAGCTCGCGGGCAAGGCGCTGAACATCGACGATGTCACCCGGATCATGGCGGAGAGCCGCAATCCCAAGGAACTGCTGCAGGTGTGGGAGGGCTGGCACACGATTTCGAAGCCGATGAAGGCCGACTACCAGCGCTTTGTCGAGCTCTCCAACAAGGGCGCCAAGGAGCTCGGGTTCGCCGACACCGGGGCGATGTGGCGGTCGAAGTACGACATGCCGCCGGACGACTTCGCCAAGGAACTGGATCGGCTGTGGGAGCAGGTGCGGCCGCTGTACGAGCAGTTGCACGCCTACACGCGCTGGAAGCTGCGCGAAAAGTACGGCGATGCCGTGCCCAAGGACGGTCCGATTCCGGCGCATCTGCTGGGCAATGTGTGGGCGCAGCAATGGGACAACCTGTATCCGATGCTCGCGCCGGCGGCGGCGGATCCGGGCTATGACCTGAACGCGATTCTGAAGAACCGCAAGGCGGACGCGACCCAGATGGTGAAGTACGGCGAAACGTTCTTCACTTCGCTGGGATTCGCGCCGATGCCGCCGACCTTCTGGGAGCGGTCGATGTTCACCCGGCCGCGCGATCGCGAGGTGGTGTGCCATGCGTCCGCGTGGAATGTCGACAACGAAAACGACCTGCGCATCAAGATGTGTATCGAGCCCACGGCGGAGGATTTCAACACCATCCATCACGAGCTGGGGCACAACATTTATCAGCGGGCGTACAATCAGCAGCCGTTCCTGTTCCGCGACTCCGCCAATGACGGGTTCCATGAGGCGATCGGGGATACCATCGCGCTGTCCATCACGCCGGAGTATCTGCGCAAGATCGGCCTGATCAGCAGCGTGCCGGACGCGTCCAAGGATACCGGCCTGCTGCTGCGGCGGGCGCTGGACAAGATCGCGTTCCTGCCGTTCGGCCTGCTGGTGGACCAGTGGCGCTGGAAGGTGTTCAGCGGCCAGGTTACTCCGGACAAGTACAACGAAGCATGGTGGGAGCTGCGGCGCAAGTATCAGGGCGTCGCCTCGCCATCGGACCGGCCTCCCGACGCCTTCGACCCCGGCGCGAAGTATCACGTGCCGGGAAACACGCCCTACACCCGCTACTTCCTGGCGCACTTGCTGCAGTTCCAGTTCCACCGCGCGCTGGCGGAGTCGGCGGGTTGCAAGGACCCGCTGCATCGCTGCTCCATTTATGGTTCCAAGGAGGCCGGCGCGAAGCTGGACGCGATGCTCCGGATGGGCGTGAGCAAGCCCTGGCCGGAGGCGCTGGAGCAGATCACCGGCACCAAGCAGATGGACGCCAATGCGATCCGCGATTACTTCGCGCCGCTGGAAAAGTGGCTGAAGGAACAGAACGCGGGCAAGCCGGTGGGTTGGTAGAGCCTAGCTGACGATGGCGACGGCGGCGTAGCCGAGGGCCGAACCGATCAGCGCGCCCACCACCACATCGCTGAGGAAGTGCATCCCCAGCAGAATGCGGGAGGCGGCGATGGAGATCGCGCAGAACAGCAACCCGGCCATCAGCGAGGGGTAGAACAGGCTGAGCGTGGTGGCCATGGCGAACGCGGTGATCGTGTGGCCCGAGGGGAATGAGAATTGATCGGGCGGCAGCAGCGTCGCCCAGGCGTGCGGCTCGATGTGGCAGGGACGGCGGCGTCCGGTGGTGCGCTTCAGCCACAGAAAGAGACCGATGCCCGCGCCGACGGCGATGACGCAGCCAAGCAGGGCGGCGAAACGCTCGGCGCCTCCGAACATGGCCACCGCGGCGCACATCACGTACCACAGCCAGCCGTCGCCGCCGCGGGTGGCGCAGATCATCCACAAACGGATCCAGCGCGGGGCGGACCAGCGGTTTACCCGCTTCATCAGCCGGTGGTCGCGGTTGCTGATATAGTCGATCATCGCGTGAGGAGCCGTTCTGCTCCCCTCCATTACCCAGTGTACAAGGCCGTCCGCGAGTCCCGCCATGATCCACTATTACGGAGTCAGGGTAACGATCGCGTGACGGGGCCATAAAACATGCGTGAAATGTTATGTTTTCGTAGTGAAACCTGCTAGTTTAGTAGCGTTTACAGACGAATGTCAGCGGCCATCGAGTTCATCTACTTCGACGCGGGCGGAGGCCACCGCAGCGCGGCGAACGCCCTAAAAACGGTGATCGGCCAGCAGCAGCGGGATTGGGACGTTCGCCTGGTGAATCTGCAGGAAGTGCTGGACTCGCTGGACGTGTTCCGCAAGGTCACCGGCATCCGCCTGGAGGACATTTACAACCTGATGCTGGCCAAGGGCTGGACCCTGGGGTCGGCGCAGGGGTTGAAGTTCATGCATGGTGTGGTGCGGCTGTATCACCGCGCGCAGGTGCGGATGCTGGCCGACCACTGGTCGCGCACCAGACCGGACATGGTGGTTTCGCTGGTGCCAAACTTCAATCGCGCGATGTTCCAGGGGCTCCGCCGCGCCAATCCGGCAACGCCGTACGTCACGATCCTGACCGACTTCGCGGACTGGCCTCCGCACTTCTGGATCGAGAAGCAGGAGCAGTATTTCATCACCGGAACCGGGCGCGCGTATCAGCAGGCCCTCACGATGGGACACAGCGCGGATCGCGTCTTCCAGGCCTCCGGCATGATCCTGCGGCCGAACTTTTACGAAGCGGCTGGCGTCGATCGCGCGGAGGGGCGCCGCGCGCTGGGTCTGGACCCGGAAAAGCCGACTGGAGTGGTGTTGTTCGGGGGGCATGGCTCGCCGGTGATGCTGGAGATCGCCGAGCGGCTGGATCGCAGCGGCCTGGATCTGCAGTTGATCCTGATCTGCGGCCGCAATGACAAGCTGGCGGCGCGGCTGCGCGAGAGCAGAACGCGAATCCCGCTGCACGTGGAAGGCTTCACCACCGAGATCCCGCGGTTGATGAGCCTGGGCGATTTCTTCATCGGCAAGCCCGGCCCCGGCTCCATCAGCGAGGCGCTGCAGATGAAGCTGCCGGTGATCATCGAGCGGAACGCGTTCACGCTGCCGCAGGAGCGCTACAACGCCGACTGGGTCCAGGAGCAGGGCGTCGGACTGGTGCTGAAGAACTTCCGCGGGATCGGTGAGACGGTGGCGGAGCTGCTGAAACCGGGGTCGCTGGAGGGCTACCGGCAGAGGGCGGAAGCGCACCGGAACCGGGCGGTGTTTGAGATTCCGGAGATACTGGCGGGGATTCTGGATCGCGGATAGGCGAATTGTCCGTAAGCGCCTTCACACAAGTCGCATCAGCCTTCCCATAAGCTGAGGATTATCCGCGATTCTCTCCTTGACGACACCTGCGATCACCCTTACGCTGGGCCATGAAGTACACTCTGAGTCTGTTGTTGATTCACGCGTTCAGCGCTCTTCTCCTGGCCGAGTGCACGGCAGGCGGATGCGGCGCAACCGGTTGTTCCGTCGGCCTTGGGTCCGGCTGCGCTCTTTCCTGCGGATCAGGTTATTACGCCTGCTGCCAGGCGGGCGGCGGGTGTGCCTGCAACTCCTCCAGTTCCTGCGCGGGTCCCGCGAATGAAGCGGCGAATCTCGCACTGTTGCGCGGACAAATCACGCCCACGGAAAGCGAGTCCGGAATCGTTCGCCTGACGGCGAGTCCCGACGGCAAATGGATGTTTGTCACGCTGGCCAGCGCCGAGCTTCCGGATCGGGCGCGACTGGCCTTCGTGATTCAAAGAATTAATGCCCAGAAACCGATTCCTGTTTCCACGGGCACCCGAATCTGGTTCCGCAATTCGGCGGTGCTGATCCAGCCAGCGGGGGGCGCCGCTCCCATCGCATTCCGCCTGAATTACGATGACGTCGCGTCGCCGGGCAGCGTCCAGTCCGCCGAAGCGGTGGCGGGCGTATGCCGCTGGAGCGTCGATAAGGAGCAGTACCCGCCTACCCATGGCGAGTTCGTAGCCCGCAGCATGACCCGGCTGGGCCTGTCTCAATAGCAACTGCTAGCGCGCGAAGCGCAGCACACGAATCCGGCCGGCTTCCGCGGTGCGTCCCAGTTTGTCGAGGGCCTCGGCCCATTCCTCCAAGTGGTGATGCGGAAATACGTAGCCGCGGCGGCGCGCACCTTCCGCCCGGGCCGCCAGCTTCTCCGCCACCGTCGCGGTGAGCAGGGCCGCGTTGCCCGCATACGCAGGTTTTTGCGCGAAGATTCCGCGCAGCCGCGACCGCAGGTTCTCGAGATCCTTCTCGCCCAACCAGCGCCCGCGCGCCATGACCCCGCGCGGCGATCGCAGCGCGCTTAGATTTTCGAGCGGCGATCCGCCGACCAGCAGCAGATCCGCCGACGCGCCTTCGCGAATCTCGCCAAATAGACCCTTGCGGTCCGCCGCCTCCGCCGCCCGCACGGTCGCCGCGCGCAACGCCTGCGCGTTGGTCAACCCCGCCTCGCGCAGCGACTCCAGCTCGTCATGCAGCGCGAATCCGGATAAGGCAAAAACATAGCCCCCACCCGAGTCCGTGCCCGCGACAAAGCGGTCGTGCACGGGCAGCAGCCTGCGGACGATCTCCCGCATCTTGGCGGCCTGCGCCGCGTGCACCGGACGCACCGGGGCGTTTGCGGCCTGCTTCCACTGCTCCCGGTCGAAAGGCGACAGATACAGCGGCTGCTCGCTTTCCAGGATCTTCTTCGCTGCATCTCCGCGCAGGAATTGCCGCGTCGCACTCAGGGTCGGCACGTTCCAAATGTCCGCCCCCTTTGTCGCCTGCGCCCAATCTTCCTGCGAGATCTCCAGCGTGCGATCGTTCAGATAACCCTTCAGATGCTCCATCGTGCGATGCCCGTTGCGAATGGCGTGCGCGACGGTGATGTCGTGCGGCACGTGTCCCACCAGCCACAGACCCTGCGCGCGAGCCTCCGCCGCGATCGCGTCGTATAAAACCGCCGGCACCGCGTTATGGAC
>CAYOQB010000021.1:20642-42934 GCA_964406035.1 uncultured Solibacteraceae bacterium | reverse complement strand
CCAGCCAGCCGAGAAGCCCCGGCACAGGTGACCAGTGTTTCTCCACCTCGGCATCGTGATACTCGCCCAGCATCGGCGCGGGCAACTCCCGCGATCGTTCCCGCAACTCCGGAGTGTCGGCATAAGTTTCCTGCTTCACTTGAGACTCTCCAGGTACGTGAGAAGCGCCTCCAGGTCCTGCGCCGGCAGCGTGATCCGCGGCATGTGGCTGCCCGGCTTGATGCCCTGCGCGTTGCTGATCCAGCCGCCCAGCGATCCGCGGTTGTTCGGCAGCGTGGCCGAAGCGATCCAGCGCCGCCCCGCTACATGCGTCAGATCCGGTCCGGCTTGCCCGAACGCATTCGTGCCGCGGATAGCGTGGCACATCGCGCAAGTCCCGCTTAGTAACACCTTCCGTCCGCGATCCGCGGCTTCATCCGCCGGCTCCGGCGCGGTCCGCTTTTGCTGCTCCAGCCACTCGATGAACTCCTCCCGCGGCTGCGCGATCACTTCGAATCCCATGTGCGCATGCTGCTCTCCGCAGTACTCCGCGCATTGCCCCCGATAAATGCCGGCCCGATCCGCCTGCAGCCAGATGTAGTTGGTGCGTCCGGGGATCAGGTCCATTTTCCCGGCCAGCGCCGGCGCCCAGAAACTGTGGATCACGTCCCGCGATTCCAGCTTCAGCACCACTGGCTGCCCCACCGGGATGTGCAGCTCGTTGGGCGAGCTCGCGATCACCTGGCTCTGATTCAAATACTGAAAATCCCACCACCACTGGCTGCCTTGCACTTGCACTGTCAGCGCGCCCCGCCGGGCATAAGGTTCCGCCCACAGGCGTCGCCCCGTGGTGACGCTGAGAATCAGAAAGCCGATCAGCACCGTCAGCGGGAATGCAACCCCGGCGATCAGAACCAGCCGCCTGCTTCCCCCGTCGCCCAGGTATCGCCGCCGCCTTCCCCGCCACAGCGCCAGCGCGAGCACCGCCATGGTGCCCGCGAAGATCGCCGTGAACAACCCGATAAAAACCCAACTGAGCCCCGCCAGCATGTCCGCCACCGGGCCGTGCGGATTCAGCGCGCTCTGATTTCCGCTCATTTGCAGCCAGGCGATCACAACGGCTTCTCCTGCCGTCCCGCCTCGGCCGGCCGGTCCTTAGCCATCATCTGGAGGTACGCGATCAGTTGCCAGATCTGGTAGCCCGGAATCTTGCCCGCGAACGACGGCATGCCGTTGGGGCGGCCCTTGACGATCGTGTCGTAGATATTCGCCGGCTCCGCCCCGTAGATCCAATGAGCGTCGATCAGCGGCGGCCCGATTCCGCCCCCGCCGTTCGGGGAATGGCAGCCGGCGCAGTTGAACCACTTGTACAGCCGCTCCCCTTCGCTGATCGCGAACTGATTATTCTCAAACGGATTCTTCCCGCTTTCGAGCGGCAGGAACGGACCCGCCACCAGCGCGCTCTGCCGATCGCTCACCGGCGCCTCGGCGATTGCCGCCCGGGGGTTGGTGATCCGCTCCTCCTGCCTGCAGGCTGCCAGCAGGATCACGCCGCAGAGTATCGTCCTTTTCATCCCGGCGGCCTCACTTCCTCCGCCCGCGGAAATCCCGCCGAGGTTGCGTCATCGCTCGCGTCCGGCACGCCGAACTCCCGCAGGATCGCGGCGATCTCCCCCCGTCTCCTCTGCAACGCCCGGTCCAGCTCCAATCGCAACGCTTCATCGCCGCGCCGGACCCCCATCGACACGTCGAAAACGAATGGCAGGAACGGCAGATCGATTTGCGGCGACACCGGCTCCACCACAAGAGGTTCCGCCGATCGCCGCGCGAAGTACCCGGCCATCGGACCCCACGCGATGGCGATGTCCACTTCACCCCCGGCCACCGCCTCGATGATCCGCGCCGGCGGATTCGCCTGCGAGTAATCGCCCGCCACCGCATAGCCCCGCACATTGCGGATGATTCCCCGCCGCGACAGCGCATGCGCCGGGGGCGTGTTCTCATAGTCGTCGCCGATCAGCTGCACGCCCACTCTGAGCCGGCGCAGCCGGGGGTCATCCAGCGATTGGATCCTCCAACCCCGATCCTTTCGATACACAAACACATAAGTCGACCGGTAGTACGGCTCCGTCACCAGCACCATGTCCAGCGCCGTCGGTATGCCGGCGATCACATCGCAAGTCCCCGCGTTCAACGTATTCCGGATGTGCCCCCGCCGCTGCGCCCACCACGTGTACTCGACGGTCCGGTTCAGATCCCGCGCGATCAGCTCCGCGATCCGATTCTCGAATCCCTCCCGTGCTTCATTCGAGAACGGCAGGTTGTTGGGATCCGCGCAAACGCGGAGCACGCCCGGCGATTCTGCTTTCACCGCCCGCGGCGCCTCCTCCACTCCGCGCGCCACCCGCCACACCAGCGCGACAGCCAGCCCCAGCACCAGCGCGGCGATCAGAAAGATCTTCATGGCAGTGCAAAAACGTAGATACTCCCGCCCCGCTGCGTGTGATCCGGCAGATCCTTCATCGCGTTCACGAAGCCCTTGTCCGCATATCCGTCCCGCGCATCCAGCCCCGCCGACACAATGGACCCCGCCCATCCGCCGACCCCGTCCACGATCGCAACGTACTGCTTACCGTCCGGTCCGCGATACGTAATCGGCGGCGAGATGATGCCCGAGCCGGTCCGAAACTGCCACAGCACCTGACCCGTGTGCGCGTGCACTGCCTTGAACCAGCGGTCCATGGTTCCGTAGAACACGACATCGCCCGCCGTCGCCAGCGCCCCGCTGTACACCGGAAAGGACTCGCGAATTCCCCAGCGCTTTTTCTGCGCCACCGGATCCCAGGCCAGAAACTCGCCGCGATGCCCGCCCGGTCCGGCGTACATCAAGGTCTTGTGGCCGGTGTACGGAGTGCCCGCGATGTAATTCGCCTCCGTCCCCTCGATATCCATGCACAGGTTGATCGCCGGAATGTACACCAGGCCGGTCCGGGGCGAGTACGCCATCGGCTCCCAGTCCTTCGCTCCCGGCACCGCCGGACAAACGTTGCGCCCAGTCCGCCTGGTTCCCGGACGGTTCGATTCATCCTCCACCGGACGCCCCGTTTTCAAGTCGATGTAGCGCGTCGAGTTGGTGTGCACAAAGGGCTCCGCCGAGATCAACTCGCCCGTCGCGCGGTCCATCACATAGAAAAAGCCGTTGCGTTCGGCCCGCATCATCACCTTGCGGCGCTGCCCGCCGAGCGGCAGGTCCGCCAGCACCGACTCGTTCACGCCGTCGTAGTCGAACACGTCGTGCGGGCTCAATTGATACGCCCACACCGCTTCCCCGGTCTCCGGACGCCGCGCGAACACCGTATCGGTCCACTTGTTATCGCCGGGACGCAAGTCCGGATTCCACGGACCCGGATTCGCGGTCCCGTAGTAGATCAAATCCAGTTCCGGATCGTAGGAAATCCATCCCCACACCGTGCCCCCGCCGATCTTCCATTGATCCGGCGGCCAGGTGCTCACCCCCAGGTCCTTGCCCTTGTGGCTCGCGTAAAACGGCCGGAATTGCGGCCCAATCAGACACTCCCGATCCGGACCCGTCTGAAACGCCTTCCATGCCACCTTGCCGTCCAGCGTGTTCAGCGCGGCCAGCCACCCCCGCACTCCGAACTCGCCCCCTGAGTTCCCCACCAGGACTTTGTTCTTCACCACGATCGGCGCCATCGTGATGCTTTCTCCCGTGTTGATGTCGCCCAGCTTGGTCTTCCAGGCCTGCTTGCCGGTCGACGCGTCCACGGCCACCGCGTGATTGTCCAGGGTCGCGTAGTAGATCCGCCCGTTCTCGTAGAACCCGCCGCGGTTCACCTGATCGCAGCACGCGACGCCTTTCGCCGAATCGGCCGGTTGCGGATTGTATTCCCAAAGCTTGCGGCCGGAGTCCTTCAGATCCAGGGCGATCAGCGCATTGGGAAACGGTGTGATGTAGTACATCACCCCGTTCACCACCAGCGGCGCCGCCTCGTGCCCGCGGGCCAGCCCCGTCGAATAACTCCACTGCAGTTGGAGCCGCGGCACGTTGCCCGCTTGAATATCGCCCAGCGAGCTGAAGCGCGTGTTGGCGTAATCCTTGCCCGGCATCACCCACTGCCCGTCATCGGCGGGCGTGGGACTGTTGGCCGCCGCCGGCGTCCCGGCGGCGCTCACCGCGGCGGACCTTGCGAACTGCTCCTGCCGGGAACACGCGCACAAGCAAAACAGGCCGACAATCGTCAATCCAACCTGCCGCGTCATCCGGCATGTAGAGGTTAATGTGACAAGTACCGTTTCCGGTCGATGGCTGTTTCGTGCGGCAGCATACGCTCCCCCGCGCGCGTTACATTTGAGGCTGACCGATGCCCGATCGTGAAGCGACCAAGAAGCTCGGCGCCTGGTTCCTTGGACCCAAGGCCGAAAACGCCGATCTGGAGGAGAAAATGATCTCCTACATCCTCCAGGATTACTTCCATTGGCGGCGCAACTATTTCCCTTCCGACGAGATCCTGATCACCCAATCCCTGCGGCGCGAGGCCACTCCCTTTAACGATCTGCTCTTCCAGCAGATCATGGAGATGCTCGCCGGGTTGCGCCGCCACTTCCCCTTCTACTCGCCTCGCTACATCGCCCACATGCTGTCCGACCAGACCATCCCCGGCGTGCTCGGATACTTCGCCGGGATGCTCTACAACCCCAACAACGTGACTCCGGAAGCCGCGCCGGTAACCGTGAAGTGGGAGATGGATGTCGGCGCGGATATGCTGCGGATGCTCGGCTACGTGCCGCCCCCCGCCCTCGGCACGGATTCGAAGGAGGAGTTCGGCTGGGCGCACATCACCGGCGGCGGCACCGTCGCTAACCTGGAAGCGCTGTGGATCGCCCGCGCCGTTCGTTACTTCGCGCTCGCCGTGCGCGATTGCCTCTCGCGCCACAACATCCCGCTGATCTGGAAAGTGCCCGGCGCCGGCGATCACCGCGATCTGCGCGAGTTCGACACCGCCGAATGCCTGGGAATCCGTCCCGGCGCCGCCATCTACCTGCTCCCGCGCTTCGTCGAAGCCGTCCGCCGCCGCTACGCAATCACCCGCCAGGAAGCCGCCGCCCGCGCCTTTGAATTGCTCGCCGAAAGCGAGTTCAGCATCGCCCACCACGGCGTCCGCGCCTGTTACGCCGCCCGCCCTCCGGTCCTCTTCGCCGGCGGATCCCGCCACTACTCCATCGACAAAGCCGCGGACCTGCTCGGCATCGGCAAGGAGAACATCATCCTGGTGGACCTCGATCCCATGTTCCGCATGGACCTGCGCGACCTGGAAGCCAAGTTGAACCACGCCATCGAACGCGGCATGCTGCCCCTCGGCGTGGTGGCGATCGCCGCCAGCACCGAGGAAGGCGCCGTCGATCCCATCCACCGCATCGCCGCGCTCCGCGGCGACCTGGAAGCGCGCGGACACACCTTCTGGCTGCACATCGACGCCGCCTGGGGAGGCTACTTCCGTTCCCTGTTCCACTCCGGGACCAACGAAACACCCGAACAGTGCGCCGCGGAAGTCCGGCAGTTCGTCCGCCGCGATCTGACCATCTCCAGCGGACGCTACCAGAAGCACCTCAGCCTGCAATGGGGCTTCCCCGACCTCTGCGCCGCCTTCCAGGCGTTCCCCCTGGCCGAGTCGATTACCGTGGATCCGCACAAGATGGGCTATGTCCCCTATCCTTGCGGCATCGCCGCGTTCCGCAACGACATGGTGCGGCACTTCCTCACCGAGGAGGCGCCCTACATCTCCGACGCTTCCGAGGAAGATATCGCCCAGCGCAAGCATCAGCCGCCCGCCAGCATCGGGCCTTACATCCTGGAAGGCTCCAAGAGCGGCGCCGCGGTGGCTGCGTGCTGGCTGTCCCACCGCATGATCCCGCCCTCCCGCGACGGCTACGGCGAGATCATGCGCGCCTCCCTGCTGGCCGCGCGCGAGCTGTACGAACGCCTCATCCACTTCGAAACCGCCGCCCGAGTGAACAACGAGGAGCCCGGCTTCCGCTTCGTCCCCATCACCTCCATGCCGCCCGATACCAACATCGTTTGCTTCGTGGTGGCGGAGGACGGACCCGTGCCCCTCGATCGCCGCAACCGCCTGAATCGCGCGGTCTACCAGCGCTTCACCATCGACGCGGAACACGGCGCCAGCCAGTACAGCTACCTGCAACCCTACTTCCTCTCCCGCACCACCTTCCGCCCGCCCGGCTATTCCGCCTCCGCCCTCTCCGGTTTACTCCACCGCCTCGGCGTGGATCCGGTTGAGTACCACCAGCAGGGCTTGTTCGTGCTCCGCGCCACCCTGATGTCGCCCTACCTCACGCTCGCGCCCGAAACCGGGCACAAGCAGGAGCTCCTTGCGGCCTTCCTGGAGGAACTGGCCCGCCGCACCCGCGAAGCGTGGCACGATCTGCCGCGTCCGCTATAATCAACGTTCCGAATGGCCGCGGAACAAGAAATCGGGCGCGCGCAGCACCTCCATACCTTTTTCTTCTTCCCCTTCTCCATTGATCAGCACGCCATCATGATCGACCATGAGGCGATCTGGCATGACTGCCCGCAGTGGATCGACGGCCTCGACGCCTGGATCGCCGCCCACTGCACCCAGGCCGGAGCCCCTGTCCTGGCCGCCCTCGGCCCTTGGAGCCGCAACAAGCTGCAGCGCTTCGACATGGATTCGCGCGCCTACCAGAACATGGTCTTCTTCCACCCCATCGTGCGCCGCGTCTTTTTCGACCGCACCGAACCGGGTCAGCAATCCGAAGCCCTGCTCCGCGCCTACCGCATCCCCCTCGACGGCAAGCAGTTGAAGCTGGAAGCCGAGGATGCCCGCGGCCGTTCCGCCAGCGTCGACGTCACCAGCCTCCGCCTGTATCTCTTCGACAACTCCATCGGCTTGCTGTGCATCGGCGTCGAGGCCCGCGACATCGCCCTCGATCAGGCGTTGTGGATCAATGAAATGATGCGCAAGGTCTACCCCTCCAGCGGACGCCAGCTCCGCGAGGGACGCATGCCCTCGCGCACCGCCCTGGTGCTGCATCAGGAAGGCGCCGCGGCAAAGGTCCTGGTGGAGGAGCGCTTCCAGACCGCCCGCATGATCGGCTACCTGCCGCCGCTCTCCCGCGTCATTAAAAGCCTGCTGTACTTCACCAGCTACGAGCGCCAGGAGTTCGAGCCGGTCCTGGACGAGCGGATGATCGTCTACAGCTATCTCTCCGTGGACCCCGCCAGCGTTCCGCCCGACTACGTCCAGTCCCGCGAATACAAAATTCTGATATCCCGCTTCCTGTGGGTGGACCGCTGGTCCGATCGCTACCGCTACGATCGCGACTTCACCGAGGAACACCTGAAAAATTTCCTGTACTCCCGCTGGGCGCATCAGGGAACTTACTACGGCTTCACCAGCTACTCCAACGTCACCATCACCATCGGGAACTTCGGCGCGGAGGAGCACGAACTCAGCGAAGGCTTCCTTATCTATCGCATGTTCCGCGGCCGCTACTTCATCACCGCGATCGCCGCGCTGTTCTATCGCGCCACCCTGCTCGACTTCGCCGAGGAGGCCGCGCTCGTCTCCCGCCATCTCTTCCGCAAGTACGCCATAGGCGAGCTGACCCGCGGCGACTTCAAGCGCGCCGACAACCTGCTCTCCGAGTTCCAGCATTTCTCCAACTACTGGTACTTCGGCGAGCTCGCTAACAAGGACGAGGAGCAGGAGCACTTCCAAATGCAGTGCGACGCCTATCGCCTCGGGCCCATGAAGGCTGAAGTGGAAAGCGAGATCGAGAAGCTGAACAACTCCCTCGACCGCTTCCTCGCGGTCCGCAACACCGAGGCCGTCAACCGCCTGGCTATGATCAGCACCATCCTCGGCGGCGGCGCGATGATCACCGGCTTTTTCGGCATGAACTTCGCCCGCGAGTTTGGAGACATTCTCTTCGAGGGCAAGGGCAGTCCGGTCCCGCACTATCTCAGCATCGCCTTCGTGTCCGTCATCTTCGTCGGCGCGCTTCTGTTCGCCTTCTACCTGATCTCCTCCAACTGGACCGACTACAAGCCGATCCTGCTGCCCCAGAGCAAGCGCGATCGCGCCCACGCCGACAGCCTGCGCCGCGTGGCCGGCGAGACCAACGACGAAGAGGACGCTTGAGTCCGCCGCTGCACGTGGTGCTGGTCGCGCCCCGCAACCCCCTGAACATCGGCGCGGCCGCCCGCGCCATCTCCAACTTCGGCCTCGGCGATCTCCGCCTGGTGAATCCGTACGAAGTCGCATACCAGGAAGCCCGCTCCGCCGTCGGCGAGTCCAAGTCCGTCCTCGCCCGCTCCCGCGAGTTCGCGACCCTCGCCGAAGCCGTGGCCGACTGCACCCTGGTCGTCGGCACCACCTCGCTCGGTCCGCGCGGCTTGGAACATCCGTTGAAGCGTTTGGAGGTAGGCGCCCGCGCGATCCGCAAAACGCTCGCCTCCGCTCCCGTCGCGCTGCTCTTCGGATCCGAAAAGTACGGCCTGTCGAACGATGACCTCAGCTACTGCCACTGGCTGATGCGAATCCCCACGCGCGAGCAGCACGGCTCGATGAACCTGGGCCAGTCCGTCGCCGTCTGTCTCTACGAGCTGATCCGCAACCCGGCTCTGCCGGAACCCGCCGCCCGCAAACGCGCGCTCGCGGAGAGCGAGGAGCGCATCTCCACTCTCCTTCTCGAAGTCCTGGAGGCCTCCGGCTATGTGCACGATCGCGTTGCCGGCTCCACCTCGCGCAAGCTGCGGCGGCTGGTCCGCCGCATGCATCTCGAAGCTCATGACGCCGAGATCTGGCTCGGCATTTTGCGGCAGATCCGCTGGAAAATCGGCTATCCTGATACCGAATGACCAAGGTCCAGCACGTCTATAAGCTCACCCGCCCGCTGCAGGATCATGACTTGGAGGGCATTCGCAAGGCGCACTCCGTCTACGGGATGCTGCGCGTCCAGGCTACCGCGGCCAACGAGCTGATCGTCGAATGGGACGCTTCACGGCTCGGCCAGGACGAGGTGGAAGCGGTGCTCGCGACCCACGGCCTGCCTGCCGTTAAGTAGATCCTCAGCTCAGAATCAACTGCGCCGCCGCCCGTCTCGGAGTCGACCGCTCCGTCTGGCCGTATCCGATGCGCAACAGCAACTGCGGCGAGCCTGAAATTCCCAACAGGTTCGCCACCTTCGGCCGCAGATCCTCGACTTCGATCGGCTGGTTCAGGTACGAGGCCGACATCCCCTCCTGCTGCGCCCGCAACAGAACTCGCGCCAGCGCTTCCCCAGCATGCAGCCAGCTTCGCGTGGCGTCATGCTCCGTCGCGATCACCGCCAGCACCGGCGAGCCTTCCATCAGCTTGCGGTCGTCGATCGCCTGCGCCGTTCCCCAGTCGAACGTGCGCACCACGAACGGCGTTACATACGACGCCCACTCCGACGCGCCCATCGCGTAGCCGGGAATGCCGTCGTGGCTGTGCGTGCGATTGTTGTGCAGCCAGCTCGCCAGTTCCCGCCGGAACCGCTTATCCGCGCCTTGCCTCCGGTCCCCTTCCATCACCAGTTGCGCCATCGGCTGCCGCTGCTCGTCGGCGACTATATGAAATCGCGCGCCCTCTGCTTCGCAGGCGGAACGCAAATCGTCGATTACGCTTCCCGGCACATTGCGCATCTCAAACGGAAACCGGTATGTGTGGCGGCCCGGTATCGCCTCGAACAGCGTCTTCTCCGCCGCCGTGGTCTCGTGCTTCCCGGCCGCGTGAACGCGGGCCAGCAGATCGGGACGCGCTTCCGGTTCCGGCACCCTCTCCACCTTGTCCGCGAGTCCATGCACCCGCATCCCCAGCCGCACGTGATACAGCAGCGCGCCGCAGCTCATCGTGAGCTCCCGATCCTCCGGATCGGCCACCGGCAGCGCCCGCGTGCGATCCGCCAGAATCTCCACCCCGTCCTCCAACAGCCGGAACAACCACGGTTGCGTGTTGTGCGACGACGGCGCCATCACTGCGTAATTGAGTAGCTTCCTGAATAAGTCCTGCATCGGATCCTCCTTTGGGAAATTTGGGATCGAGCAAAATCCGCCCTCATCATACGCCTTCACAACGGAAAAAGGCGGCCCCCATCGCGGGCGCCGCCTTTTGGTTTTCGAACTGGCTGGTCCGTCAGCCGCCGGAAGGCAGCATCTTGGCGATGTCGTTGTACAGCACGAACACCACCACCATCATCAGGAATACGAAACCCGCCTTCACCACTGCTTCCTTCACGTTCAGGCTCAGGTCCCGCCGCAGCACCATCTCGATCAGCAGCATCAGGATCACGCCGCCGTCCAGAATCGGTATCGGCAGCAGGTTGAAGATCGCCAGGTTCAAACTGACCATCGCCATCAATCCGATGTACGGCACCGCGCCTTCCCGCGCCGCGTCACCCGAAATCTGCGCGATGCGGATCGGCCCTTCCAGCGATTTCGCCGACATCCGCCGCTCCACGATGCCTTCCAGCAGCTTGAAAATCAGCGTCGCGCTCTTCCGGTTCTGATTGATGGATTCGCGAACAGCGTCCGGGAAGCTCAGCTTGGTGATCACCATCCGCGGCTCCAGTTGCACGCCGATCATCCAGCGTTCCTGCACACCGTCCGCGTTTGATTTCCGCGGCTCCACCATCACCGTGTTCTCCACGCCGTCGCGCCGGTACGTGATCTCCACCGGCTTGCCGTCGGCGCGCTTCAACACCTCGTGCAGCTTGGGGACCGCCCGGATCGGCTCGCCGTTCGCCTTCACCAGCATGTCGCCGCTCTTCAACCCCGCCTTTTCGGCGCCCATGTCTTTCATCAGCGAGGCGATCTGGATGTCCGCCTGTTCCGTCCAGCCCAGAATCCCGATCCCCTGCCGCGCGTCGAGTTCGGGCGTCACCGGAATCACCAGCCGCTCCCCATTCCTCCGCACCGCCACCGGAATCTGCTTGTTCGCGCTCGCCACCTCGGTCAGCAGAATGTCCTCCCAGACCGGATTCGCCTTGTCATCGAACTGCACCACCTGGTCGCCCTCGCGAATGCCCGCCTTCGCCGCCGCGCCATCCGGCAGGACATAACCCACCACCGGAGACGGCGTGCTCGGGAACTTCGGATAGTGCACCATGAACAACCCAGCCAGCAGCGCCACCGCCAGCACAATGTTGATGAAGGGCCCGGCAAAGACAATAATCAGCCTCTGCCACCGCGGCTTCGATTGGAACCCGCGCGGATCGGCGCTGCCGTCCTCGCCCGGATGCTCCCCCGCCATCTTCACGTACCCGCCGAACGGAATCGCCGAAACACGGAAATCCGTCTCGCCGCGCTTGAAGCCGAACAACCGCGTGCCGAAACCAAAGCTGAACGCTTCTACCCGGACATCGAAAAACCGAGCCGCCCAGTAATGGCCCAGCTCATGGACCAGGATCATCACCCCGATCAGGACCAGATACCACCAGATGTTTTCGAGCAGGACCATATATTCCTCTACGCTCCCAAAGCCGTTGTGGTTTGGGCCAAGTTACTGCCAATCCGCTCCCGCGCCACCGCCCGCGCCTCGCGGTCGATCTCCAGCACTTCGCCGACCGAAGCCGGAGTTTGCGCCGGCATGCGGCTCAGCGTTTCCGCTACCACCGCCGGAATCGCCCCGAACGGAATCTGCCGGTTGAGAAACGCTTCCACCGCGACCTCATCCGCCGCATTCAACACGCAGGTGGCCGCTCCACCCGCTTCCTGAGCCTCGTAGGCCATTCGCAACAAAGGGAATTTATGGAAATCGGGGGCCTCGAACGTCCACGTCCGGCTCTCCCGCCAGTCCAGTCTCGGCACCGGTGCATCCATCCGCGCCGGGTAGGTCATCGCATACTGGATCGGCATCCTCATATCCGTCGCCGACACCTGCGCGATCACGCTGCCGTCATGAAACTCCACCATGGCGTGTATCGAGGACTGCGGATGCACCACCACGTCTACTTGCGACGGCGGAAAATCGAACAGCCAGCACGCCTCGATGACCTCAAAGCCCTTATTCATCAACGTCGAAGAGTCGATCGTAATGCGCGGGCCCATCTTCCAGGTTGGATGATTCAAAGCCTGCTCCGGCGTTACCGCCGCCATCTTTTCCTGGGGTGTGTTCCGGAACGGCCCGCCGGACGCCGTCAAGATCAGCTTCGCCACCTCGGACCGCAGCCCCGCCCGCAGGCACTGGTGTGCCCCATTGTGCTCGCTGTCCACCGGGATGATCTCCGTACCCGCGCGTCGCGCCGCATCCATCACCAGCCGTCCCGCCGCCACCAGAGTTTCCTTGTTGGCCAGACCTACGCGCTTGCCCCGGACCACCGCTTCGTAAGTCGCCTCCAGCCCCGCCACACCAACAATGGCGCTGAGCACGAAATCGGCTTCCGCGGCGATGGCGGCCTGCACATAAGCTGCTGAACCGAATGCGATTTCCGGTTTCGTGTCCGCCAGCAGGGGACGCAGGCGAAGTGCCGCGGCTTCGGTCGCGACCACCACTACCTCCGGCCGGAACTCGCGCACCTGTTCGGCCAGCAGCTCCACGTTGTTTCCGGCTACCAGCGCATACACCTGAAACTGGTCCGAACGCTTGCGGACAACGTCCAAGGTGCTGGTTCCAATAGACCCAGTAGAGCCGAGAAGAGTCAGTCTCGTCACGTTTTCTGATGATACCACTGCTTTTGGAGGAGTTTACCCGGCGATCTGCGGCTTGCTTTGCTCTGAAGCCCTGGTGGAAAGTAACCCTTACGGGCGCCGGGGAGGATGCTTCAGGGGTCTTTAATGAGGTTAGTCTCGCTTTGGTGGGAGTTGCCTCCCCGGCTTGATTCCAATAGTAGTATAGTTCGCGCTGGAATGCAACTAGTTTTTGTATCTTGCTGAAGGAAATTTAATGTTATCCAAGTGATTGTAAAACCGATGTAAAGAGCTGGACCCCACCCCTACCACCTACGCGGTATCCATTTCCTGGTAGAGGGTACCCCCTGCAATCATTAAGACTCCTTAACCTCGACACCGCCCCAGCTCTCCGTAACCTTGATCGTAGAGCAGAAATCTTCCTCACCCCACCCCGCCGACACCGCCGCCTGAAAGATCTGCTGCGTCAACGCCGTCAACGGCAGCGGCACCCCGCTCGCCTTCCCCGCATCCAACGCCAGCCCGATATCCTTATGCATCCACTTCGTCGCGAAGTTGGTCTGGAAGTCTCGCCGCAACACAAAAGGCGCCTTGAAACTGATCAACCCTGACTTTGCCGCCGAGTTGTTCAGAATCTCCAGCATGAGCTCCGGGCGGACCCCGGCCTTGGTCGCCAGCACCATCCCCTCGCTGAATGCTTGCATCACGTTGGCCAGGATCAGGTTCTGTGTCAGCTTAGCCTGCAGCCCCATCCCCGGACCGCCGCAGTAATAAAGAAGCTTGCCCATCGGCTCGAAGTACGGCCGCACCCGCTCGAATACGCCCGGATCGCCGCCCACCATGAAGGTCAGCGTCCCGCCCTCGGCGCCCGGCTTGGATCCGGTGCACGGCGCATCCAGGAAATGAGCCCCTTTCGCCCGGTACGCCTCATGCAGCTTGCGGCTCACTTCCGGCGAGATGGTGGAGCAGTCCACGGCGACCCCGTCCGCCTGCATCCCCTCCAGCAGCGACATCGCCGTGAACTCCGACATCGCCGAATCGCCGACGCAGTAAAACACCACGTCCGATTCGGCCGCCACCTGCTCCGGACTCTCGCAGAACAGCCCGTCGCCGGACGCCGCCAGCTCGCGAGCCTTCGACGCCGTATTCGACCACAGCGCGACGCGGTGTCCCGCCTGCAGCAGATGCGCCGCCATCGGCTTGCCCATGATCCCCAACCCGCAAAATCCCAGTTTGGCCATAAGCCGATTATTGTACTGGCCTGGACCGCCGCGTGTGGTACGATCCGGCGGAGTACCGTATGAACCTGTTAGAAACCGTGTTGCAAGCAAATGGTGGAGATGCTGTCCGCAAAATGGGACAGCAGTTCGGCCTGGATGATCACCAGACCAACGCGGCGCTGTCCGCGCTGATGCCCGCCATCGCCGGCGCGCTCCAGCGCAATGCTTCGCATCAGGACGGGCTCGGATCCCTGTTGGGCGCATTGAGCGACGGACACCACGCGCAATACCTCGATGACCCCTCTACCATCGGAACCGGACAGGCCGTCCAGGAAGGCAACGGCATACTCGGCCACTTGTTCGGCAGCAAGGAAGTGAGCAAGGCGCTCGCTGGCCGCGCCGCCTCCCAAACCGGCATTGGTCCCGACATCCTGAAGCAGATGCTCCCCATCGTCGCCGCCATGGCCATGGGCGGACTGAGTAAACAGACCTCCGGAATGCCGCAAGCGCAATCCGGCGGCGGAATCCTGGACATGCTCGACCAGGATCGCGACGGCTCCGCCGTGGATGACATCCTCGGCATGGCCGCACGTTTCTTCGGCAACCGCTGAACCAGCACATGGCCGGGGATCGCCAAAGTATCATAAAGCTTTGGGATCCCACTCCAACAACGACACCGCGGCCGTGCTGGTTACCGGCGGCGCCGGCTTCATCGGCTTCCACGCCTGCAAGCGGCTGCTCGATCGCGGCCGTCGCGTGCTCTGTATCGATAACTTCGATACCTACTACGATCCCTCGATCAAGCGCGCCAACGCCGCCGAGCTGAAGCAGCATCCCCAATTCCAACTACTCGAAGGCGATATCCGCGACCGCGATCTGCTCAGCCGCGCCTTCGAACCCGGCGTGGATCGCGTGCTGCACCTGGCGGCGCGCGCCGGAGTCCGCCCCTCCATCGCAAACCCGCAGTTGTACTTCGATGTGAATGTCGGCGGCACGCTCGAGATCCTGGAAGCGATGCGGCGGCACGGCTGCCGCAAGCTCGTCTTCGCCTCGTCCTCCTCCGTCTACGGCAACTCTCCCCGCGTGCCCTTCACCGAGGACGACACCGCGGCCGAGCCGATCTCGCCCTACGCCGCCTCCAAGCGCGCCGCGGAGTTGCTCTGTTATTCCTACCATCACCTGTATCGCTTCGATATCTCCTGCCTGCGGTTCTTCACCGTATACGGACCCCGCCAGCGTCCGGAAATGGCCATCTCTCTGTTCGCGAATCGCATTCGCAACGGCGAGCCCGTGGACATGTTCGGCGATGGCGCGACCGTCCGCGACTATACCTTCATCGACGACATCACGAGTGGAATTGAAGCAGCGCTCGCAAGGCTCTCCGGCTTCTCTATCTACAATCTGGGCGGATCCCGGACAACAAGTCTTCGCGACATGATCGCCGCCATTGCAGACGCCATCGGCAGGCCGGCCATCATCCGGCAATTACCCATGCAATCGGGCGATGTCGACCGCACTTTCGCCGACATCTCCAAGGCCCGCCGCGAGCTCGGCTACCAGCCCGGCACCCCATTTCCCGAAGGCATCCGCATCTTCTGCGAATGGCTGACCCGCACGAAGCCCGTCGCGGCGGTGACCTCATGATCTCCCTGCTGCTTCCCGTCTACAACGAGAAGCCGAACCTCCCGCGGCTGCTCCAGGAGATCGAGACCGCCCTGGCGGGACAGCCATACACGTACGAAGTGATCGCCGTCGATGACGGCTCGAACGACGGCAGCACGGAGCTGCTCGAGAAGCTCGCCGCGGAAAAATCGTACCTGAAAGTCCTGATGTTCCGCCGCAACCACGGCCAGACCGCCGCGTTCGACGCCGGCTTTCGCCATGCCAGCGGCGACATCGTCGTCACCCTCGACTCCGACCTGCAGAATGACCCCGCCGACATTCCGCGCATGATCGCCAAGATCGACGAGGGGTTCGACTTCGTTTCCGGCTGGCGTAAGAACCGGCAGGATGGGTTCGTGTTGCGCCTGTTGCCTTCCAAGATCGCGAACTGGCTCATCCGCAAGATTACGGGAACCAAGGTTCACGACCTCGGCTGCTCCTTAAAGGTCTACCGCCGGGAGATCGTGCAGGAACTGCACCTGTACGGCGAGATGCACCGCTTTATCGCCGTTCTCGCCGAAGGCGTGGGCGCCCGCATCGCCGAGTACGAAGTGCACCACCGGCCTCGCGTCGCAGGCGTCAGCAAGTACAACCTCACGCGCACGTTCAAAGTCCTGCTGGACCTGACCACCGTTTGGTTCCTGCAGGGCTTCCAGACCAAGCCGATCTACGTCTTCGGCACCGTCGGCGGCATCCTGATCGCGCTCAGCGGACTGCTCTCCACGTACGTGCTATACGAGAAGTTCTGGCTGGACATCTTCGTCCACCGCAACCCGCTGTTCACCATCGCGATCTTCTTCGCGCTGGTGGGGGTCCAGTTCCTCGCCATCGGCCTCCTGGCCGAGCTGCTCATCCGCATTTACTTCCAGTCTCAGGACTTCCGGCCGTACACCATCGCGCGGAAGATCGGCTTTGAGCGCCAGAACGAAATCGTCGGCTCGGGGCGGCCCTAGCCGATGTGCGGCATCGCAGGCTTCGCCGGACCGCGCGGCCTCGCCGATTCCGAAGGCATACTGGGGCGGATGCTTGGGAAGATGGAACGGCGCGGCCCCGACGGCGCCGGCAGCCTCATCCAGACTCGCGGCGACTTCCTCGCGGCCCTCGGCCACCGCCGCCTGTCCATCATCGACCTGGAGGGCGGCGCGCAGCCGCTCGGGAATGAGGACGGCTCGGTCCAGGTCACCTTCAACGGCGAAATCTACAATTTCCGTGAGCTGGTGACGGAACTCGAGGCTCGCGGTCACCGCTTCCACACCCGCAGCGATACCGAAGTGCTGGTGCATCTCTACGAGGAACGCGGCGTGGACGGCCTGGAACGGCTGAACGGCATGTTTGCGTTCGCCATCTGGGACCAGAACCGCGGCCGGTTGATTCTCGCCCGCGATCGTTTCGGCATCAAGCCGCTCACCTATGCCCTAACCGATCGCGGAATTGTCTTCGCCTCGACCGTCGCCGCGCTGCTGGAGCATCCCGCCGTTTCCCGCACCATCGACCCCCGCGAACTCGCTGGCTACTTCTTTGCCGACTACGTTCACGCGCCCGGCTCCATCCTGCAGGGCGCGCGCAAGCTCGCGCCGGGGCATTACCTCATCTGGGAAAACGGCCAAGCCGCCGAACCCGTGGCCTTCTGGAACCTGCACGCCTCGGGCAGCGGCTTCACCGGAACGGAGGCCGAACTCGCCGCGCGTCTCCAGGAAACGCTCGAAGCGTCCGTGGAGCGGCAGTTGATCGCCGACGTTCCGGTAGGCTCGTTTCTCAGCGGTGGCATCGACTCGTCGCTGATCACCGCAATCGCCCGGAAGAAGTATGGCGCGCCCGTGCAGACGTTCTCCATCGGTTTCGCCGACAAGGAATTCGACGAGAGCGAATACTCGGATCTCGCCGCGCGCAAGCTCGGCACCGTGCATCGCAATCGCGTCGTGGACGAGCCCGATCTGCTGTCTGAGCTCGACCCCGCCTTGAACGCGCTGGACGAGCCGCTGGCCGATCCCTCCATCGTTCCCACGTACATCGTCAGCAAGCTCGCGGCGGAGCATGTAAAGGTGGTGGTTGGCGGCGATGGGGGCGACGAGTTGTGGGCCGGCTACCCTACCTACCTCGCCGAAAAGCTCGCCGCGTTCTACTCCAGGGTGCCGGCAATGCTCCGCCGTACCGCAAGCGCCGCAATCGGGGCGCTGCCCGCCAGCAGTTCGTATCAAAGCCTGGAATGGAAGCTGAAGCGCTTCGCGAACCGTTGGGACGACCAACCGATCCGCCGCCACCTCCGCTGGATGTCTAACACGGATGTGGACTATCTGCCCTTGATCCTGCCCGGCCTCACTGCTGAGCCGCCGGTGCTGAACGCGTTTAGCTACCGCGCCAACGGCGACGCCATCACGCCGATGCTGGCCCTCGACTTCCGGACCTACCTGCCGGGTTCCGTGCTGACCAAGGTGGATCGCGCATCGATGGCGCACGGGCTGGAAGTCCGTCCTCCCTTCCTGGACAACGAAGTGGTGGATCTGTCGTTCTCCATCGCCGCCGAATGGAAGCTGCGCGGGCGCGAGCGCAAGTACCTGCTGAAAAAAGTGGCGGAGTCCTACCTGCCGCCCGAAATCATCTACCGGCCTAAGCGCGGCTTCGCGATCCCCCTCGCGAAATGGATCGCGGGACCGCTTCGGCCGCGAATCGAACAGATTCTGCGGGACTCACCGGCGTGGGACGGCTTGCACCGCGACACCTTCGCCGCGTGGCTGAAGCTCCATTTGGCCTCGCGGCAGGATCATTCGAAGCCTCTGTGGGCCTTGCTCGTCCTGGACCACTGGATGCGCCGCTACCGCTGCTCGTTCTCCTGATTTCAGGGTGCGGTTCGCGCCGCGCGGAATCCGTAGGCAACCGCCCGCGGACCCTCGCCCCACGCGCCGAAGGTGCGATACTCCGTCCGGCTGTGCGGATTCAGAGGTCCCGCATCGAAGCCGTGCTGGTAGTAGCCGCCGCCGCGATAGCCGAACCCTCCGCCTTCATCGCTCCGAGGCCAATCCGGATTCGTCGCCGACCCGTAGGCCGACAACCGCCCGTCTCCGTGGGATCCGGTGAATGCGCGCCCGACAGGGTGTGCCGGTGTTACGACGCGCTCCCACACGGAACCCGCCAGATCCATTACCCAGTAATACGAGGCGCCCAGAATATCGCGCGTGGAGTCATCCAGACGAGCTTCGTCCGCCTCGCCCTGCCGCACGATGTCGTCCACCGGCGGAACGATCAGCCGCTTCAGCCGGTCCTTACTTGCCGTACCCCAGGGATAGTCGCCCGGCACCGGCTCGTCCGGCCCTCGCGACGCCTTGGTGAACTCGAACTCCGTCATCGGCCGCAAGCCCATCCAGTCGGCAAACGCGATGCTATCCTCCCAGCTCACCCAGTTCGCCGGACGCTCCGGCGCGGCTGCGTGATACTTGCCGTCTCGAATCAAAATCGACCCGCGCTGCGAAGCGTACGACAGCCCGCCGTGGATCGCCCGGAAGTTCGCGGCTCCTTCGGGAAGGTGATTCAGGAAATCCGCGTACTGCCCCTGCGTCATCTCGTACTTCATCAGGTAAAAGCCGCGGAATCCCTTGGGGAACGCAGCGGGAACCGGTCCCTGCCGGTCGCCCTGATACTGAGGCTCGCGCACGCCGTAGTACAGCGCCTCAGGGCCGATCTCGATCGCCGCTTCCGAATCGACACGCCACATCCCGGAGGGCTTGCCTTCCTTCGCGCGATAGTACGAAAACCGCTCGAGCGTTTCGGGGTGCGTCGATCCCAGCCAGAACGGACCTTCCGGCACCTGCACCATCTCGATCGCGAAAACCCGGAAAGCGGTAGGTGGCGGCGTGCCCGCCGGCAAGTCAAGGCGGACGCGCAGCGTCCATTCCACCGCTCCGCGATGAGGGTCTGCCGCGTGAATAAACAACCCCACTCGATCGCCCGGAACCTGAATGGCCCCCGCCACAGCGCCTTGCGCCTGATGCCCGTCCGCCTGCACCAGCGCATGACGCCATGCCGGCGAGTTGCCCGCGCGATACTTCACCACCAGCCACGCCGCGTCATGATTGCGCGCGGTGCGCCAGCCGTTCGACCACCTCACCGTCGCCGTGAGGACGCCGCTTTCATGCGGACCCGTTTCCACCTGCAGCCCGGAAGCGGACAGGCAAATCGCAGGGATAAGTAGCAGCAGAAGCAGCATCAAAAATCGGACGCACCAGCGGCCGAAAGGTGAGAGGTCCGGAAGTTCAAGCAGGAGCGGGAAGCCGGCGCGGGCCGCAACCCGCGCCGGCGAACATCGTTAGTTCTGGCCCGGCGCGCTCAGCACAAGCGAGAAGCGGAAGTTGAACACGTTGTTCCGGGTGAAGGTGACCCCGTCAGCCGAGGTGTAGGACAGGCCGAAGATCGGAACATCGTTGCTGGCGACGCCGCCGTCCAGACCCACCAGCGGCGGCTGCCCGCTCACACCGGGAAACGGCGTTGCCGTGCCGACACGAAGCACCAGGAACAGGTTCTGGATTGTCCCCGCCGCGATGCCTTCCCGTACCGTCTTCCCCAATTCGTGCGAATCGTCAAAGAAGAAGGGAGCGAAGTCGCCGTCCTGAGCCAGAAAAGGCGCCACCCGCCGCAGCGGATTGGCCAGGTTCAGCGTCGCCACGGAGCCGTCGGCGTTGGTCGTGCCGGTGGTCAGCATGGCTTCGCCGAACAGCACCGGAACTGACGCGTCGAGGTGGAACGTTTCGAAGTTGCCGGAGTGAATCAGATAGTCCGGACCCACGGAGGCGGAGTTCAGCGCCGTCACGGGGATCCGCACGGCGTAATACAACCCCGCCGGGACGTTGATAAACCCCACGAAGTTGCGATTGCCGAACTGATTGATGTTGAACGTCCGGTTGGTCAGCAAGTCGATGCCCGACTGAATCCTGCCCGGCTGCATGGGGATGTTGACCCCGCGTCCAGGCCGGCGCTCCAGCACCGCCTCCTGCTGCCCCCGGTAGAACTCCTCGTTGAAATTCTGCTGGTTGAATATCGCGCCGAGTTGAGCTGTCAGATTAACGGACGAAGCAGCCACCGGATCTCCGTCCACCGCCTCCACTCCCACCCAATATTGCCCCCGCGGCACCGGAAGGACGTAGTTGCCGTTCAAAATGTGGAAAGCCGGGTTGATCAGGAACAGCCCTCCGGTGGGGCTTACCGAGACCTGCGTGGTTCCGCTGTATCCGGACGAGGAGATCGCCTCGTCCCGCCGGTCCAGAGCGAAGACGCTGGCCCCCGCCAGGGGCTGGTTCAGGACGCCATGCCGGACCTCGCCCTGAATCAATCCGAACTCCGCCGAAAACGGCACGTCCCCTGGTTGAATCGCGGCGGGACCGCTGGCCGCCGTGCCTTCCGGATAGAGATACGACGCCCACGCGATGTCGTCGATGTCCGGCGACCGCTGCGCCAACTCCGTCACCGGATCGGTCGTGTCGATGAACGGGTACATGGTCGCGCCGTTGCCGTCCGTCGCGCTTTTCTGGTTGTTCAGCACATGCGCAAGGCCGATCGAGTGACCGAACTCGTGCACCGCAACCGCCATCAGATCCACGGAGCGGGACACCGTATCCACGGCGCCGTCCGCAACGGTGAAGCGCAGCCCGTTAGACGCCTTGGTATTGAACTGGACGTCGTTGTCGAGTATAGTGCCGGCCCGGTAGAAGCCCGCCGGAAATTCGATATCGCCGTCGTTATCCACGTCCTGCGCCACGGTGATGGCACTCGATACGTCGGAGTCGCCATCGCCGTCGATGTCATCGCCGTGGGCGAAGGTCGAATCCGCGATCAGATTCACCGATGGCGAGGACGCAATGGCGCCGAAGCCGGCCGAGGTCCGGAACGAAACCTCGTTCACCATGTTGAACCCGACCAGTCCGGCATTCGCGGTGGTTCCATCCACGATCATCGAAATGAAGGATGTGCGGATGTTGTTCCACTGATCCAGCGACTGCTGGATCGCCGCGGTCGCGGCCGCGAGGGTCAGAAACGGCGCTCCCAACGGGTTTGGGACCGGATTCAGCGTGCTGTTCATGCGGTAGCGGACCGGCAGGCAGCGCGCGTCCCATTGGATGCCGATCACCCGGCCGATCACATGGCCGGGCAGCGGTGAAGGCGTCAGGCCGGTGATGTCGACGCTCTCCAGACGCCCTCCGGCTTGCAGCAGTCCGGCGGAGCAAAGTGCGATTGCGGCATAGTTTCGCAGTCTCATCATGTCCCCCTATTGCCCCAGATTCTTTTTCACTTCGTTCCGGAATTCCTCCAGCGACGTCAACACGCGGGTGCCGCGCGCCGGTCCGGAAGCGGAAACGAGGGTTAAGTTGGTGAGATCCCGCGATACGGACTTCTTCTGCTTGGAATCCGTCAGGATGCTGAACTTGCCCTGGGAGAAGCCCAGGACCGTCTGTCCGGACGAAATCGCCGGATCCGCCGCCAGGAAAAGGAACACTTCCTCCTCCGGCTGAATCGAGGGCGCGCCCGGAAAAGTCATGCTGACCGGGAACTTGCGATTCGTGTCGATGCCCCCGGGCAGAGTCACCGTGATCGACCCGGTAACGCCGCCCTTCAGCGTTTCCGAAATCGAGATCGTCGCCAGCGTGACCAGCGTTCGTCCCTCCCAGGCGCTCCGCACCGACTGGCACTTGCCGATCACGATCGTGTCCGCCTGCTGGGCCAGTTCCAGGTTAGTG
>CAYOQB010000021.1:0-20632 GCA_964406035.1 uncultured Solibacteraceae bacterium | reverse complement strand
TTCCACGGCGGTGGTCGCCTGCAGCGCGGCAGCAAACAGCATGGGCGCGATGCAGACGAGGGATGAGGGGAAGCGGCGCAGCTTCATGGGTGTCCTCCGATTCGGTCGAGACGTTAGTGCGAACGCGTGAGCTGACGGAGTCAAGGGAACAAGCCTCCTCGGCAAGCCGAAAAAGCCGCGAGTCGCCTTACGCAACTCGCGGCTTCCTGATTACTCCGGCACCTTCCGGTCAGAACTCGATGCGCAGGCCGAACTGCACCTGCCGCGGAGTCGCGTACTGATCGGTGATGACGCCGAACGCCGCCGGGTTGAACAGGCTCATCCCCGGATCGGCGAACTCGCGCCGGTTGAAGAAGTTGATGAAATCGGCCGTAAACACCACCCGCACGCCTTCCGTGATGCTGGTGCGCTTGCCGAAGGACTGGTCATAGTTCCAGCGGGGCATTCCGCGGAACACGTTGCGGCCGTGCCGGAAGTCGCGGCTGATCTCGATCTGCCGCAGCGACCGGAACACCTGCTCCGGATTGCCGAACAGGTTGATCCCCGATCCGCGGCCGCCGGCGTTGGTGCCGACGCCGTTGGAGCCGGTGGAGGCCTGCGAGGAGTTCTCGTACTTCTGCGGCACGATCGGGACCGCGCCCGCCGCCAGACCGCCGAATACCTGCGCTCCGCCGAACGCCTGGACGTTGGTCCCGGCCAGAATCGGCAGCCCCGAGTTCGACGCGAAAATTCCCGACACGTACCAGCCGCCGGCTACCTTGCTCAGCAGGCTGCTCTGGCCCTTCAGGAACGGCAGCTCATAGAAGTACTGCGCGTTGAAGACGTGCGTCCGGTCGAAAATCGCCGGACCGTAGTCCACATCGAGATCGTATGGCGTGGAGGTGACCCCGATGTTCTCCTGGTTCAAACCATACTGATCCAGCGTCTTCGACAGCGTGTAGTTCAGCGTGTAGCTGAGACCGGATCCGAACCGCTTGGTGAGGCTGACGAATCCCGCGTTGTAGTTAGCCCGCCCGCCCGAGCCGCGCACAAACAGGTCGCGGACTTGCCGGCTATAGAACGCCCCGCCCGGCCGCACGCCGTTCAGGAAGTTGGTCAGGTTGTTCACCTGATTGTTGGTGAAGTCCGCGCTTCTCGCGCCCGCCAGCCATGCCGTGCAGTTGGGAACGCACTGCGAAAGCCCGCGGAACTGATTCTCGAAGAACGGCTGAGCCGCCACGTTTCCGGCCACGGTTCCGCCCCGCAAGGCGCGTGCAACGGCGTCGTAGGCTTGCGCGAACGTCTGCCCCGACGAGTCCTTGAAGAACAGCGGCATCGAATTGAGCTGGAAGTTCTGCGGCAGCTCATTCGACCACCGGCCGACGTACCCGGCTTCCACGATCAGGTTGCCCGGTAGCTCCCGCTGAATCGTCACATTCAGCGAATGCGAGCGGCCGATCTGCATCTTGGGATCGATCGAGAAGCTCAGCGTCTCCCCGTCGATGCCCGGCGTGATCGGCACCCCGGGACGCGGCGCCGCTGGCAGCGGAACCGTCGCGCCGTCCACGCCGATGCGGAACGCGTTGGTCTCATCGCTCGCGCCCGCGCACTGGCCGTTGCTCCGCGGACCGGTGCAGTTGATGGTCTGCGAGAAGCCGACGCCAAGAATCGGCAGCATCACCACGCCCACGCCGTTCACACGGTCGAAGGTCATGCCCCAGCCGCCGCGCACCACCGTCTTCTTGTTGCCGAACAGCGCGCCCATCAGTCCGCCGGAGACCCCGGGATTCCATGCCACCGCGATGCGCGGCCCGAAGTTGTTCGCGTCGATGTCATAAATCGCGCTCCGCTTGGACTGCCCGATCGGGATATACGACAGCGTCGGATTGAACACCCGGCCCGCTTCCGCCTCGCGCGTCCTCTGCTGGAAGAAGTCGCGCTGCACCACTTCCGCTCCGGTCTGATCC
Source organism: uncultured Solibacteraceae bacterium (assembly GCA_964406035.1). Lineage (GTDB taxonomy): Bacteria > Acidobacteriota > Terriglobia > Bryobacterales > Bryobacteraceae > JAIEPW01. The sequence continues at coordinate 18,686 of CAYOQB010000021.1, read as the reverse complement.
ACCAGCACCGTCTGCAGCCCGTTAATGTCCTTGGGCGGCGTCTGGATCGTGTAGGTCAGCCCCGCGGTGATGTTCAGGCTCGGCGTGATACGCCAGATGTCGTTCACGTACATCTCGTAGTTGTGGAAGTTGGCGAAAATCCGCATCGGCGTACCCAGCGGGTTCGGATCCAGGTTGCCGTTCCGCGTCAGGATCACGCCCGCTTTGTCCACCATGCCGGTGGCCGCCGCGAACAGCGTGTTGAACCGCGCCGCGTCCACCGAACGGATCGCGCCCGGCCGCGTCGTTCCCGTTACCGTAGTCGCCGTGCCCTGCGTCAACTCATACACCAGCGAGGTCAGCGACCCGATCACCTTATCGTCGCGCTCGTGGAACACCCGGAAGAAGTTGTAGCTTCCGCCGAATTGAACTGTGTGGCGGCCCTTGATCCAGGTCATGTTCTCGGTCACAGAGTACGTCTGATCCCGCCAAACACGCGACCGCGCCCGCTGCGTATCCACATCGATGCCCGAATCCAGCGTCCCTTGCGCCACCATCAGCGCTCCGGTGGTCCCGGGCACCTGCGGGAACGGGTTGATCCGCTTGTACGCCCACCAGCCTCGCTTGTAGCCAATGTTGGTTTCGCTGATCAGCGTGGGCTTGATGCTGCCGTTCAGCGTCAGGCTGAAGAACCGCGGCTCCACCGGCGTCGACCCGCCCGGCTGGATCTGCCCGCTGCTGCCGCCGGTCAAGCCGGCGATGTCCACCTGTCCCACCGCCGTTTCTACCTGCGTCGCATAGCGGTACGTGCTGTTGATTCTCCAGTTGTTGGTCAGGTTGTAGTCCACCCGGCCGACACCGAAGTCCATGCGAACCGAATTGTCCACCGGACCCACGAACCCGGCCGTGTTCAAACCGTCGCCGCGGCTCAGGTCGTTGGGATCCGGCATCTTGGCCCACAATGCCGCCACTACCGGGCTGATCCCGATCCGCCGCGGATCGATGTCCCGGATGTTATAGCTCTGGATCGCGCCGCCCGCATCCTGGAAACGCAAAATCCCTTGCTTCAGCTCCCGCGTCGGAACGAAGCGGGACACGATCGCCGCTTTCGGGAAACGCCGGCTCTCCCAGTTGCCGAACACAAACAGCTTGTCCTTGATGATCGGTCCGCCCAACGAAGCCCCGTACCGGTTGTCCTTCAACTCCGGCCGGCGAATTCCCAGCCGGTTGTTGGTCCAGGTGTTCGCGTTCAGATTGTCGTTCTGGTGATACCAGTAGCCCGACCCGTGCAGCGCGTTGGTCCCGCGCTTCGTAACCAAGTTGATCTGCCCGCCCGACGCGCCGCGGAAAGTTGCGTTCGCGTTCGTGGTCGACACCCGGAACTCCTCCACCGATTCGAGCGGCACCGGAATCGTCGGCGTCGGTCCCGCCCAGTCGATCGCGGAGGCGAAGTAACCCCCCGTCCCGCTCGTCAGATCCGTTGCGTCCGCTCCGTCCAGGTTGAAACGGTTCTGGTCGGACCGCATCCCGGCCACCTGACCCGCGAAATTCGGGTCCGTCTGCCCGCGCGACGGCGTTACCAGGGGCTGAATCGTGAGCAGCGCGCTCGCCGAGCGGTTGATCGTCGGCAGCCGCAGCACCGTGTCGCCCTTCAGCACCGAACCGACCGTCGAGTCCACGGTCTGCAGCTCGACACCGGCGCCCGCTATCACCTCTACGGTCTCCGCCACCGCGCCCACTTCCATCTTGAAGTTCACGGTGTACGACTTCGACACGTCGATCTTCAGCTCATTTACCGCAGCCTGGCGGAATCCCGACGCGGTAACCGTCAGCCGGTAAGTCCCAGGTAACACATTGACAAAAGTGTACTGGCCAACATCGTTTGTGGTAAGTGTTTGGGTCGAGTTCGTTGCCTTCTCGGCGATGGTGACCTGCGCCCCGGCGACAACCGCGCCGGAAGCGTCCGTCACAACTCCTATGATCGTCCCAGTAGATGCCGTCTGAGCCATGATGCTCAACGGCAGGAGCGTGAGTACGGCAAGCAGCTTTTTCATTGCCAACACCTTTCCCCTCAGCTTTCTGAGTTCGGTCCTCGCGGACCACGCAGTGGGGAAAGCATATTTGGAACAATTGAAGCCGTCAAGCCTCCAGGTTACAAGTTAGTAAATTTTAATAATTCTGAAAGCGGAATGAGTTACGGCCGGAGCGCCATGCTTGACACTTCAGTCGGGAGGCAACGAACGCGGTTCTGCTGGTCGCGTGCAAACTCGGAGAGGCAGCCAAGCAGAACCGCTTTTAGGCTCGCCGAAGCCGAATAGTCTATCCCGTTCCCGATGATCCGGCTTCCGCACCGCGCCCGCGACTCTGTCTACTTCGGCGGCAGCTTCAGCGGATCGTAGTACGGCTTGTCTTGCGACTGGAACTTCTTCAGCCATTTTCCGCCCGCCTCCGCCGGAGTGAAGGACCACTCCTGCCGGTGGTAATTCCAACTCTCCGGATTCAGCTTCTGCGCGTTCTGGAACCACTTGGCGGCCAGGTCGCCGCGCCCGCGATCGTGCAGAAACACCGCCAGCCGGAAGCTGGAATCGGCCTGTTTCTCGTCATCGGTGGGACCCCGCAGCGCCGCCCGGATCTGCTCCCCGTTCAGCACGTACTTGCTGGAGGCTCCGTTCGCCACCCAGTCGCGCAGCGCCTCCACGTACCGGTCTCCCTCGGTGGTGATGCTCTTGCCGCCGGGGATATTCAGCGTCTGCCGTGAAGTGTAAGCGGTTTCGAGCGGCCGCACGATCCGCCCCTGCTCGTCGATCCAAACTCCGGTGGGCACGTTCACCATTCCGTACAGCGAACTCACCGTATGCTTGCGGTCGATCAGCGTGGCGAACGTCGCCTTCGCGGCATCGTAGAACTTGCCGGCCGCCGCTTCCCCCGCCGTATCCTGCGCCGCGGCCACAATCTCAAAACCCTGGCCCTTCAGTTCCTCGTACAGTTTCTGCCACCCGGGCAGATCGCGTGCGCATCCTCACCAACTGGCCCAGGTGAGCAGCAGCACCTTCTTGCCGCGATAGTGCGACAGGCTGACCGGCCGGCCCTGCCGGTCCGGCAGCGTGAACTCGGGCGCGATTCCCTGCGCGAAGTCGCGGCCGCGCAGCACCGGCACATCGCTATAACTGAACGCCGGGAACGCCGCCTCCGCGCTCTCCGCCTGCCCCGTCTTCACCGCGAATCCGCTTAGATCGAAGTACGTCTTGCCCTGGATCTTGCGCACCAGCGAGTCCGGACCCTTCTGCTTCACCGGGATACAGATCTCATCCACGCACGCGCCCTGCGGCTTCAGGATGAATCCGTTGGCCTGGGGAAGACTCGCCACCGGGATCCAGAGGCGATTCTTCTCCACCACGGCGCCCGGGATCGCCGCCGCGTTCTCACCGTACAGCACCGTGACTTCCGCCTGCTTCGCGGCCTGTCCCGCGAAGGCAGCCGTGCCGCACATTGCGAGAATCTCCCGCCGGTTCCAACTCATGGTTCACTCCTTCTGAAATGCCGCGTCGCTGTCAGCGGGCTGGCGTAAAGCGAAAATCCGAGATGGCCAGTTCTCCTTCCAGTACGAAGCCGAACTTGCCCTCCGCGAAATTGCGTCCGCTCAGGGAGCCGATGACCGTCCACTCCTCGCCTTCCTTCATGCGATGGATGATCCGGTCGCCCTGCACCTCGATCTGAATCGAGAAGGTTCCGTCCTTCTCGGCATGGCTGCTGCGTTCCTTGTCCACGCTGCGCCCGTTGGTGACTTCCTTGGTCACGAAGCTCTTGTTGTCGAGCTCGAACAGGGCGTGATTGCGCTCATCCTTGAAGCCCAGGAACCACTTGATCTTCTTGTTGGTGCCGAAGGCGCCGCTGCCGCGCGTCTTCTGCACATTGAACGAGAACACGCCACGGGTGGGAGTGATGCTGTAGGTGGCGAACTTGTTCCCGCCGCCGCGCGAGGTGTACACGCTGCCTTCCTGCTTCCAGCGGCCCGCCTCATCGAAGTCCGCCATGGTGCCCGCCTTCACCGCGGGCTGCTGGCTGGCCTGCGCGCGCTGCAGTTGGATGTCCACCGTGCGGGTCTCGCCCGAAGCCACCTGCACGTTGACGCTGCGCTCCGCATAACTGGGAGCGCGCCCGGTGATCACGTAGCTGCCCGCCGGAAGCTCCACCTGCGCGCCGGTCACCGCATGCGTCTGCTGCTCATCCGACCGGCGCCACGTGATCGTGGAATCGGCCGGCGCCTTGTTGATCCGCAGGGTCCCGTTCGCCGAGGCGAGCACGACATCCGATCCGGACAACGCCACCGTGTCGCCGGCGCGGAACGACCGGCGCAGCGAATTGGTGCGGAATCCCTCCCGCCGCAACTCCACCGTGTGGTCGCCCGGCGCGATGCCGCTTTGCGAGAATCCGCCATCCGCGCCGACAACGCCGGCGCTGCGCTGGTCGATAAACACCTGCGTGCCCGGCACGCCCCCGCGAATCTCCAGTTTCGCCACCTGCGGCAGCGACTTCATCTTGAATTCCAGCCGCGACTCCTCGCCCTTCTTAATCGCCGCGTTCACCGCCGGAACCGCCTCGTAGCCATCCTTGGCGACCCGCACCTTCACCGCGCCCGGCGGCATCGAAATGCGGAACAACCCCCGCTTTGTCTTGGTGCGCATCTCGCGATCGTTCACGAAAACCGTGGCGTCATCCTGATCCACCGCCACGATCAGCGTCCCGATGTTCATGTCCGACTTCAGGAACGCGGTCAGCATCGGCGACGGACCGAAGCTCTCCGTCATCTTCTTCTCGCCCACCACCAGCTCGTGAACGCCCGGCGCGAACCCCTGCAGATCCAGGCCCTTGGGAGTGGCGTCGCCCTGCGGCTTGGCATCCAGTTGCACCTTCATCGGCCCGGTGCTGGTATAGACCTTGGCGTTGCTGCCGAACGACCCCACCAACACCGCCAGCACATCCCGCGACTTCAGCGTATCGGCGACTTCCGGCGCCCGCGCCGGAGCCATGGTCACCGTGAAACTGGCTTCACCCGTGGGAGCGGTGATCTTGATGTTGTGCGAGCCCGGCGGCACCCGGTCGATCACCAGCGTCCCGTCCTGCAGGTCGCCCGCCGGCTGATCGTCCATCAGCACCTTGCCGCTCTGAAACTCAGTCACCAGGCGCAAGGTCTGCGGCTGCGGCGTCAGCGCCAGGTTCACCGTGATCGGCGCTCCCGCCGCCACCGTCACCCCGGACACCGCGGGATCGTACCCCTCCAGGGTCGCCATCACCTCGTAGTTGCCCGGAGCCAGATCCACCTTGCAATTCGCCTTGCACTTCTCTTCGTTGTTGATGCGAATGGTCGCGCCGGCGGGTGAGGTCACCACCTCCACCGGCACCGACCCGGCCACCGGCGGCGGCACTTTCGCATTCTTGTTGCGAGCCAGTTGCACCAGCGCCGCGATGCCCGCCACCGCGAGAATCGCGCCCAGCAGCCCGCCCAGCCACAAGGCGCGCTTCCAGTTCAATTGACCTCCGCCCGAAGCCGCGGGAGGTGACGGCGGCGGAGGCATTGGCGCGGAAACCACTGGCGCTGCTTGCGTCGTCAGCGGCGGCGGCGTCTTCACCGGCGCCTGACCCGTGTTGCGCACGCCCGTCGGCTCCTCCGCCGGCGGCGGGGGAGGCGGAGGCGGCGTGGCCGCCTTTTGTGACCCGGTCTGCGGGAAGGCCCAGGAGTCGCTCGTGTGCGCTCCCGCCATGTCCTTCAGCATCCGGCCCTTGTTCACCAGCCGCTGCTTGACGTCGGCCAGCGTCAACTGGACCTCGAAATCGCTTACCGGCGTCTTGCCGATCTCTTCCAAACGGTAGAAGATCGGCTTCAGATCACCGAGTTCCGTGACACGCTGGATCTTCTGATCCAGCTCCTTCAGTTCGTCGAGGAGTGACCGTTCTGGGTCCACCGTAAGGTTTCCTTTGCCGCGCTTTCTTGCTTTCGGTAATCCCTATCTTAATCGGAATTGATTTGGTCTGGAAGAATCGTTATCCTACAACCGCCCCGGACGGCCGACACGCCATGAGAATCGCGCTCGACGCAACGCCGCTTTCCGTGGCCACCGGCGGAATCGCCCGCTACACAGCGGAGTTGAGCCGCGCCCTCGCGGCGGAGTTTCCCGAAGACGAGTACTGGCTGCTTTCCGATCAACCCTTCGCCTCTCCCTCTCCGGCGCTGCTTCGCGCAGAACCGCCCGCCGGCATCGCGAGGAAGCGCTGGTGGCTCTGGGGCCTGCCCCGCGAAGTCTCCCGCCGCAAGATCGAAGTTTTTCACGGAACCGATTTCGCCGTCCCCTACCTGCCGCTAAGCCCCTCCGTCGCCACCATTCACGATCTTTCGCCCTGGCGCTATCCCGAATGGCAGCCGGAAGCCAGCCGGATACGCTCGCGAACTCCGGTGCTGCTGAAAACGAAGATCGCCACCATGGTGGTCACGCCCACCGAAGCCATCCGGCGGGAGGCGATCGAGCACTTCCAGCTCGCGCCCGATCGCGTCCGCGCCGTGCACCTTGCCGCCTCGGAGCGCTTCCGACCGGACCCCGGCCCCTCGCCCGACCGGCCCTACTTCCTGTACATCGGCACCATCGAGCCGCGCAAGAATCTACAGGTCGCCATCGCCGCCTGGAGAGAGGTGCGCCGGACCCGCGGCGTCGACCTGGTGATCGCCGGGCGCCTGCGCCGGGACGCGGCGCCGCTGCCCGAGGAGCAGGGACTCATCCTTCGCGGCGCAGTTCCCGAAGACGAGCTTCCGCGCCTGTACTCGAACGCACTCGCCGTTCTCTACCCCTCCGTTTACGAGGGCTTCGGCCTGCCCGTGGTGGAGGCGATGCAGTGCGGCGCGGTGGTGCTGACCAGCCGCGACCCCGCCATCACCGAGGTCGCCGGAGGGGCTGCCATCCAACTGGACCCGGAAAATGCGGCACAGTGGGTGGAGGCGATGTCCGCTATCGCAAACGGTGAGTTGGGGCGTGCGCAGTTCCAGGAGAAGGGAATCCGCCGCGCCGCTCAGTTCAGTTGGAGACAGGCAGCTCGGGAGACGCGAGAGATCTATGAAGAGGCCCGCCGGCGATTCCGGCGTTAAGCAGTCCGCGCTCCTGCTCACTCCGGAAGCGCCCTATCCCATGGCCGGCGGCGGTCCGATCCGCACCGCGTCGCTGGTCGAGTACCTGGGCCGCCGCTATCATCTGGACGTGATCCTGTTCGAGGAACCGGAATCGCCCGCCGGCGATTTTCCACCGGGGCTGGTCCGCAAGCTGGCGCGCGTTCCGCTTCCTTCGCATGGCCGTGGAGTCCTGGCGCGCGGTATTCGCAATACGCGGCGACTCCTGCGCGGCGCCCCCCCGCTGGCCGACCGCTTTTCCGGCTTCGGCGCCGCAATCGCCGCGGCGCTCAACGGAACCCACTACCAAACAGCACTCATCGAGCATTTCTGGTGCGCCCCGTATCTGCCGCTGCTGGCTCCCCACGCCGGCGCGGTGATTCTGGACCTGCACAACGTCGAAAGCGAGCTGCACCTCACCAAGGCCAGCGCCTCGCGCGGTCCCATGCGGTTCGCCTTCCGCCGCTTCGCGGACGCCTATCGCGCGCTGGAGGAAAAGCTGCTTCCCGGCTTCGCCCGCGTGCTGGTCACCTCGCCCGAAGACGAGGCTCGCGTCCGGGCCATCGCCCCCGACAGCCGCACCGCCGTGTATCCCAACGCTCTTCCCGTTCACCCGTTGCCCGTGCGGGAGGAGGAGGATTGCATCGCTTTCAGCGGCAACCTCGGCTACCACCCGAATGTCGACGCGGTACGGTTCTTCCATCGGGAGATCTGGCCCAGCCTGCGCGGTGCACATCCCGGGTTGTGTTGGAAGATCATCGGCAAGAACCCCGGCTACGTCCAGGCCGAAACCGCGTCGGACCCCGCAATCCGGCTGACCGGGCCGGTTCCGGACGCCCTCGATGCGCTGGCTTCCGCCAAGGTTTGCGTGGTGCCGCTGCGCTCCGGCAGCGGAACGCGATTCAAGATCCTGGAGGCCTGGGCCGCGGGCCGCGCCGTCGTCTCCACGCCGCTCGGCGCCGAAGGCCTCGGCGCGACCTCCGGCCGCGAGCTCCTGCTGGCCCGCGACCCCGCGGAGTTCGCCGCCGCCGTCAGCCGGCTGCTTTCTTCTCCGGGGCTCCGGCGCGAGATCGCCGAAGCCGGCCGCCGCCTGTATTGCGACCGCTACACCTGGCCCGCCGCCTGGCAATCGCTCGATCGCCTGCTGCCCTGAGCCGGAGTGCGCGATACTGGTGCTTCGCGTGCCCTGGTTCTTCTGGCCCCCGATTATCGTGCTCGCGCTGATCCTCGCCGGCGCTGCCTATCAGTTCCTTGGCCTCGCGGCCGACCGGAGGCGCTACCCCCCGCCCGGCAAGAAGATCTCCGGACTGCATCTGGAACTGGCCGGCGACTGTGGCGGCGCCGCCGTCATTCTCGAATCCGGCATTTCCGCTTCCTGCCTGAACTGGACTTACGTCTTCGGTGAACTCGCGAAAGCAGGCCTGGTGTGCCGCTATGACCGCGCCGGATTGGGCTGGAGCGATCTGCCGCCGCAGGCGCTAACCGCGCGCGGCATTGTCGACCATCTCCGCGCGACGTTGGACCAGGCGGGCGTCCCCAAACCGTACATCCTGGTGGGCCATAGCTTCGGCGGCATGATGGCCCGCTATCACGCCAGCCTGTACCCCCAGGAAGTCCAGGGCCTGGTTCTGGTGGACCCGCTGCTGCCCGAGGAATGGATGTCGCCCGGCGGCGTGGAAACCCGCATGCTCGAGCGCGCCGTGCAACTCTCCCGCCGCGGCGGAACGCTGGCCCGCATCGGAGTCGTGCGATTCGCGCTCGCGCTGGCCATGGGCGGCTCGCGCTGGCTGCCCTCCAAGATCTCAAAAATCTCCAGCGGCGGCGCCGGAGTCGTGGAGCGCCTGGTGGGCGAAGTCCGCAAGATGCCGCGCGAAATCTGGCCCATGATCCGCGCCCACTGGTGCGATCCGAAGTCGTTTGAAGCAATGGCGATGCACCTGGAAGGCCTGCCGCGGATGTCGCAGGAGGTAGCGGGCTCCCGCCTGCCCCCTGATCTGCCGCTGTCGCTGCTGGCGGCGAAGTCCACCCACCCGCTGAAGATCGAAACCATGAAGGCGCTGGCGGCGCAGTCCTCGCGATCGCAATTCGTCATCGCCTCCGAAAGCGGTCACTGGGTGCACCTGGACCAGCCCGAGCTCGTGCTGGACGCCGTTCGCCGGATGCTCGCCGAAAAAGCAGCCCGGCTGTTTTGATATGCTTAACCCCCAATTGCCCTTAAAGGAGGCGCCGACAAGATGGCTTCAGTGGACGTTCCGCTTCGGAACGGCGGGTTCGGATCCACGCAGCGTAAAGACGCCTGGTGGGTCACCCCGCTGCTGGTGTTCCTGGCCCTGGCTGGTTTCATCGCCTACGCCACCTGGGCAGCGTTCCAGAATGCGCACTATCGCTTTGGCCCGTACCTCTCGCCCTTCTATTCGCCCGAACTCCTCGGCGACCCCGCCACCGCAATTTTCGGCGGCAAACCCGGCTGGTGGCCAGGCTGGCTGCCCTTTTCGCCCGCCCTGCTGATCCTCCCCGTCCCCGCCGGCTTCCGCTTCACCTGCTACTACTATCGCGGCGCTTACTACAAGGCGTTCTGGGCCGATCCGCCCGCCTGCGCCGTGGGCGAGCCTCGCCGCAAGTACCTGGGCGAACGCAGCTTCCCCCTCATCTACCAGAACATCCATCGCTATTTTCTATACCTGTCTATCCTCTTCATCCTGTTCCTGCTGCACGATGCCTGGGAAGCCTTCTGGTTCGCCGACGGCTTTGGCATTGGAGTCGGATCGCTGGTGCTGCTGATCAATCCGATTCTGCTGGGCGGCTACACCTTCGGCTGCCACTCCCTGCGCCATCTGGTGGGAGGCCGCGTGGATCTGCTGTCCCAATCCCCGGCCCGCAAAACGGCCTACGATTGCGTGTCCTGCCTCAATCGCAAGCACATGAACTGGGCCTGGCCCAGCCTCATCTGGGTGGCGTTCTCGGACGTCTACGTGCGCCTTTGTTCCATGGGGATCTGGACCGACTGGAGGATTCTGTAACCATGCCGGAACACGACGTGGTGGAGCATGACGTCCTGATCATCGGCGCCGGCGGCGCCGGGTTGAGCGCGGCTGTGGCCGCATCCGCCGCCGGCGCCAGAGTCGGTGTGGTCACCAAGTCTCTCCTCGGCAAAGCGCACACCGTCATGGCCGAGGGCGGCGTCGCCGCCGCCATGGCCAACGTTGACGAGCGCGACAGTTGGAAAGTCCACTTCGCCGACACCATGCGCGGCGGGCAATACCTGAACAACTGGCGGATGGCCGAAATCCACGCCAAGGAGGCTCCGGACCGCGTCAAAGAGCTCGAAGCCTGGGGCGCTCTGTTCGACCGCACCAAGGACGGTCGCATCCTGCAGCGCAACTTCGGCGGACACCGCTATCCCCGGCTCGCCCACGTGGGCGACCGCACCGGCCTGGAAATGATCCGCACCCTGCAGGATCACGGCATCCACCAGGGCATCGACTTCCACATGGAGCACACCATCCTCACCCTCCTGAAGGATGGCGACCGCATCTGCGGCGCGTTCGGCTACGACCGCGAACGCGGCCGCTTCAAGCTGTTCCGCGCCGGGGCCGTGGTGCTGGCTACCGGCGGAATCGGCCGCGCCTACCTCATCACCTCCAATAGTTGGGAGTACACCGGCGACGGCATTGCGCTGGCCTATCACGCCGGCGCGACCATGCTCGACATGGAGTTCGTCCAGTTTCACCCCACCGGCATGATCTGGCCGCCCAGCGTTCGCGGCATCCTGGTCACCGAAGGCGTCCGCGGCGAGGGCGGCATCCTGGTGAACAATGCCGGACGCCGCTTCATGTTCGACGACATTCCGGACAACTACCGCTCCTCTACCGCCGACAATGAGGAGGAAGGCTGGCGCTATGTCACCGGCGACAAGAACGCTCGCCGCCCGCCGGAACTGCTCACCCGGGATCACGTGGCGCGCTGCATCCGCCGCGAAGTTCGCGAAGGACGCGGCAGCCCGCACGGCGGCGTGTTCCTCGACATCTCCTGGATCAAAGCCAAGGTCTCCAACGCTCCGGAACACATCAAAAAGAAATTGCCCAGTATGTACCACCAGTTCAAGCAACTGGGCGACATCGACATCACGAAGGAACCGATGGAAGTGGGCCCCACCACCCACTACATGATGGGCGGCATCAAGGTGGATGCCGAATCGCAGATGTCCGACGTTCCGGGGCTGTTCGCCGCGGGCGAATGCGCCGCTGGGCTTCATGGCGCCAATCGCCTGGGCGGCAACTCCCTTTCTGACTTGCTCGTTTTCGGGCAGCGCGCCGGAAAATTCGCGGCGGACTATGCCAGGGAACATGCGGCGGGCGCCATCCCCCGCGATCAGGCGGATGCGGCCGCCAAGCGAGCACTGCTGCCGCTCGAACGGCAGGGCTCCGCCGAAGGCCCCTACGCGATTCAGCACAGCCTGCAATCCCGCATGCAGGACCTGGTGGGCATCGTCCGCCGCGAGGAAGAAATGCTGGCCGCTCTCGATGAGATCGCGGCGTTGAAGCATCGCGCCGCCACGGTCGGCGTGCCCGGCAATCGCGAATACAACAACGGCTGGCACACCGCGCTCGACCTCGACAGCTTGCTGACGGTTTCCGAGCTGATCACGCGCGCCGCCATCGAGCGCAAGGAAAGCCGCGGCGGCCATTTCCGCGAGGACTACCCCGACAAGAGCCCCGAATGGGGCAAGTACAACATCGTGATCCGCAAGGGCGCCGGAGGCGAGCCTGAGGTGTCGCGCGTTCCCGTCCAGCCGCTGCCCGCGGAGTTGCAGCAGGTGATCGAGGAGAACAAGTAATGGCGGAAGCTGTTTTTCGCATCTGGCGCGGCACGGCCGCCGGCGGGCAGTTTGTCGAATACCGCACCGAGGCGACCACGGGAATGGTGGTGCTCGACGCCGTGCACCGCATTCAGGCCGACCAGGCCAACGACCTGTCCGTCCGTTGGAACTGCAAGGCGGGCAAGTGCGGGTCGTGCTCGGCGGAGATCAACGGCAAGCCCAGGCTGATGTGCATGACGCGCCTGAACGAATTGCCGCTGGATCAGCCGGTGACCGTCCAGCCGATGCAGGCTTTCCCCATCATCCGTGACCTGGTCACCGACGTGTCCTGGAACTTCGAAGTGAAGAAGAAGATCCGCAAGTTCTCGCCGCGCGCCGCCGACGCTCCCGACGGCACGTGGCGCATGGCGCAGGCCGACGTCGATCGCGTGCAGGAGTTCCGCAAGTGCATCGAATGCTTCCTTTGCCAGGACGTCTGCCACGTCCTGCGCGAACACAAGTACTTCGACCAGTTCATCGGCCCGCGCTACTTCGTCTATACCGCGGCGCTGGAAATGCAGCCCATCGACAAGGAGAATCGCCTCTCTGACCTCCGCGAACAGCACAACATCGGCTACTGCAACATCACCAAGTGCTGCACCAATGTGTGCCCGGAGGAAATCAAGATCACCGACAACGCCATCATTCCGCTGAAGGAGCGCGTGGTGGATGAGTTCTACGACCCGCTGCGCATGCTGTTTCGTGTATTCAAGTAGGGGGCGCGCATGAAGTTCGAACTGAAGCCGATCCACAAGGACGCGATTCCGGAAGCCCTGGAGAAGGCGCATCTCTACCGGCTGCTGAATGAGCCGGTTCAGGCGCAAAGCATCTGCCTGGATGTGCTGCGGCTGGAGCCGGAGCATCCGAAAGCGCTCATCACGCTGCTGCTCGCGCTCACGGATCAGTTCGGCGCGGGCGTTTCCCCCGCCAAGGCGCAGGAAGTGCTTTCGCGGATGAAAGGCGACTACGAACGGGCCTACTACGCGGGCCTGATCTCGGAGCGCGCGGCGCATGCGCGCCTGCGGCTGTCCTCCCCCGGAGCCGGGTTCGACGCCTATGACCTCTTTCTCGAGGCGATGCAGCACTACGAGCGCGCCGAGAAGATCCGCCCCGCCGCCAATGACGACGCCATCCTGCGCTGGAATACCTGCGCCAGAATGTTGATGAGGACCGGCGACCTCCGCCCGCGCCCGGACGAAGAGATCGCACCGGTTTTCGGGGAGTAGCATATGCCCGAAGGTCTGAAGGACAAAGTCGCGATTGTCGGCGTCGGATGCACCCGCTTCGGCGAAAACAACTCGCAGAGCTATGAGGACATGGTGGTGGAGGCGGGTCTGGCGGCGTTCGCCGACGCCGGCATCACGGCCGATCGCGTGGAAGCCGCCTGGTTCGGCGCGTATTCTCCGAACAACGGCCGCGGCAAGGCGTCAGTGTCCCTGGCGGATTCGCTGCGCCTGTACGGCATCCCGATCACCCGCGTGGAAAACTTCTGCGCCACCGGCACGGACGCGTTCCGCAACGCGAGCATGGCCGTGGCCAGCGGAATGTACGACGTGGTTCTGGTGCTCGGCGCGGAGAAGCTGAAGGACCGCCCCCTGCGCGGGCTGGCTCGCGAAGGACCGCATCCCTACCAGCAGGAGGGTTTGACCGCGCCCGGCATCTTCGGGCTCGCCGCCACGCGCTATTTCCATCAGTTCGGGCTGTCGCGCGAGGCTGGCAAGGAAAAGCTCGCTCAGGTGGCGGTGAAGAATCACTACAACGGCGCGCGCAACGCGAAGGCTCACTTCCAAATGGAGGTTACGCCGGAACAGGTGCTGAAGGCCCCGATGGTCTGCGATCCGCTGGGGCTGTTCGACTGCTGCCCCACCACCGACGGCGCGGCCGCCGCGGTGATCTGTCGCGCGGACATGGCCCGCCAGTTCCGTGCCGATCCGGTTTATCTGAAAGGCATCGGGCTGCGTGTGTTCACCGGCAGGCCGTGGAACGACTCTTCGTTCGATTACCTCGGCTTCCCGTCGACCAGGGCGGCAGCGGACGAAGCTTACCGTATGGCGGGGATTCAGGATCCCGCCCGCGAGATCGACCTGGCCGAAGTCCACGATTGCTTCACCATCACCGAGATCCTGAATTACGAGGACCTCGGGTTCTGTGCCAAGGGCGAGGGCGCGGCGTTCATCAGTGAAGGCCGCAGTTCACTCGCCGGAGACATGCCTGTGAATACGTCGGGCGGTTTGAAGTCCTTCGGGCATCCCATCGGCGCCAGCGGCATCCGCATGATTTACGAGGTGGTGACGCAGTTGCGCGGCCAGGCTGGCGATCGCCAGGTGAAGAACGCGCGGCAGGGTCTGGTTCACAACCTCGGCGGTCCGGGTTCGGTAGCCTGCGTCGCGGTGCTGGGAAACTGACGATCACGCTGGCTTCGCCGGAATTTTCGCTTGGGATGCAACGGCTTGCGCCCCGCGCGGGTGCTTGCGGGAAAATCGTGTGCGATAACGAACTCGAAGCGCGACGGGCTGGCCAGCCTGCTTCTTAAGTCGGGATCGATCCCGCGTTGAAACACAGACGGCCGCCGCGATTCCCATTCGAAGGGAAGCGGCGGCCTTCCATCCGCGAATCGCAAGCCTCGGGCGAAGGCCGAAGTGTGTCTTCCTAGCTCCATGGGAGCCGCGCGCGAGCGGGCGGCAAGCGTTTTACCAACCCTCGGAGAGCAGCGGCGTGGTGTCGCGTTTACCCGGCTCCTCGCGTGCGCACCACCCGCGTAGGCCGTACGCGGTAAAAAGTCTGCCCAGACACAACCTACGAAAAAATTGTGAAGCTCGGCCCAGGCGAGCATGTGCCCGCACAGTCCAGTCTTGCGGAGCGGGTGAGGCATCAAAAATCGGGACTTCCCTGCGAACCTAACTTGGGCGTTTGCGAGGGCCTTCCGGATCTTACCCATGACTCTAAGAATTGATCCCTTTCTGGCGACACGAATTCCTCTAGTAAACCTGGCGTCATTGCGATCTGACGGACAACCGTGCGAACAATTGCCTCCGTGGTATACATGTGCACCTCGTGGAACGGTTCGGTATACTCCCAGTTTCCGTGTACTATGGCGCAGCGTTCCGCATAGCTGTGCGCACCTGATGGTTGAGAGCTTGCCTGGTTTGGTCATCATCAGCAAGAAGGCAAGAGATACGTTCGCGGAGTCGCTTGCTCACACCATTGGTTCTTTTCTGGGAACCAAACAGAGATTCGAGCCCTTGCCAAAAAAGCGGGTACCGCAAGTCACCTGAATAGGAAGTCAGCGCTGCCCAGAACGCTCGAAGGGCTGCCCACATGGCGTTTTTCCGAGGTACTGTCGAGAGAGCCTTGAACAGAACTGCTGCTTTTGTGAGATTGATCACATTCGGATGGTTGTCGAAATCCCTGTGATGGCAAAAGAGCCGCGGCTCCATGTCGATGTGGTTCGTCACGGGCCGTTCGAGTCTCCGCCCGGCTATGTGCGTAAGTGCATGGAACCCGCATGTCACGTGCACCCTTGAGGGCATAATCATCCAAATCGACATATTGGCGAGCAATGCAGATTGCCACCGAAGTTCCTGGATGCCTCTCGGTTGCGGTCCGGCCCAATCGGGATCAGGATGCCCATAACTCTCCGCTTCGTACTCAGCGACCAACGCATGAGTGGCGAGGTGCAGGGCGTCCCGATCACTCCTACTCAGGCCGTTTAGCGCGGAATCTTGGAGCAGCCAGTGAGGGATGGACCGTAGATTGAACTTGCCGAACTCAATGTCGACTCCGCCGGGTAATGGAAGTTCGTGAAGCGGCACCACGGTAAACGCCACAGCAGTTTCCTTTCCTGCCATTTACCCGGCGCACGCACTGATGGCAACTTCTACAACTTCACAAACCAGCCACGCCGGTACATCACGTACGCCACGCCATACAGATAAAGCACGAACGCGATCCCGAACAGCAGCGACGCATTATACGGGCTCGCCAGCGGCGCGAACAACGACTCGTAAATCACCCGGTGCAGCGACCGCTCGCCGATCTGAATCAATCCCAATAGCCGCGCCGTCACCCCGCTCAGCACATACACCGCGATCGCGTTCATCCCGTAAATCGCGAACGGACGAACCCACTTGCGATGCCCGTGAATGTCCACCACCCAGTAACATCCCGCGAACGCCGTGGCCGCGATCCCGGCCATCAACAGCGAGTACGAGGACGTCCACAAGCTCTTGTTCACCGGCATCCACCAGTTCACCATCAGCCCCGACGCGGTCAACAGCGCGCCCCACAGGAACATCCACGATGTCCGCTCCGCCGCGCTCCACGCCGCGCGCAGCATGTGCCCGGTCAGGATCCCGAACAGGCAGGTCGAGATCGCCGGCAGCGTGCTGACGATCCCTTCGGGGTCCCACACTTTGGTCTGGCTCCACATGTGACCCGTCAGAAACAGCCCGTCGACATACCGGCTGAAGTTCGCGTCGCGCGAGAATGCATCCGGCAGCCGGTCCGGGAAAGGCGCGTAGTTCATCAGCAGTCCGTACAGCACCAGCAAGCCCCCGGTGAAGATTGCCTGCCCGCGAATCCGGGTGTACAGGAAGATGGCGCCGGCGATCACGTAGCACACTGCGATCCGCTGCAGCACGCCGGGAATCCGGATGCGGTCCAACGGAAAATAGGGAAACCCGCTCAGAAACAACCCCACCAGGAAGATCAGCGCGCCGCGACGCAGCGTGTGCAACAGCAGCGCCCCGCGGTCCGCACCGGACTCCATGCGCTTGGCGAAGGACAGCGTCATCGCCACGCCGACGATCCACAGGAACGACGGGAACACCGTATCGGTGAACGTCCAGCCGTTCCACTGCGCATGCAGCAGCGGCGGATACACGGCGTCCCACCGGCCCGGATTGTTCACCAGCATCATGCCGGCGATGGTGGCGCCGCGGAACACGTCCAGCGATTCCAGGCGCGGCTTAGCGGCCGGCGCCTTTTCAGCGCTTGCGGCTGGCTGCGATTTCAAGGACGGCATTGTAGGTAAACTCCACAAACTGGTGAATCGCGCTCTCCCGGATTCGCTCGTCGTCCGCGTGCGCTCCGCCCAAGCCGCCTTCCGTGATGTCCATCGCCGGGCCAATCCCGTAGCTCTGCACACCCTTGGCGCGCAGCATCGCCATATCCGTCGCGCCCGTCAGCATGCTGGGCAGCGCGATCGCGCCAGGGAACATGCGCTTGGTGACCGCTTCCAGCGCCTGGAACATCTCGCTGTTCAACGCCGAAGGCGGCGGCGAGGGGCGCCTCGCCGCGCCCGGCGACGCGCCGCTGCGATCGCGCGCAACCACTTCCACGCTCGGATCGTTGATCACCTTGCGCATCTGGTCGTAAAACCAGTTCATGTCTTCGCCGGGCACCGCGCGGATATCGAGCGTCGCCACGGCTTCCGACGGAATCACGTTGGAGCGGAATCCCGCCTGCAAGATTGTAGGGCTGATGGACGTCCGCACGATCGACGCGTGCCCCAGTTCCTTCTGCGCGAAATAGCGCACGATCTCCGCCTGCTTCGCCGGATTCAACACCCCGTTGTAGCGAGCCCTCGCTTCCGGATCGTCCGTGACCGTCGCCAGCCGCTCGAAATAAGCTCGCGTGGTGTCATTGAGGCGCACGGGCGGTTCCCACGCCCCGATCTTGGCCACTGCGTTGGACAGCGCCACGATCGCGTTATCCGGACGCGGTTGCGACCCGTGTCCCGCCGTCCCCTTCGCGATCAATTGCGCGCCACGGCCCACCTTCTCCGTGGTCGTGATCTCCACGTACCGCGGCTTGCCGTTGCGCAGCCCGATGGATCCGCCTTCCGCCAGGCAATACTCAGCTTCGATCTTCGGCCAATGCTGGTTCACCAGGTGGATGATGCCCACCCCGGGCGAGCCTTCTTCACCCGACTCCGCGATGAAGATGACGTCGCGATCCAGCGCGACATTGTTCCGCTTCAGCAGGATCAGCGTCATCAGCGAGGCGACGACGTTGTCCTTATCGTCCACGGCGCCGCGCCCGTAGAGAAAGCCGTCCTTGCGAATCGCCCCGAAGGGATCCACGGACCACTTCTCGCGCTGCACGCCGACCACATCGGTGTGACCCATCACGATCACCGGCTTCTTCGATCCGTTGCCCTTCACGCGCGCCACCAGGTTGGCTCGCGAGGCTTCGGTGAATAGAACCTCGGAGGGGATGCCCTCCTTGTCCAGCACCGCTTTCAGATACTCGACAGCCTTGGTCTCGTTGCCCGACGGACTCGAGGTGTCGATCTTCAGCAGATTCGAGAAGTGCTCCAGCGTTTCGGCCTGAAGCTTGTTCCAATCGGGCTGCTGCGCGCACGCAAGCCCCGCCAGGGCGAGAAAGGCAAAAAAGCGCATGGTGCGATCTAGCATATATCGAGCAGGCGGCGGGCTGCGGGCGCGAGCTCCGGCGTCAGCCGGTTCTGCCGCATCACGCCCATGCGCTCCAGCCATTGCTCGAACTCCGGCGCGGGACGCAGACCCAGCACCTCACGCAGATACAACGCGTCGTGAAACGACGTGGACTGGTAGTGCAGCATCACATCGTCGGCGCCGGGCACGCCCATGATGTAGTTGACGCCCGCCACGCCGAGCAGCGTCAGCAGCGTGTCCATGTCGTCCTGATCGGCATCCGCGTGGTTGGTGTAGCAGA
>CAYOQB010000020.1:0-43433 GCA_964406035.1 uncultured Solibacteraceae bacterium | reverse complement strand
GTAGTGCCGCCTTCAGGCGGCGCGGGCCTTCAGGCCCGCCGAAGCCGCACATCGCGGTGCACGCCGCCCCTTAACGGCCGAGTAGACCTGCGCAAGTCGTGAGCGCGCGGCAAGCATCCCCGACCAACCCACGCAGACCGAACTCGTAGTGCCGCCTTTAGGCGGCGCGGGCCTTCAGGCCCGCCGAATCCCCACATCCTGGCCCCTCCCGCCCTTTGACAGCCGCAACGAACACCGGAACGCCTGCACAGTCGAACGTGCGAGGCAGCCAAGTAGAACCGCTTTCAGGCTCGGCGAACCCGCACATCGCGGCCCTTCAACGGCCGAGTAGACCCGCGCGAGTCGTGACCGAGCCGGAAGCATTCCCCAACCACTCCACGCATACCAAACTGTACTGATCGTAGTGCCGCCTTCAGGCGGCGCGGGCCTTCAGGCCCGCCGAAGCCGCACATCGCTGCAGCCCTTCAACGGCCGAATAGAACCGCCCTATCCCGTTCCAAGGTGCCAAGGATGTCTCGGCAGTTGACACTGAATAGTAGTACCGCGTTTACGCTCGCTGAAGGTTGGGTAGCCTGAAGGCTGTTCTACTAGTGAGGCGGGGACGCTGTTTGCCGCTCGCTTACGCCTCGCGGGTCCCATTCGCGTTGCTCTTAAATAGTAGTTGCGGCACGCCCGCACGTGCGAAGAGCCAAGTAAAACCGCCTGCAGGCTCACCGAACCCGCTCATCCTGGTCCTGCCGCCCTTTAACGACCCCCCACTTCCACCACCCGGAACCGGCTCCCACCCGCCTCACTCTGCTCCACCACCCGCCCGATGTCCCGCTCCCTCCCGTACGGCGAAATCGCGTGTATAACCCGCCGCCGCCCCTCCAGCGATCCGCACGAACGCTCCAAAAGTTCGCGATCGAACACGCCGTACACCAGGTGAATATCGGCCGGCTCGAATACAACGCACTCCGCCCGCTCCACCAGCCGCGACAACTCGGCCGTCGCCAGCTCCCAGTTCTCCCCACGCGGCCGCGTCCAGAAGCGGGCGTCGTACCAAAGGAACACCAGAAGCAGCCCCGCCAGCGCCACGCGCCTCCACCTCGAGCCCAACTCCTCCAACCCTGCCGCCGCCAGCACCGCCAGCGGCGGCACGATCCACAGAAATTGCCGGATCGCGACAAAGTAACTGAACATCGCGTCCGCCGCCAGCGCCAGCACCACCGGCGCCGCGATCCCCGCCAGCAGAAACCGTCCCATCGGCGCGGGCAGCCGCCGCGCCCCCGCGATCGCCAGCACCAGCAGCATGGCCGAACCGTAGTAGCTCGCCCCCGAGATCTCCCGGAACAGCAGCAGCGGCACCCGCCAGTCCAGCGTGAACCGGAACCCGCTCTCCCCGATGCTCTCCTGCCAGTGGCTCCGGGCGTACACATACCACGGCGCAAACAGCAACCCGGCAGTCACGGCCGCCGCCCCCATCCGCCAAAACTTTTTGCGATCGTGAAACCAGGCCCAGCCCACGTGCGCCGGTGCAATCAGAAAAACGAACGGCTGCGTGTACAACCCCGCCGCCAGCGCCACTCCATATCCAAAGGGCCGATCCTTCAGGAAGAAGATCGTCGCCAGGATGCCCAGCAAAAGTGACAGCGAGTACGGCCGCGCCTCAATCGCATAGTGCAGTTGCATCGGAAGCAGCAGAAAAATTGCAACCGCCGCCTGCGGCCGTTGCACTCCCGCCTGCCGCGCCAGCGTGAACATCGCCGCCCCCGCCGCGGCGCTCGCCAGCAGCGAGGGCAATCTCGCGGCGAAATGTGAAAACCCGGCGATCTCCAGCACCACCCACTGCGCCAGGTAGCCGAGTGGCGCCGCGCCCGGATTCTTGCGCACCCACGCCAGCAACTCGCCCGCGCTGCGATCCAGAGTCCCTGCCAGTTGCAGCACTTCGTCCAGCCACAACTCTGGCCTGCCCAGCAGCAACCCCACGATCGCTGCGTAAACTACCGGCATCGCGTACGGCGCGATTCGCATCACCCATACAGCCTACCCCGCGCCGCTTCACGCCTCGGCGATCGCGATCAGCGCCAGCGTGTCGCCGCCCTCCGCGAGGTCCGCCCGGATCCGCGACCCGCCCTTCCACCCTTCGCCCGCCAGCATCGCCGCCAGCGGCTGCGTCAGGTGGCGATGAATCGTGCGCCGCAGCTCGCGAGCTCCATATTCCACGCTGGTGCCGCGATCCAGCAGAAATTCCCGCCCCGCTTCGCTCAACTCCACCCGGAACGCGCGATCGCCAAGCCGCCGGTGGATGTGCCGCTGCAACTCCGCCATTTGCTGGTCCAGAATCCGCGACAGCGATTCCCGCGTCAGCGGCCGGTACGTGATCACCGCGTCAATGCGGTTCACGAACTCCGGCGGGAACTTCCGCTTCACCTCGCCCAGCGCGATCTTCTCCAGCGGCGCATGCCGCGCCGCCCCGCCCGCCATCGCCTCGAACCCGAAATCCGGCCGCAGCGACCTCGCCATCCCCCGCGCCCCCAGGTTGCTCGTCAGGAAAATAAACGTGCGCTCGAAATTCACCTGGTTGTTGTCGCCCAGCCGCAGCGTCGCGCGATCCAGCACCCCCAGCAGCAGCCGAGTCAAACTCGGCGCGGCCTTCTCCACTTCATCGAACAGCACCAGCGACAGCCCGCACTCCTCGCTCGCGAAACTGTTCAGCCGCGCCTGATTCAGAAGAGCCTGCGTCTCGCGATGTCCCAGGTATCCCGGCGGCGCGCCGATCAGCTTCGCCACCTCGTGCTCCATCTGATACTCGCCGCAATCCACCCGCAGCACCTGCTTCTCGGAGCCGTGCAAAACCTCGGCCAGCGATTCCACGGTGCGCGTCTTGCCCGTGCCCGTCGGACCCGCCAGCAGAAACACTCCCGCCGGGCGGCCTTCCGGCGCCAGCCCGGCGTGAAACATCTGCAGGTAGGGCACGATCGTGTTCATCGCCTCCTCCTGCCCGACAATCCGCTCGGACAGCCGCGCCAGATAATCAGTTGCGCCCGCCCCCGTGCGTCGCGCGCGAATGTTGATCGCTGTGGCCAAGGCGATCCTCCTCGCGCACAGGCTATCGCCACAACCTCCGGACGCAACCCCGCCGCCGCCCCGCGAGGGCGGATTCGCTGCACGTATTGTTGAACTTAGATGCGGATCAAAAAGGCTCGCCGCCCTGTGACGGCCGATTCTTGCTGGCCGCGCCGCGGCCGAAGAACTCTACTTGTGTCGGTAGGTGATCCGGCCCTTGGTCAGATCATAAGGGGACATTTCCAGCGTCACGCGATCTCCGGCCAGCACGCGAATGCGATTGCGCCGCAGCTTTCCCGCCAGGTGCGCCAGCACAATCCGCTCCTGATCCAACTGTACGCTGAACAAACCGCTCGGGAACTTCTCCACCACTGTGCCGGTCACTTCAATGCTGTCTTCTTTGCTCAAACTGGCTTCTGCAGCCTCCTGTAAGTATTTTCTTCCAACCTGATTATAACCGAGAGCAGCCTCGGCGATTGCGAGATAATCAGGAGGAAGCCCACGTCCATGACCACCGCCGCCCATCCCTTCGTCGAACACAACCGCGCCCGGCTCCTCGATGAACTCAAGGATTTCCTGCGCATCCCCAGCATCTCCACCCTCCCCGAACACAAGGCCGATGTCCGCCGCGCCGCTGAGTTCGTAGCCGCCGCCCTCCGCGACGCCGGCCTCCAAAACATCGAAATCATCGAAACCGCCCGCCACCCCCTCGTCTACGCCGACTGGCTCCACGCCCCCGGCAAACCCACCGTGCTCTGCTACGGCCACTACGATGTCCAGCCCCCCGACCCGCTCGACCTCTGGCAATCCCCGCCCTTCGAGCCCACCATCCGCGACGGCAACCTCTACGCCCGCGGCTCGGCCGACGACAAAGGCCAGATGTACATGCACATCAAAGCCGTCCAGGCCTTGATGGAATTGCACGGCGGCAAGCTCCCCGTCAACGTCAAGTTCCTCATCGAAGGCGAAGAGGAAGTCGGCGGCGAGTCGATCTCCAAGTACGTCCCCGCCAACAAAGACAAACTGCTCGCCGACGTCGCCCTCGTCTCCGACACCGCCCTCTACGCCGACGGCATCCCCACCCTCTGCGTCGGACTCCGCGGCCTCGTCTACACCGAAATCGAAGCCGCCGGCCCCGCCCGCGACCTCCACTCCGGCCTCTACGGCGGCGCAGCACCCAATGCCGTCTACGGCCTCATTGAGCTGCTGGCCAAGGCAAAAGACTCGAACGGCCGCATCCAGATCCCCGGCCTCTACGATCGCGTCCAACCTCCCGCGCCCGAAGAAAAAGCAAGCTGGGCGAGCCTCCCCTTCGACCCCGATGCCTTCCTCCACCACGAGGTCGGCGCAACCGCCCTCACCGGCGAGGCCGAGTTCAGCGTCCTCGAACGGATCTGGGCTCGTCCCACCCTCGAAGTGCACGGCATCGCCGGAGGCTTCACCGGCGCGGGCGCCAAAACCGTGATCCCGGCCAAAGCCACCGCCAAGGTCAGCCTCCGCCTCGTTCCCGATCAGGAACCCGAGCACATCATCCGCGCCTATCGCGATTGGGTCGCCGCCAACACGCCGCAAGGCATCCGCACCGAAGTGAAGGTGCTGAGTTCGTCTCCTGGCGTCCTGGTGAACCCCGCGCATCCCGCGATCCAAATCGCCGCGAAAGCCTTCAGTGACATTCTGCAGCGTCCCACCGTCTTTACTCGCAGCGGAGGCTCGATCCCCATCGTGGGTGAATTCGCGCAGCACTTGAAGATCCCGACCATCCTGATGGGCTTCGGACTTCCCGACGACGGGCTTCATTCGCCCAATGAGAAGTACCGCATCTCCAACTACTACAGCGGCATCCTGACCATTGCCCACTTCTTCGAACAATACGGCAGTGCATCCTGAGACGACGCTGAACATCCCGCCGGAACGCCAGGCCCCCGCCACCTCGGAAAGCGTGGTCCGTTCCGCCGGCATCGTCTCCGTCGCGGTTCTGATGAGCCGCATCACCGGCCTCGTCCGGGAGAGCGTCATGGCCCGCCTCTTCGGCGCCAGCCTGCAATACGACGCCTTCATGCTCGGCTTCCGCATCCCCAACCTCACGCGGGATCTGTTCGCCGAAGGCGCTCTCTCCAGCGCCTTCGTCCCTACCTTTACCGAATATCTGAACAATCGCAGCAAGGAAGACGCCGCGCGTCTCGCCCAACTGGTCTCCACCGCCCTGATCCTCGCCGTCGGCTTTGTCTGCGTCCTCGGCGTCGTCTTCAGCCCCCAACTGGTGCACTGGCTGGCCCCCGGCTATGCCGCCGTTCCCGGCAAGTTCGAGCTCGCCGTCACCATGACCCGCATCATGTTCCCCTTCCTGCTGCTGGTCGCGCTCGCCGCCCAGGCCATGGGCGTCCTCAACGCCTGTAACCAGTTCGCCGTCCCGGCGCTGGCCTCCACCTTCTTCAACATCGGCAGCGTCACCTTCGGCCTCCTCCTCGGCTTCTGGCTGGGACCCTACATCGGAATCTCGCCCATCGAAGGCATGGCCGCCGGTGTCGTCCTCGGCGGCGCGCTGCAGTTGCTCTGGCAGGTGCCCAGCCTGCGCAAAGCCGGCTTCACCTACCGCCCCATCTTCGATTGGGGCGACCCCGGTCTGGTCCGCATCTTCAAGCTGATGGGCCCCGCCATCCTCGGCAACGCCGCCGTGCAGGTCAACGTCATGGTGAACACCAATCTCGCCTCCACCATTGCCGACCCCATTCGCGGACTCGACGGACCCGTCAGTTGGCTCGGCTACGCTTTCCGCTTCATGCAGCTTCCGCTCGGTTTGTTCGGCGTCGCCATGGCCGCCGCAACGCTGCCCTCCATCTCGCGCAGCGCCGCCGCCGGCAACACCGATGAGTTCCGCCGCACTCTGTCGCGATCCCTCGGCATGGTCTTCCTCCTCACCGTGCCTTCCTCCGTGGGCCTGATCGTGCTCGGCCAGTCCATCATCGGCGCCATCTACCAGGGCGGCCGATTCCAGATCTACGACACCCAGCAGACCGCCGCCGCGCTTTCCTTTTATGCCGTCGGACTGGCCGGCTATGCCGCCACCAAAGTCCTGAACCCCGCCTTTTACGCCCTTGGCGATGCCCGCACCCCCATGTGGATCAGCCTCTGCTCCATCGGCATCAACCTCGCCGCCGCGCTCGCCTTGACCCGCTACTGGAACTGGGGACACGAAGGCCTGGCCCTCTCCACTTCCCTGGTCGCCCTGTTCGCCTCCGTCAGCCAGTTCCTGATGCTGCGTGACCGCATCGCCGGAATCTACGGACGCCAGTTGTTCTCCGATTTCGTTCGCGTCACCGCCGCCGCCGCCGTGATGGGCGCCGTCGTCTGGGTCTCCACCACGCTCATGCAGCAGTCCTTCGGCGTCACCAAGCTCGCCCGCCTGGCCGACCTCGCTGTCTCCATCCCCCTGGGACTCGCCGTCTTCTGGGCCGCCTGCCGCGTCCTCAAAATCCAGGATTTCGACCTCGTCCTGCGCAACATCGCCCGCCCCATCCGCAAACTCGCCCGCCTCCGCAACCGTGCGTGATGCTGGATGTCCTCCTCGCAATTCCGCTATCCTGAGTGCGCCATGCAGTTTCAGGAGCGCAGCGCCGGGTCCGATGTCACTCTCACCGACATCTCCGGCCGCATGACCATCGGCCCCGAGCTTCAGGCACTCGAACAGAGCATCGCAACGTGGCTTGCCGAAGGCCGCCGCAAGATCGTCTTCGACCTCTCTCAAGTCGAGTACATGGATAGCGCCGGGCTCGGCATCCTGCTCGCTTCCAGCAGCAAGTTCAGCCAGGCCGGCGGCGGCATTCGCGTAGCCGGCGCCGCCCCCAAAGTCCTCCACATGCTCCAGCTCACCGGAACCGCTGAGATCCTGGACCTGTTCGACTCCGCCGACGCCGCGCTCGCCGGCTGGTCAGCGTAGCTTCGCGTTCGAAAACAACGTCAGGATCACCACGTGCAAATGCTGCACCAGCGCGTCGCGATAAAACCACTGGTGCTGATATCCCGCTTCCATCCGGAACTGATCCCCCAGCCGCTTCCCGAAGCCCACATACGCGCGAGTCTGCTCCAGCCGGTGATCCAGCCCCGGCGTCCGCCAGAACGGTTCAAAGGACGTCACCCCGTAGTAGTCCCGCCCTATATCGTGCGCTGCCTGAAACTGATAGCGAAAACGGGTGAAATACTGCCGCCCTTCGAACGGATCCGGGCGCTCCACGAAACGCTGCTCCACCCACCCCCGATGCTGCAGCCGCCAGCTTCCCGCGCCTTGCGCAAACCGGATCTGCTGGTGCAGGCGATGCTCGTTTACCCTGTCCGTGCGGCGGTCCACCTGCACCAGCCAGTCGTTTCGGAACGCATATCCCGCCGTCACCAGCACCCTCGGCGAGACCTGATACGTCACCGCCGGACGGAACAGAAACTGCCGGATGTCGCCGGTCATGTTCTCGAAACGCGGCTGAATATCGAAGTGGATCCCCCACCGCGACGATCCCAGCGGGTGATCTCCGTTATACACGTACCAGCCCACCGTCTGGTGCCTGGGAAACAAGGTCTGCCCGTTGAGAACCGCCGCTCCCGCCAGCAGCCACGCGATCCTCCTCATATCCTCCGCAACGCCGCCTCCGCCGCCATCACCCCGCGGTACTGCGCCTCCTCGAAAATCGAAAACCCGCTCTGATCCGAGTTCGCGAGAATCAACCCCTGCTTCGCCCGCGGAGCCAGCACTCGCGACAGGAACCCCGGCTCCGGACGCGCCATCGCATGCCCCATCCGGAAAATTTCCAGCCGGGAAACGCATTGCCGGATATCCGGGTGCGCGCGCTCCAGGTCCGCCAGAATAGCGTCCCGCCAGTACCCCCAATCCCGCTCCAGCAACACTCGCCGGTTGGCCTCCGGCGATCCCTCCGCCAGCGCCCAGTAATACGTCCACACCGTCCGCGGAACCTGCGACCGCAAACTTTGATGCGTCGCCACCACGTAACCCAGGGACCGCGATCCGTAAATCACGTTGTCCCAAGCCGGTTCCAGGCCCTTTTCCCTCGGCCAGCGGTCCAGCGTCAGGTTCGCCACGATCCACGGCGAATACCGCACCCGGCTCGGCGGCATCCCTTCCATCACATACGGCAACACGAACTCCGGCGCCGCGAAAATCACCGCTTCCGCCCGGTACTCGCAATCGCCCGCCTGCATCGCGAACCCGCTCCCCCGCTTTTCGATCCGGTGTACCGCCGCCCCGTTGCGCAGGTGCGGCCGCAACTTCGCCGCCAGCCGTTCCAGAATCCAGCCGTTGCCTTCCGGCCACGTTAGCGGACCTTGTTCCTCATGCTCCCGCGATGCGAAGTAATGGATCCCCGCCCACGCCGACGTGTCCCGCGAACCCGACCCGAAGTCGTCCCGGCAGGAGTAATCGACATACCAGCGCAAATACGGCGACGTGAAGCCCTCCCGCTCCAGCCATTGCTCCATGCTCAAGGAATCCAGCGGCGAGGGCCGCGCCCCCAGCGCCATCGGAATCGTGAACTGCCGCGATTGCCGCAACTCCGCCATCCGCGCGGCGAACGCCGCGTACTGCCTGCGATCCGCGGCGCTCGCCGCGATCTCCGGCTCCAGCCCCTCCTGCCACCGCCCGTGCAGAAACAGCCGCTCCTGCGGCGAATGGCACAGGTGCCGCTCCGCAAGCCGTCCCTCCGCGTCCATCAGCCCCAGCTCCAGAAACAGCTCCCGCACCAGCTTCGATTCCCGGTTGGGCGCCGGAACGTAGTGCGCCGCCCACGGATAGCGCGACACCTCGTTCTCTCCCCAGCGCGAGTTCCCCCCCGCCGACGATTCCATCTCCAGCACTACGAAATCGCGGAAACCCTTGCGTTCCAACTGCCAGGCCGCCGACAGGCCAGCCATCCCCCCGCCCACGATCACCACCGCGTGCTTCTCGAAGCGGGTTGCCGGCGCCATCGCCGCACGATCCCGAATCCGATGCCCCTGCGCGAACGAGTCCAGCACGAAACCGCCCTCCATCCGGCGTTCTGCCTTGGCGGTCAGCCCCACTAAAGCTGCGCTCAGGAACCGGCGGCGGGTAGGCGGCATGAACTCGCCAGTATAAAACAGCGCTGGATGAAGCTTCGTTCATGTTCGATCTTTGGGACGGATGCTCCCATAAAAATTCATCATCCCGATTGACACCACACCCCGCTTGGCATAAAGTTGCCCTAATCGTTCGCGGGGTCCATACCCTGAAGTTATGTTCGTAAGCGCTTTCGCCGGGCTGCGGCGCAAGCATTGGGAAAGGGGATTTACGTGAGGACTTTCAGATCCGTTGGGATCAGCCTAGCTGCTTTGCTTCTTCTCTTCGCCGGCTTTGCGAGCGCACAAACCGCGACCACCGGCGTCATCTCTGGTTCGGTCCTGGATTCCACCGGAGCCGCCGTCCCCGGCGCTACCGTGGAACTCGCGGGAAAAGCCACCAACCTCAGCCTGAAGCAGACCACCAATCAGTCCGGGCAGTACACCATGCCCAACATTCCGCCGGGCGAGTACGAACTGCGCGCCACCGCCCAGGGCTTCCGCACCACCACCATTCCCAACTTCAAGGTGGAAGTCGCCAAGGCCTACCAGCAGAACTTCTCGCTCGAAGTCGGCCAGATCACCGAGACCGTCGCGGTCACCGCCGAGGCTCGCGCGGAACTGCAGACCATCGATTCCTCGGTCGGAAACGTGATCACCGCGAAATCGCTCCCGTACCTGCCGACCTTCACCCGCCAGGTGAACGAGTTGCTCACGCTGCAGCCGGGCGCGACGCCCGCGGGCGAGGTCACCGGCGCGCGCCGCGACCAGAGCACCGTCACCCTGGACGGCATCGACGTTACCAACCACTCCGTCGGCGGGCTGACCACCTATATGTATCTCGGTGTCGAGGGCGTGGAGGAATTCCGCGTCGGCGTCGCCAACCCGAACTCGTCTTTCGGACGCGGCTCGGGCGGCCAGGTGTCCCTGGTAGGACGCCGCGGCTCCAATGACTTCCATGGCGCCGCGTTCTGGTATCACCAGAACGACAACTTCAACGCCAACACCTGGGATCGCAACCGCATCGGACTGCGCAAGCCGGAGTTGAAGGACAACCGCTTCGGCGGCCGCATCGGCGGTCCCATCTGGAAAGACAAGGCGTTCTTCTTCTACAACCAGGAAGGCCGCCGCTTCCCCCGCACCTCCACCATCAACCGCATCGTGCCCACGCCCACTCTGCGGCAGGGCATCCTGCAGTTCCGTGACGCCAGCGGCGCCGTCAATGCCTATAACCTGCGGACCTCCACCGCCTGCGGCGCGGCCGGCAACGCCGCCTGCGACCCCCGTGGTCTTGGCCTCAGCCCCTCCATCAGCCAACTATGGAACCTGTTGCCCGCGGGCAACGACCCCACTCAGGGCGACGGCCTGAACACCATCGGCTTCACCGGGATCGTCGGACATCCCATCACCGACGACTTCTACCTCGGCCGCATCGACTACAACGTGAGCCAGAACTGGCGCTTTGACAGCTCCTTCCGCTACTACCGGATCGCCGACCAGAACAATGGCTCCTTGAACATCACCAACGGGAACGTCAGCAGCATCCGTTCCTTTCCCAACCGCCAGAATCTGATTTCCCTCGGTCTCACTGGCGCCATCAAGCCCAACCTGACCGCGGAATTCCGCTTCGGCTGGAACCGCACCCGCCCGACTACCGACGTGATCCGTCCCAATGCTTCGGCGGGAATCCTCAACATCGCCGGCACTAATACGCCGAACGGCCCGATCGCGCTGGATGTTGGCGCGCTCAGCGGCGCCGGCACGGGTCTGCTCCTGTCGGAGCCCTTCGATGTCGACACCCAGTTGGCCCGCAAGCAGATCAACGATAACCGCACCTGGCAGTACGGCGCGGACTTGAACTGGATCAAGGGCAAACACACCGTGCAGTTCGGCGGCAAGGTCCGCTACCTGCCCACGTTCCATGGCCGCGATGACAAGGTCCTTGGATCACTCGGTTCGCTGGTGGCTCAGATCGACTCGACGCTGGGCTCGCTTCAGCTTCCCCAGTCCATCGCGCCTCCGCCGTGCACCGGCGGCCGCACCACCGGCTGCCTGCAGGCTTCGGATCTGCAGACCTGGAACCGCCTCTTTGCCGGCGTCACCGGTCTGATCGATAACGTCAGCGTCCTTGGAACCCGCGACGGTCAGTTCCAGCCGTTGCCCTTCGGCGACCTGCTCATCAGCGACACCTTCCGCCTCTGGGCCCCGGAGTTCTACGTTCAGGACGTGTGGAAGATTACGCCTAGCCTGACCATCACCGCTGGCATCAACTATGGCTGGCAGAATCCGCCCCGCGAGCGCCTGGGCCGCTACACCATCCAGCAGATTGCCGGCGGCGAGGATGCCACCTCCGATACCTTCTTCGACCGGCGCCGCGCCGGCGCGCTGAGCGGACAAGTCTTCAATCCGGAGTTCCAGTTCAACCCCGTCAACAATGTCGGGCGCGACGTCTTCAACGTCGATTACAACAACCTGGCCCCGCGTGTCGCCATCGCCTGGAATCCGGGCGGCTTCGGTGGACCTCTGGGCTGGTTCCTCGGCGACAAGAAAACCGTCATCCGTGGCGGCTATTCGCTCGTCTTCGACCGCCAGAACACCGTGCAGAGCGTCATCATTCCCTCGCTCGGCGTCGCCTTCGCGCAAACGCTGAACGTCAACACTCCGCTGTGCAACTCCACCGGCGCGGGCGGCGCGGGCTGCGTCGGCAGCTCCACCAACTCCGCCGTTAACGGCTTCCGCGTCGGCGTCGACGGCACCATCCCCCGTCCCACCGTGCCGCCACAGTCGGTCCCGGTCAACCTGCGATGGGGACAACTGGTGAACGGCGTTCCCCAGCTCTTCCCCGAAGTGCTCAGCTTCCAGGTGGACCCCAACATCCAGGTCGGCGAGAACCATGCCATCGACTTCACCATCCAACGCGAGCTGCCCCTCGATCACCTGATCGAAGTCAGCTTCGTTGGCCGTTATGCCAGCAAGCTGCCGCAGAGCATGAATCTGGTGCAGCCAATCTACATGCACGTCGATCGCGCCTCCGGCCAGAGCTTCGCTCAGGCCTACGACAACGTCGCCGTGGCTATCCGCCGCAATCAGACCGTCGCCAACCAGGCCTGGTTCGAAAACAACATGCCCGGCGGCACCGCGGCTCTGGTCGCCAGCCAGCGCACCAACCTGCTGAACGGCAACCTGAACTCCGTCTTCCTGGCCATCGATCGCGCCCGGCTGACCAACGGCCTGCCGTCGTTCAACAACTACTATTCGCAAATGTCCCTGCTCCGCAGCTCCACCGGCTCCTCCAACTACAACGGAATGCTGCTGTCGCTGCGCAAGCGCTTCACCAAGGGCTTCCTGTATGACTTCAGCTACACGTTCTCCAAGTCGCTCGATCAGTTGGGCGAATGGCAGAACTCAGCCAGCGTCACGCCGGACAGCTTCGACCTGGACCGCGAGTACGGACCCAGCCTCTTCGACATCACCCACGCCATGAACCTCTACGGTTCCTGGGACCTGCCCTTCCGCACCGGTAATCGCGTGATGGATTACGCGGTCAAGGGCTGGAACCTCTCCGGTGTCTTCACGGCGCAGTCCGGCCTGCCGCTCACCTTCGTGCAGGGCAGCCAGGTTTGGGGCGGCAGCCTCTTCCTCGGCTTCAACTCCGGTATGATCCCGCTCGCCGGCGCCGACCTCACCGGTTCGGTGAATCGCAATGTCGCCGGCTCCAATAACTTCGGCACCAACGGCAACCCCGCCACCCGCGGCAGCGGCTTGAACCTGTTCGCCAACCCCGAGCAGGTCTTCAACAGCTTCCGTCAGGTGGAAGTCAGCCGCGACGGCCGCGCCGGCCGCGCCAATCCGATCCGCGGATTGGGCCGCTGGAACGCCGACATCTCCATCGCCAAAACCACCAAGATCGGCGAGCGCGTGTCCGTTCGCTTCAGCCTGGATGCGTTCAACGTGTTTAACAACATCCTGTTCGCCAACCCCGGCCAGCAGCAGACTCCCGCTCTTAGCTTCACCAATCCGCGGGCGTTCGGCGTGCTGACCCAGCAGTTCATCCCGGCGAACCGCGTGGACGGCGCCCGCTGGCTGCAGACCGGCATCCGCGTCGAGTTCTAAACAGAGTTAGTAGTCGTCGAGAGAGCCCACGGCCGCCAGTCGGCCGTGGGCATTTTTAGTTCTTCGCTCAGTTGGATTCCGGAGTGGAGGCTTCCGCGCGGCTCAGCAGCACCATGTACATGAAGCGCTCCCACAGGCTAACCTGGGCGTCCGCCGTGCGTTCGTAAAGCGCGATGAACCGGCAGACCGGCCGCGGCAGGACGCTCCCGGCGATCGCCGCCTGGACCCCGAACAGCGCCAGGGCCAGCCCCAGCACCGCCGCTCCTCTTTGGATTCTCCGCTTCACACCCGCATAGACGCCGGCGCCCGCCTTCGGTTAGGCGGATTCGAACCGCTTAAGCGCGTATTCGATGGCCGATTTCGGCACTTCGAACTCCTTAACTGCCCCGTTACCCTGGAATCCGAGCTCCTTCAGCCCTTCCGCGCTGGTGTAGTACGCATCGGCCGTCATGCGCCGTACCCAGCGGAAAAAGCGAATGCCTGCAGCAGTTTCCGGCGTTTCGTTGCGCCGGTATGCGATCCGCTCCAGCATCGCCGCTTTCTGCTCCGGCGACGCCTTCCGGAAAGAAAGGTTGACTGTGTCAACCATCGCCTGGTCCAACCAAGCCAGTCCACCGGTGTAAATGTAAGCAAGCTCAGGATTTTGACTCGACAACAAGTCAATGAATTCCGCCGCGCCGCCCTTCGACGCGCCGGGGATCACCAGCTCGCACAGCTCCTGTAGCGTCGCGAACTCGTGCGGATTCAGAGCTTTAGCCCGGTACGGCTGAGCCGCCGCGGCGGCCTGGTGCACATGCTGCGCGTCCGCCAGCGAAAAACTACCGTAAGTAACTGACAATGCGATAGTTCGAATCAGATCCCGCCGCGAAACTTCAGACATTGCCCCTCCTCATTTCCTCCGCCAAAAACTCCGCGGTTCGCCAGGCGAGGGCGCAAATCGTCAAAGTCGGGTTTTTGTCCGGATTGGACACGAACGGCGCGGCGTCGGCGACAAACAGGTTCGGGACTTCGTGCGCCTGGCAATACTTGTTCAACGCCGAGGTCTTCGGATCGTTACCCATGCGGATGGTGCCGAGCTCGTGGATGATCTCGCCGCCCTTCGAAATCTTGGTTTCGCCGGTCCCCGGCGGTTTCTCCGGTTTCGCGCCCAGACCCGCGAGCAACTCGACGAAGGTCTGCTCCATGTGCTCCACCTGCTTGTGCTCATAATCCTGCCACTTCCAATGGAAGCGGAGCACCGGGATGCCCCAGCGGTCGACGGTGGCGGGGTCGATCTCGCAGTAGCAGTTGTCATTGGGGATCATTTCGCCGCGGCCGCCGAAGCCGACCCACGTGCCCCAGCCTTCGTGGATGGCCTTCTTCAGGGACTCGCCGTAGCCTTCGTGCGAATCGCAGGCGCCGCGGAACGTGCCGATGCCCGGCATGCCCAAGCCGCCCCAGACTTCAATGTGATAGCCGCGGGGGAAGTCGAGTTTCTTGTCCAGTCCCCACCAGGGCATGTAGACGTGACCGCCGTCCATGCCGTCGGCATTGTGGCGCGGCAATCCGGCGAGCGCGGGAACGCGCGCGCCCATGCTGTAGCCGGTGGTGTCGGTGAGATAGCGGCCCACCACGCCGGAGCCGTTGGCGAGTCCGTTGGGAAAGCGAGGCGATTTCGAATTCAGCAGCAGCCGGGCGGATTCGCAGGCGCTCGCGGCCAGGACGACGCTGCGGCATTTGATCTGCTTCTCCGCGCGCGTGGCCTTGTCCACGTAGGAGACGGCCGACGCCTTGCCATTGGCATCGGTCAGGATTTCGCGCGCCATCGCGTTCGAAATCACGCGCACGCGGCCGGTTTTCATGGCCGGCAGGATCTGGACCGTGCTCGAGGAGTAGTTGGACGCGGTGGCGCATCCGCGTCCGCATTGCCCGCAATAGTGGCAGGCGGGGCGGCCATTGGTGTTCTTCGTGATCACGGCCATGCGCGCCGGAATACACGGGATGCCGAGCTTGTCGGAAGCCTTGCGCACCAGAATCTCGTGCACGCGGGGGGCGGGGCACTTCTGGAACACGCCGTCCGGCGCGCTGCGGATTCCTTCCTTGGAGCCGGTGACGCCGATGAACGCCTCGGTCTTGTCGTAGTAGGGAGCGATGTCGTCGTAGGAGATGGGCCAGTCGTAGCCCAGGCCGTCGCGGGAATAGGGCTTGAAGTCGTAGTCGGCGAAGCGCAGTGAGATGCGGCCGTAATGATTGGTCCGGCCGCCGAGGACGCGGGAGCGGAACCACATGAACTCGCTGCCCGGCGCGACGGTGTAGGGTTCGCCGTCGAGCTGCCAGCCGCCGAAGGTGGCGTTGAACCAGCCGAAGGCCTTGCCGCGCCCGAAGTAGCTGGCGCCGCCGTCGCCGGCGCCGCGATGCGGCACTTCGTAGGGCCACATGTGTTCCTTGTAGTCGCGGGCGGGATTGAGCATCGGCCCGGCTTCCAGGATGGTCACGTTGATACCCAGGTCGGAGAGGACTTTGGCCGCCGTGCCGCCTCCCGCGCCCGATCCGATCACCACGACGTCGGCGACCGGGGCGCTCCGCGCGATCTGAAACATGGGTTCGATTATACAGGCCGAAGGTACAATAGAGGGATGTACCACTACGATCCGGCGGCGGCGCTCGAGGAATTGAACGAGGATGCCGTGCTGCCGAATCCGGTGCATGTTCGCGACATGCTGCTGCGCGCGGAGTTGAACCCGGAGCAGGCCCTGGAACTGCATCGCCGGTTCGCGCTCTACCAGCAGTCGTTCGGGAATGCGCAAAAGGAGATCAGGGATCTGTTGCAGACCCTGACGGCGATCACCAGGTAAGCAGGCCGCGAAAATCGCGCGTTTGCTACAATGAAACAGAATCGGAGTAAGTTGTTTTATGCCTAGAAAGAAGAAAGAAAACGAAATTGTGCCGGCGGAGGCCGGGGCAGTATCCGCCGGAGCGGGATCCGCGGCGGCGCCCGCGAGGAAGCAGGTCAGGAAGATCGCCGCGAAGCCGAAGTCCGGCGCGGCGCGGAAAGCGGAACCGGAAGTGACCCATAAGCACAAGAAATCCGCGGAGGATGTTTCCCAGGCGGTGACGGCCGCGCCGGAAGCGGCAACTCAGGACATCGCGCGCCTGGCCTACGAGATCTACCTGCACCGGGAAAGCCGGGGTGAGTTCGGAACTCCGGAAGGCGACTGGGCGTACGCCGAAGAGATCAGCCGGCGTCCGGCAGGAGCCTAGGAGCGGTTGCACGGCGAACGCCGAGCGTAAATTGACATCGCACTCCGGCCTTGATAGCTTCCTTGTCAAGCGATCATGAAACAGAATCCGGAGCAAGCGCAAGAAAAGCAGGACCAATCCCTGCTGACCCCGGCGGCGATTGCCGCCGCGGCCGCCACCTTGGGAGGAGCGGGCCGGCTGTTTGGCGCGCCCGCCATCCCCTCCATCACCATCCCCAAGGAAATTCCGGCGACGCTGAACGAGAATCCCAAGCAGCTTTCCTTTGAAGGCCGGGGCATGATCGGCGCGGAGGTGTTCGCCAAGCTGTGCAAGGAAGAGGAGCTTGGGGCGATGTTCTGCGCTCCGGGCAACTACACCGTGATCAACGCGATCGCTTCGGTGGGTATTCCGACGTACGGCGGGCGCACGGAAGGAAATATGTGCGCGGCGGCGGACGGGTTCGCGCGCGTCACCGGGCAGGTGGCGGCGTGCTCCGGCACCGAGGGTCCCGGCTTCACGCACATGATCATGAACATCGCCCAGGCCAACGCCGCGCGGACGCCGCTGCTGGTGCTGGCGAGCAACATGGCGCTCTCGGGCGACGATCGCGAGACGTTCGTTCAGACCTCGTATCAGCAGCCGGTGACCGAAGTCTTCCGCAAGTACGGCAAGCGGCTGATCGATCCCAAGCGGGTTTGGGAATACGGCGCTTACGCTTTCCGCAATCTGAAATCCGGCGTGCCCGGTCCGGTCCACCTCGACTTCCCGGGTGAGGTGGCGCGCGCGCGATTTACCGACCCGGCTACGCTCACCGACTACTACACGAAGGAGAAGTACCGCAGCGAATCCCGCGCCTGCCCCGGTTCGAAGGAAATCGAGAAGGCGGCCGATTTGATCAGCAAGGCGGAACGACCGCTGATCGTCGCCGGACACGGAGTTGCCCATCGCGAGGCGTGGGACATTTTGAACCAGCTTGTCGCCAAGCATGAAATCGGCGTGGTGACCTCGGGTCCCATCAGCGGCCATTTCCCCGATGAGCACCGCCTGTCGCTCAGTGTCGCGCCCGACGCGCTGATGAGCGCGGACCTCGTGATCTTCGTGGGCCAATATTGCATGCCGAGCCCCGGCGAGTATCGCTTCAGCCCGGATGTCAAGGCGATTCGGGTCCATCCCGTACAGGAGGACCTGGGCCGCAACTGGCCGCTGGAACTCGGCATTGTCAGCGATGAGAAGCTCTTCCTGGAAGCGCTGGCGAACAAGCTGGGGGCGAAGAAGCGTCCGGCATGGGTAACCGAGATCGCCGCCGCGCGCCAGAAGTTCGAAAAGAAGAACCTGGACGAATATGCGCTGTGCCTGAAGCACTCGGAAGCGACCAACACGCTGCATCCGGCGGTGCTGTCCAAGGAACTCGCGGACTTCCTGTACCGGGGAAGTATCGATCCGAAGCAGACCGTGCTGGGCTACGGCGGCTGGACGATCGCGGTGTTCGGCGGCCGCTGGATGCGGGCGCATCGCCCGGCGCAGCGGATCATGTGCGGCTACCAGTACGGGGCGATCGGCGGCGACCTGGCCATGACCATCGGCGCGGGCGCCGCGGTGCAGCGCGGTGTGGGACCGCAGGCTCCCTACAAGGGCGCTCCGGTATTCGTGCTCACTTCCGACGCCAACATGGGCTACGGGATCATGGAGTTCGACACCGCGATGAAGTACAAGATCCCGGTGGTGTGCGTGGTATTCAACAACAACTGCTGGGGTACGTTCACGCAGGCGCTGAACTCGCCGCGATCGCTGCACATGTACCTGACGCAGGAGAACATCCGCTACGACAAGATGGCGGAGGCGATGGGCGCGCGCGGCGAGTATGTGCGCACGCCCGAGGAACTGCGCGCCGCCCTGAAGCGGTCCTACGACGCCGCGGCCAAGGAAAGCGCCTCGACGCTGATCAACTGCCAGTCGATCAAGGAATTCACCACGGGCAAGGATTACCCTCCGGGGATCGGCCTGAATCCCGAGCCGGGAGTGGGCGCCTTCGCGCATTAAGGGTCGCGAGATCCAGCCGGCGGCCTACACCGCCTTGCCGCGAAACAGATAGATCAGGTCAATGATCAGAATGATCACGACCATCAGTTCCAGCACCAGCGCGCTCGACTGGTGGAAGCGATCGGTGATGAACTGGTACAGCTCGCCCGCCAGCTTCAGCTTGTCATCCACAAGTGCGCGGTAATCCGGCACCCCGACCTTGGTTTCCGCCAGCCGGTACAGGCGCGCCGAGAACATGTCGCTCAAGAACTTGATTGACGTATCCGCCCGCTCGGTCAGCTCGCGCACATCCAGGCGGATGGTGTTCAGCCGGCCAGCCTCGCTCGCCAGACGCCAGCGCTTCAGCGGACCCGTGCCTTCGTCGATCAGGCGATACACGTCTTTCAACAACCGCGTCAGCAGCTCGTCGTAGTAACGGAACTCGAGTAACTGGGTGTTGGCATACTCCAGCAGTTGCACCGTGGGCTCGGCCCCTTCCGGGCTGTCGTAGACGAAGGCGGAGGTCCACCCCACCACCAGCAGGTCCGCGGGATAGTAGGACATGCGCGAGTGCAGAATCTCGGCTTCCTCTTCGGCGGACAGGCGAGTGGTCTCGCCGCGCACGATCTGGGCGATCTCCGGACCGTGCTGCTCGATCAGCTTCGCCGCGGTAAGCCCTTCGATCGGCTGCACTTGGATGATGTAGTAGTCCTCGCTGAGGTGCGCGTCGTAGGGCTTCACCAGCGCCGGAGCGATGCGCTGCAGCCGGGCGCGCACGCGCTCCGCCACGCGCTTTTCCAGCTCCGCTTCCGCGATCCATTCGCTTGAAAGCTGCACCAGCTCCGCCCACTCCAGGTGAAACGGAAGTTCCAGTTGAACGCTCACTACACCGTATTCGTAGTAAGCGAGCTTGCCTCCCACCGGACGCCCGAACGCCTCGATTGGCTCGAGCGGTTCGATCACCGGCGGAGCCTCGAAGCGAACGTACTCGGGGGCGGGCTGGCGGAAGCTCGGCTCGCGTCTGCCGGAGTCGGCGCCTAAGATTTTTCGCAGTTCCTCTAATCGAATCTCCTCCGAGATGTCGAATAGAAAGAGAGTTCGGAATGATCCGCTTAGCGCCACATCAGACTCCGCGACCCGAGTATACGAGATTTTTCTTGTCACACATTCGCAATTGTGTTGTAATCTATCTGTAACGATTCGTGGAGGGGGGGTGGCCGATGTTTTCTGCGTTGCTTGTCGCGGGGTTGCTCTTGCAGGAGCACAGCCGCGCCTTCGATTCGCTGACGCTGATGGTGCGTTCCGAAGTCCGCGCGTTCGAAGCCGACCGCAAACGGGTGGAAAAGCTGCAGCGAATGGACTTCGAGCTGAACTTTCAGAAGCTGGTGCATGCCTTGAACGCCTTCTCGATGGAGTACAACCGCAGCAAGGGCGCGGTTTGGCCGGCCAAGGAAGCGGAAGCGCTACGCAAGGCCATGGAACGCCTGCAATCGGCCGACAAGCGCCTGGCCGGGCGGTAAGCGGGTTCAACGCTTCCGGGCGGGCTTGCGGGGCTTGCGGCGAAGCGGGATCTCCTCTTCCCGGTTCACGCGCAGCCGTTCCTGACCGGCGAACACGTCCGCCTCACGAACCTCGGCGCCGAAATCCAGTTTTGTGAGGCGCTCGATCTCCTCCACCGTGGTAAGAAAATCCTCCACCTTGGCCAGTTCCTCGTCGTCCAGGAAGGCTTCCGGAGCCTGATCCAGGTTCTCCGGCCACGCCGTGAACACCTTCTTCTGATTCGCCAGCAGGGCGAGCGAGCGCAGCTCGCCGTTCTCGGACCACACCGTCACCTTCCAGAACTCCGCCGGAATTTTGATTCCGCGGAACTTGCGATCGTTGGGGCGAAACACGGGTCCGGTGAAGGAGCAGACCCGCTCCTTTTCGGCCGCGGCGTTCCGCAAGACATAGTTCTCGACCGACCGCCACAGGTGGCCGTTGGACACGCCCGGCATGCCGGACGCGCGGCCCTGGTTGAAGAACCCGACCTGCGGCGCGGCGTTGGTGTAGAAGAACGTGTCGGCGTCGGCGCGCAGCGCCATGGACTTGGATCCCCAGGCAGGATCCATGCGCCGCACCAGGTGTCCCTTTTGGAACATGCGGAGCCGGAAGCCGGCGCCGCGGCGGTTCGGAAATCCCGGCACCGTTTGCTGGTCGTAAATCTCCAGCCCGGCGTACTCGTCCTCCCCGATGCGATCGTCGTCGTACCACTTCTCCGTGGCTTCGGCGGCTTCCATGGCCTCCCGCAGACCCGCGTTGTCGGGAGTGAGCGGTTCGACCACTCCGGTATCGCGATTGACGTGCTTGGCGCTGGCGCCGTCGATATTGCAGGCGGTGAAGTACGCGAGCCTCCGTTCGGCGTTCATCACGATGCTGAAGTGGTGATACTTCAATTCGATCTCGTCGTCGCCGGCTTCGGCCTTGCGATTGACGGCCGCCTTGGCCCGCTGTTGGGCGGTCAGCTTTGGCAGCGGGACGGTGTGGCCGGAGAGGAAGCCGGGCTTGTAGCCGCCGCGGCCGGAGAAGTCCATGTCGGGCTCCACCTTCTCCGAACCCGGCTCCGCTGGGACGGCCGCTGGGACGGCCGCGGGCGCGGCGGGCGGCGCCTGCGCCCAGGGAAGCCGGACCGAGACCTCCAGCGGGACCGTCCACCGCACCGATCCATCCGGCTCCATCCGCGCCGCCGGGGCCTGCGCTCCGGCTTCGGTCCCGAGGCTTCGCGCGGTCCGCTCCTGTCTGGCGAGCGCCCGTCCCAGCAGATCCTTTTGCGCGGCGTTCAGGGAAGGGGCCTTGCTCAACAAGTTGGCCACGATGGCGCTGATCCGGATGCCTTCGTTGACCTCGCGCGGCACCGTGAAGCCGCGCTCGTCCTTTTTCTGCCGCCACGGTCCGCCCCAGTGATGCAGCGCGATCACTTCCCATTCGTTATTGAACACGGGCGACCCCGAGGAACCGGGCTCGGTGTCGGCGACGTAGTGCAGCACCAGTTCCAGCCGGGAGACCAGCCGGTTCTCCCGCAGCACCACTTCCTTGTAGCGCCCGTCGGGGTGTTGCACGATGTTGGCCACCTCGCCGAGAGCGTGCTTGTCGCTCGCGTCGCTCAACTGGCAACAGCCGAAGTCCCCGACGATTTTCGCCCCACTCAACCTGGGGCCGACCGCCACGAGGCAGTAGTCGAGGCCCTGCTCGTCGTCGTGCAGGTAAAACGAAGCGGGATCCAGGGCGTAGCGCGTGGCGCCCCGCTGGTTTCCCAGCCAGTCCAGTTCGTAATCGAACTCGATGGAGAGCCGGGCAGCGTCCGCCGCCGAGGAAATCACATGATGATTGGTGAGAAATAGCCGGTCCGATACCAGGAAACCCGATCCCAGGGGTCGGCCGTTACGAAGAGCGACACGAGCCACGGAACGGGCGGCATGCCAGCCCCGCTCCAGGAACTGCACGCCGACGAAATCCAGGGTATCGCCCCAGATCGCTTCTGGACCGCCCTTGCGGGCGTCGAAGCTCTCCACTGCCTGCACCACCATACCGGCTTCGGCGCGCGACAGCGCGGCTTTCTTCTGAACACGCTCCCGCAGCCGCTGCTGGTCGCTTTCCGCGCCCAGGGGGTTGCCCCGCGCCACCGCCTGCAATGAATTTGTAATTTGATTGCGTGCGCGTTCCACCCGTTTGCGGGCGACGGCTTCCACGGCGAGGTTCATACGGGGATACGCTCCTAAAATGGTGTTGAATTCCCTCGCAATCCTGCCCGATTTTTCGGATGGCGTCAAGCCTTTTTCTGGTCGCGACCCTCTTCCACCAGCAGTTGCCAGGCTGGGGACAGCCGGAACTTGCGGATTTCGGCGTCGCGCATCGCTTGGGGCAATTGCCGGAAGCGCTCCATGCGGGCCAAGTGGGCCTCCAACCCGGCGATGCTGCCGGCGAAACGGACGGCCGCGATGTAAAGCTCGTCGCACAGGCGCGACGGCGGCGCCGCCCGTTCCCTGCCGCGCCGCCCGGGCACAGGGTCCCGCGAATCGAACAGGGGGTCTAATGCCGCGGCGATGCGGGCGCGGAAGCGCATCTCGCCTTCCAGCACCTCGGTGAGAGCCCACTTCCTGTGCTCCGCCGTGGACGACTCGACCGATTTCAGGATGCTGCCGGCGGCCAGCTCGCCCAATTCGGAAAGCACCAGGCGAGCCTGTTCCCGCGCATCCGCTGATTGGGCGAGCCGGACCACCTCCTCGACCGGCGCGCGAGCCTGAGCTTCGATCCCGGCGGCGGCCTGCGCCAGCTTGCGGTCCTCCTCCGGCTTGATGCCTCGAATCCGATCCGCGGCGGTGGGCTGCTGGGCGGAGACAAGGAGTGGCGCGAAGATCAGGGATCGTCGTTTCATTTTAGAGCGACTGCAGAACACGCTTCCAGACGCGCGAGTTGCGCAGGTCCTCCACGTAGGGATCGCGATCGTTCAGCGACATATTTTCGTAGAATTCCTCGTCCCACACCGGGCTTGAGTCCGTGGTTTCGGCCAGCAGCCGGATGGCGGTGTTGAGCGCCAGGTCTCCGGGGCCGCCCTTCTTGCGGCGTTGCAGCAGCGCATCGAGGGCTTCGGCGATGCGCTGGCGCGATTCCAGGGCGGCGCGCGTCGCGGCGCGCAGCTTCCAGATCTCCTGCGCGGCGGAAGCTCCCGCGGGCGTAGCCGCGAGCTCCACCACCGCGAGCTCGGCGAGTTCGTCCAGCACCGCCCGTGCCCGATCCTCCGCCTCCGGCGCGCCATCCAGACGCCTGGC
This sequence comes from uncultured Solibacteraceae bacterium, assembly GCA_964406035.1. Classification (GTDB taxonomy): domain Bacteria; phylum Acidobacteriota; class Terriglobia; order Bryobacterales; family Bryobacteraceae; genus JAIEPW01. Next base: position 20,154 of record CAYOQB010000020.1, on the reverse strand, counting down.
GGCGAGCGACGCCGCGCGCCGTCCCTCCTCGCGCAGGCGATCGAGCAAAGCCTCCGGCGGATCTCCATCGCGAATGCCGATCAAGGCGGCGGCGATTTCAGGTCTGGTCATTTGTTAGCACCCATGTACATCCAGCAGCTTGGCTCGAGTGGCGTCGTCGGGCTCGCCGTTCACTGTCAGGCGATGTTTCTTCTGGAACTCGCGGATGGCCTCGCGGGCTTCGGCATCCAGCGGACCGTCGCTCGCCTGGCAGGCGTGCCCCAGGTTGGCCAGCCGCTCCCGTACGCCTTTCAGGGAATCGATGGGGTCCACGTGCCCCAGCGCGAGACGACGGACCACTTCCTTGCCATCGACGGTATAGCGGATTTCGCCGGCTTGCGCGCCGGGCGGGATGGGATGCTCCAGCATCCCGTCGCCATCGCTCGAGCCGTTGTGCATGGCGCCGTCGATGGTCAGCCGGTACGCCAGGTTGCGCAGGGGGCGATGATTGTAATCCACCAGCTTCAGGCGCAGCTTGGCGCGGTTGGACTTCAGGACGAACTTGTGGCGCTGGTCGGTGGCCTTGCTCAGCTCCTTGATCTCGCGCTCCGGAACGTGGAGAATGTCGCCGGGCTGCAGCACGTTGGGATTGGAGCGCTTCTGCCGCAGCGCGGAGTTCGCCGGGTGATCCCAGATGGTTTCCCACAGCAATCCGTATTGGTGCGCCAGCGAAGTGACGCAGTCGCCGGGCTGGATTTCATGCTCGATCATGCGGCCTCCGGATCGTCTTCCACTTCGTCCAGCAGGTCGGTCCACGGCTGTTTCATGCGGGCGCGGGCGATCTGCTGCTCCTTCAGCTCTTCGGGGAAGTTGAGGAACTCGCGTTCGGTCACGAGCGCGGTGGCGGTGCTCTCCTTCAGGTAGCGGAGCGCGCGCAGCAGCAGGTAGGCCTGATCGCAGACGCGGCGCGGCGGCGGGGGCTCGTCGGCTTTCGACGGGGGCGGCTGGAACAGCCGCTTGTCCTGCAGCGCGCGGTCGAGCCGGTCGCGCAGCGCGGCTTCCAGCCGGATCTGCGCCTCGACGGCGAGGCGCAGCGCGTCCAGCGCCTTGGCGTCGGGCAAACGCGCGGAGAGCTCGGCCAGGGGCTGGATGGCGGATTCTCCCATGCGAGTGAGAATGGCGGCGGCGTCGGGCTCGAGGCCGGCTTCGTTGCCGGCCCAGATCGCCGCGAGCGCGGCGGCGCCGGACCTGGCGTCGTCGTCGATCCGCCGCAGCAGCGGTTCGGATTGGGCGTATTCGGGCGCGAGCCGGTCCAGGATTTCGTTGATTTCGGCGGCAGTCATTTCAAATGATCCGGTAGCTTTCGTTCATGGAGGCCAGCCTCTGATTGGTTCTGCGCACAGCGTATCGAATGCTGGGATCCCATGGGTCGAAGTCGTTTCTGCGGTTGTAGGTCAGCAGGTAGTAGAGCCACAACTGCGAGGTCCCGGTGGTGGAGGCGGCGGTGGTCCAGTAGGCGAACTTATCATCCCCTTCGCGCTGCCACAGCTTGTGAAAGCGCAGGATGCGGTAATTGTGCAGGAAGGTGCTGCAGCCGAAGTGGCAGAACACGCGGCAGCTCATGCTGACGCCGCCGAGGTCGGCGGGGCTGAGCGGCGTGCCGGACCAGCCCGCGGCCAGGATCACGTGTTTGGCCGGACGTCCTTCGTCGTATCCGGAGTATCCCCAGACTTCGTCGGTGGCATCCATGCCGCGAACGGTGAGCCCGAGTTGTGCGAGCGTAAATGTCCGCAGGCGGCTGTAGCGGGCTTTGATGTCCGGATGGCAGTCGTCGCGCGCGGGCTTGTCGCCGGTGACCAGGTGCGGGGTGTAGCCGTGTTCGTGAATCTCGCCGGTGGTCACGGGCAGGTACTTGTAGCCCATGGGGAAGATGCCGCGCGTGGCGCGATTCGCGGCGGTGGAATCCTGCCAGTCCTCGCCCGGCGCGGGGTCCGGGCCGAAGCACGGTCCGCGGCCCCAGCGGGCGTGCCCATCGTAGATGACGTGCCGCCCAGGGTCCTGCAGCGCCGCAATGAAGTCGTCCTTGCGGTTGGTCATGGTGATGTGGAAGTGGACCCACTGATCGTGGTTGATGTACTCCCAATGATTGGGGTCGTCGGGATCGAGGATCAGGTCGTCGGCGTTCAGGCGGCTCTGGAAATAGCGGGGATGCTGCCAGCGCGATGACACCTGGTGGTTGTTGAACTCGAGCCCGAAGGCCCAGGTGATGTGGCGATGCTCGTACTCGGGGCCGATGGACGTGGCGCTGCTCGATCCCGAGGTTTGGCGGCTGGCGTGAACTGTGCGGTCTGCGCTCATACAGGTGAGAACAAAAGATCTTACCTCTGTTCGCGCGGGGAACGGGGGAACCGGCTCACGATCGCGCCAGGCGGGACCTCGCCTGAAGGACCGCCGCCTCGGCGCCGGGTCCCAGCGCGGTCAAGTGCCCCATCTTGCGTCCCGGGCGGGGCTCCAGTTTCCCGTAAAGATGGAGCTTGACGTTGGGATCGCGCAGCGCCGCCGTCCAGTCCGGCTCGCCGCGCAGCCACAGGTCTCCCAGCAGGTTCGCCATCGCCGCGGGCGCGAGCTGCGCCGTGGAACCCAGCGGCAGCCCGCACACCGCCCGCAGCTGCTGCTCAAACTGGCTGGTGACGCATGCGTCGAAGGAAAAATGCCCGGAGTTGTGCGGGCGCGGCGCGAGCTCGTTGATCAGCAGCCGCCCGTCCCGGGTCAGGAAGAACTCCACGCACAGCACGCCGGCGACGTCCAGCTTCTCCAGCACCGTGCGCGCGATTTCGACCGCGTCCCGGGCCAGGCGCGCGCCGATTTCCGCCGGCGCGATCGTCACATCCAGAATGTGGCGGCGATGCCGGTTCTCCACCACGCCATAGTGCGCGAACTCGCCGTCCACGCCGCGCGCCGCCACCACCGATACCTCGCGCTCGAAGTCGATGAAAGCTTCCAGCACCGCTTCGGCGCGGTGGATCGAATCCCAGGCCGCCTGCGCGCCCTCCGCCGATTCGATTCGCGCCTGGCCCTTGCCGTCGTAACCGAAGCCAGCCGTTTTCAGCACGCACGGGGTGCCCAGCTCCGCCACCGCCTGAGCGAGGTCCGCTTCCGTATGCACCTCGCGGAAGGGGGTCACCGGCAGCCCGTGCCTCGCCAGGAAGGTCTTTTCGCGGATGCGGTGCTGGGTGGTGTGCAGGACCGCGCCCGCGGGCCGCACCGGCGCATGGCGCGCGGCGATCCCCGCCGCCGCCGCCGACACGTTCTCGAACTCGAAGGTCACCACCGAGACGCCCCGCGCGAACCGCGCCACCGCGTCCAGATCGTTGTAGGAAGCCACGATTTCGACATCCGCCACCTGCCCGGTGGGCGTGTCCGTATCGGGCGAGAGCGTATGCACGCGGTAGCCCATGCGCCGCGCCGCGATGGCGAACATCCTTCCCAATTGCCCGCTGCCCAGCACGCCGACAACGGAGCCGGGAAGAATCACAGCGAATCCTCGCGCACCTTCCGTGTCTGCTCCTCGCGGAACTGCTTCAGCTTGGCCCGCAATTCGGGACGCGAGTTCGCCAGGATCGCCACCGCCAGGAGGGCGGCGTTGGTGGCTCCCGCCTTGCCGATCGCCAGCGTGCCCACCGGGATTCCCGCCGGCATCTGGACGATGGACAACAGCGAATCGACGCCGCGGAGCATGGAACTCTCCACCGGGACCCCGAGCACGGGCAGCGTGGTGTGCGCCGCCACCATTCCCGGCAGATGCGCCGCTCCGCCCGCGCCGGCGATGATCACTTCCAGCCCGCGTTCCCCGGCCGACCGCGCATATTCCGCCATCCAATCCGGAGTGCGGTGCGCGGAAACAATGCGGCACTCGCGCGGAACGCCGAACCGCTCCAGCACTTCGTCGGCGTGGCGCAGCGTGTCCCAATCGGACTTGCTGCCCATGATCACACCGACGAGCGGGCGCGTCTGCGCGGTCTCCATGCCTTACTGACCCTGGGCGAGAGTATAGCCGGGCTGCCCGTCGTAGCTGCGCAGCATCTCGGTTTTCACGATCATCACTTCCGCGTCCGCGACGCGCTGCTGCTGCGCGATGCAGTCGTTCAGCTTCACCTCGGACTTCGCCTCGAAGCGGCAGCGGAAGCTGTCGGTGCAGAACGTCTCGGGAAGCCCCTCCGGCCACACCTTGACCCCACGGTTGGAGATCATCTTCAACTCGAAGGGCGCCGCTTCGGTCTTCTTCAGCGCCGCGGCGAGAGAGTTCGGATCCGAGCTCGGCCAGTCGACATAGATATCGATGCCCTTTAACTCCACTTTCGGGTTGCCGCGCGGCGATACCGTGATCGCCTTCGCGTGGCCGACTCCCGCGTACTTGCGCGCGGGCAGGGTCTGCGGAAGCTGGCCCAGGCGCGCCACCACTGCCTCGCCGAACTCCTTGGTGCCGACCTTTTGCTTGCTCACGCCTTCGCGGAAGATGTCGTAGGTGTGGATGCCGTCTTCCATGGTGCGCAGCCAGGCGTTGTGCACCCGCTCGGCGACATCGCTTTGCCCGATGTGCACCAGCATCAGCACGCCGCCCAACAGCAGCCCCGAGGGATTCGCCAGGTTCTGCCCGGCGCGCCGCGGCGCCGACCCGTGGATCGCCTCGAACATCGCGCACTGGTCGCCGATGTTCGACGAACCCGCCAGGCCAACCGATCCCGCGATCTGCGCGGCAACATCGCTCAGGATATCGCCGTACAGGTTCGGCATCACGATCACGTCGAACGCTTCCGGCGTATCGGCCATCTTGGCCGCGCCGATATCCACGATCCAGTGTTCCTTTTCGATCTGCGGATACTCGGTTCCGATCTCGTCGAAGATGCGGTGGAACATGCCGTCCGTCATCTTCATGATGTTGTCCTTGGTAAACGCGGTCACCTTCTTGCGGTTATGCTGCACCGCGTAGTTGAAGGCGTAGCGGATGATCTTTTCGCAGCCCGGACGCGAGATCAGCTTCAGGCACTGCATCACGTCGTTGGAGATCCGGTATTCGATGCCGGCGTACAGGTCTTCCTCGTTCTCGCGGACGATCACGACGTCCATCACCGGGTGCTTGGTCCGAACGAACGGGTGATAGCTGACGCACGGGCGCACATTCGCGAACAGCCCCAGCGCCTTGCGCGCGGTCACGTTCAGGCTCTTGAAACCGCCGCCCTGCGGCGTGGTGATGGGCGCCTTCAGGAATACCTTGGTCCGCCGCAGCGATTCCCAGGCCGACGGCTCGATGCCCGCCGTGTTGCCGCGCAGGTACACCTTCTCGCCGATCTCGATCTCTTCGATCGCCAGGCGCGCGCCGGCTTCCTTCAGAATGTGCAGCGTGGCCGCCATGATTTCGGGGCCAATTCCGTCGCCATGGGCGACCGTAATCGGAGTTTCGTTAGCCATAGATTTTGGTGCGGAGAATCAACCAAGATACCGCGCCGGGAGGGGGAAGATCAATGAACGGGAGGGAAAAGGAAACGGGGACGCGACCCGGAAGGCGGCGTCCCCGCTTGAACGTTCCAGCTAGAAGATTACCTTCATGCCGAGCATGGTGGTTCGCGGACCGCTATCGAGGGACGCGCCGATGCGCCCAAAGGTGGTCGCGGTCAAAGTCGTCGTCGGAATTGAGAACGACGGCGTGTTGGTGAAGTTCGAGAAGTCGGCGCGCAACTCCACGTCCACTCTCTCGGTGATCTTGGTCCGCTTGGCGAGCGAGAAATCGATGTTGAAGAAACCGGGACCGCGGAACAGGTTGCGGCCGCCGCTGCCCAGTTCGCCCAGCCTGGTGGCCGTGAACTGCGCTCTCTCGCCGGGATCGAAGTACCATTTGAACCCGCCTTCGTCGCGCACCTGGCCGAGGGAGCGGTCGCAGTTGGCGCAGTTGGCGAAGGCGCCCACCACGCTTTCAAACGCGAGCGTGCCGCCGAAGATGCTGAACGGCCGGCCGGAGTTGTAGCGCAGCAGCCCGCCGATGCGCCAGCCGCCGATGATGCCGTCCAGCAGGCGTCCGGCGTCGTTACCGATCCTCTTGCCGCGGCCGAACGGCAGGTCGTATACGAAGTTCGAGCCGAGCGAATGGGTCCGGTCGAAATCCGACAGCGCGTAATTCAGCTTGCGGTTGTAGATATCGAACGGTGTGCTGGTGGCGTTCTGTGTGGTGCCGGTGCTCGCCAGTGCGAACGTGGGATCGAAGGAGCGGGTGTCCATGGACTTCGACCAGGTGTAGTTCACCTGAATCGTGGCGCCGCCGGCGAACCGCTTGTCCAGCCGGAGTTGCAGACCATGGTAGGTGGAAAAGTCATTCGTGTCGATCACATTCATCAGCCCCGTGAACTGCGGGAACGGGAACAGGAAGAACGGTCCGAGCCCGGAGGCGTCGGCCAGCGAGGTGCCGCGCTCCACGCGGCGCGCCGCCTGATTGGCGATGTCGCCCACGCTGTTCAGCGCGAGCTGCGACGCGAACTGGCGGCGGACAAACTGAGATCCGCTTTCCCCCGCGCGCAGCCGGCTGTCGGCGGAGAACAGGCGGTTGATCACCGCGCTCTCGCCGCCGGCCTGCACTGTGCGGATTCCTTCCAGGAATCCGTTGGATCGCATGAACGCCTGGTTGGCGTTGTAACCTCCCAGCAGATTATGCGCCCGTCGTCCGATGTAAGAAGCTTCCACCACGAACTTCATGGGCAGTTCCCGCTGCACCGAGAAGCTCCACATATGCGTTTGCGGCGTCTCCGCGGTGGGGTCCACCACCGTGTTGGTGGCATTGGCGAACGGCACCGGCTGGCGCAACTGCTCCGGAGTCGCGGTCGGCCGGAATTGCGGCAGGTCCGCCAGGCGGCCACCCTGCGCGCCAAACGCCGAATTCACCACGCTGGTGGTGGATCCCGGCATGTTCGGCAGCACGAAAGAGCTGATCAGGAAGGTCGGGATGCGATCGTAGGCCAGGCGGTAGTTGGCGCGGATCGAGGTCTTTCCGCTGCCGAACGGATCCCAGGCGAAGCCGACAGAAGGACCGAAGTTGTTCCAGTCGTTGCTGTACAGCTCGCCCGGACTCCAGCGCAGCGTATTCGATGGCGGCGCGCCCGCCACCGGAATATGATTCGGCACCAGAATCTGGCTATCGCCGCCGCCCTTGCCCGCCATGCGTGCGTCCAGGCGCAGGCCGAAGTCCACAGTCAAATTCTTGGTCACCCTCCAGGTGTCCTGGATGTAGAAATCGAACTCGTTGAAACGGGAGTCGAAATTGAAGAGACCCGTGGTGAACTGGTTGCCGTCGGCGACGAAGCCCTGGCTGAAGTTGCCGACGCGGCCGAGCATCAGGTTGACATAGGTCTCCAGGCGGGTGCGGTCGATAGCTTGATTCAGCCCCGTTGTCGGGATTCCGAATGCGGTCGGATCCACGGCGTTAATCTGCGTGGAAAAGTCGACCACCGCGCCGGAGTTCTGCCCGCCAACCGATCCGCGCTCATCCAGGTGCCGAACGTAGCGCAGGTTCACGCCGAACTTGAAGGCGTGCTTGCCCCGGAACCAGGAGAAATTGTCCACAATCTGAATCGTGCGCAGTTCGCGCGTGTTGCCGAAGGTATAGGCGTTCGGCATCGTGATCAGCCCGGTCTCCAGGGTCGTGCGGTTGATATCCTCCACCGGGTTCGGGAACCCGAAGCGGAACTGCGACAGCCCCACCACCAGTTCGTTGGTAATCCGCGCCGTCGGCGTGGTGCGCCAGTTGAACGCCAGATTCAGCGGATCGCGGGTGGTGTTCACCAGGCAGGGCGTGCCTGGGAATCGCGGCAACCCGCCGTTCACGTTGTCGCAAACGGTGTCCTGGAAACCCCAGTAGACCCGGCCGTAGACGCTGTTGCGATCATTAATCACGTAATCGCCCTTGAACGTCAGGTCACGCTGGCGCTCGGTCTCGATCGGGCGATGCGTAAAGCCGGCGGTGTTCAAGCCATCACCCAGATCGAAGCGGTTGGGCAGAGGCGTCTGTGCGATCTCGGCCAGCACCGTGCGGTCCAGACCCCGCCGCAAGGGATCGCTGGTTACCACGTTGTACGTTCCCACCGGCACGATGGGGTTGCCGCTGGCATCGATCGACGCGCCCGGAACGCCCGCCGGCAGGTTTCGTCCGCCGGTCGCATACCGGAAGATGCCTTGCCGCGCCGTCGCCGTCAGCACCGTCTGGTTCAGCGTGATCGGCTGCGTCGCACGCAGTTCCTGCCAGTTAGCGAAGTAAAACAGCTTGTTCTTGATTACCGGACCGCCCAAGGACGCTCCGAAAATGTGCTGGATGAACTTCGGGCGTCCCAGCCCCACAAAGTTGTCCTGCCAGCGGTTCGCATTCAGGCCAGGCGACCGGTAGAACCAGAAGGCATTCCCATGCAGCTCGTTGGTGCCCGAGCGGGTGACCATCGCCACCTGCGCGCCCGAGTTGCGGCCGAACTCCGCCGACGGGTTTGAGGTCACCACCTTCATTTCCGCCACCGAGTCGGGATTCACGCGGATCGGGTTGTTGCCCACGCCGCCGCCCGCCGAGACCTCGTTCATGTCGATGCCGTCCAGAGTGAAGTTCCAGGAGCGGTCGCGAGCGCCGTTCATATGGCCGCCGCTGCCCGTGGGACCCGAAGTCCAGCCCGGCATGGTCGATAAAATCGTGGTCGGATCGCGCCGCCGGGTCGCCACGATCGGCATCTCGGTCATGGTCTTCTGATTCACCAGCGGACCCAGGTTGCTCGATTGCTGCGTCTGCACCACCTCGGCGGTGGCGGTGACTTCCATCACCTCCGCGACCTGACCCACCGTCATCACCGCGTTGACCGTCATCGGCGAGCCGATGGTGAGCTGGTTGTTCTTCGATACGAACTTCTTAAATCCGGGCGCTTCCACTTCCACCGAGTAGCTGCCGATCTGCACCGCCTCGAACTGGTAGGTTCCCGCTGTCGAGGATGTGGTGTCGAAGCGGACCCCTGTTGTCTCGCTCAGCAGCGATACCTTCGCGCCGGCGATTACGGCGCCCGAAGTGTCCTGCACCGTTCCGATAACCCGGGACGTGGTTCCCTGGGAGAACGCAAGTCCAAACGCCAGCAGCGCGAGCAAACCTAACCTTTTTGCCATGGATGAACTTTAACCGATCTGAAATCAACGTTTCAAGGGGCGAGTGGGAAAACAAAAAACTCCTGTGTAACCGATGGGCGGTATGCGGTGTCAATCTGCTTGATCCACCACCGGAGGCGCAGTGAGCAGTAGAGCGGACCCACCTCCCCGGATTTCGCCTCTGTGGAGGCAGCCCGGCGGGTCAGGCGATGCCGGCGAGGACAAGCTGATGTCCTTGCTCCGCGGCCACGCCGGTGTCCGGATCTTGTGTCTGGCCGTGCTGTTCACGGTCGCGTTCGGCCTGCGGATCGCGCTTGCGCCGTGGCTCCAGAATCGCGCTGCCTTCGCCACGTTTATCCCCGTGATCGTCGCCTCCGCTTACCTGGGCGGGTTCCGCTGGGGCGTCGCCGCCGCCATTGGAGGCGCGGCGGGAGGCGCTATCGCGTTCCAGGGCTTGAGCCTGTACGACCTCGTATCGGCTTCTCTCTTCGCCGGCGTCGGCATCTTCCTCTCCTGGGTTGTCGCCCAGTATCGCGCCAAGCAGGAGCACCTGGCCGATTCGCAGGCGCAGCTCTCCGCCGTGCTCGAAAGTATCCGCGACCAATGCTGCGCCGTCGATGAGGACTGGCGCGTCCGCTACGCCAATTCGCGCCTGCTGGACAGCGCCGGCTTTTCCCGCGAGGAGATCGCCGGACGCAGCCTGTGGGACGTCTTCCCGTACCTCGCTTCCACCACCGCCGGACCAGTTCTTCGCAAAGCCATGCTGGAGCGCCGGCCCGTTCACGCCGAATACTACGCCCAGCCTCGCCAGGAATGGTTTGAAGTGGACGCATTCCCCAGCAATGGCGGGCTGACCCTGTTCAGCCGCAGCACTACGAAGCGCCGCAAAGCGGAACAGGATCTGCAAGACGCCCACCGCCGCCTGGCGCTTCACCTGGCCAACACGCCGCTTGCCGTTATCGAGTTCTCGGCAGACTTCCGGCTCACCCTGTGGAGCGGCCAGGCGGAACGGATCTTCGGCTGGTCCTCGAGCGAAGTGGTCGGCAAGCAGATCTTCGATTTCAATTGGGTGTTCGAAGCCGACGCGAACGCGATCCGGCGTCTGATGGAGAAGATGCAGTCCGGCGGCAGCCTGCAGACCGTCAGCCGCAACCGCAACTATCGCAAGGACGGCGCGGTGATCGAGTGCGAGTGGTACAACTCCTCCCTGGTGGATTCCTCCGGACGCATTGAGAGCGTCTTCTCCTTCGTCCTCGACGTCACCGAGCAGCGACGGCACCAGCAGGCGCTGCGCGAAAGCGAGGAGCGGTCGCGAGCCATATTCGACAGCGCCGCGGTCGGCATGGCCACCTGCTCCCTGCCCGAGGGCCGCTACACCGCCGTGAACGCCAAGATGTGCGAGATCACCGGGTATCCGGCCGAGGAGTTGAAGCGCCTGACCTACCTGGACATCACCCATCCCGAGGATCGCGCCGAGAACCGGCGCCAGTTTGCCGAGCTCGCCTCCGGGCTGCGCCCGTCCTTCAGCATGAACAAGCGCTACATTCGCCGCGATGGCCGGGTGATCTGGGTACGCGCCACCAACGCGTTGATCCGCGACGAAAACGGAGCTCCCCTTCATGCGGTCGGCAGCATCGAGGACATCACCGCGCAGGTGGAAACCGAGGCCTCTCTCCGGGCAGCCAATGAGGAACTGATCCGGGCCAACACCGACCTGGAGCAGTTCGCCTATTCCGCCTCGCACGACCTGAAGGAACCGTTGCGGCAGGTGGGCATCTTCGCCCAATTGCTCCAGAAGCGCTACGGACCCACGCTGGATGAGGACGCGAATGCGTTCCTGAACAACATCACCGGCGGCGCGCAGCGCATGGAACAGTTGCTCAGCGATCTGTTGAACTATACCCAGACGGCAACCCAGCCGGGTCGCCCGGTGGAGCCGGTGGAGGTTTCCGAAGTGTTCGCGGAGGTGAAGAAGAACCTGGCCACCGTGATCATGCAAAATGACGCCGCGGTACTGACGGAAGCGTTGCCCGCGGTGCGCGTGGAACGCGCCCACCTGATCCAGTTGTTTCAGAACCTGGTGAGCAACGCGATCAAGTATCGTTCCGCCGAGCGCGCGCCGGTGATCCGCATCCGCGCCTCCAGCGAAGGCGCCTTCTGGCGATTCTCGATTGAGGACAACGGCATCGGCATCTCCGCCGATTATCACAAGCAGGTATTCGGGCTGTTCAAGCGGCTGCACGCGAGCAGCGCCTATCCGGGCACCGGCATCGGGCTGGCGCTGTGTAAGCGCATTGTGGAGCGCTACGGCGGCGCAATCTGGGTGGAGTCCGAGCCGGGGAAGGGAAGTACGTTTTTCCTCACGCTGCCCTCGTGAGCGGTCAGCGGCTCTTGCGCATGCGGTAATCTTCCACCGCGGGCATGCGGATCACCTTGCACATCTCGAACAGGCGGCTGCGCGCGCGCATTCCGATCACTTCGGAAAGCGTTTTCTTGCCCACCGCGGTTCCGCCCGGCGTGATGTACTCGATCGCCTTTCCGGTCACATCCTGATCCGGCAGGTTCGTGGTCGCGATCAAGGGCTTTTTGTAGTTGCAGCGATGCGTCAGAATCGCGGTTACGGTGTCTTCGGTGAAGTCCGTGGCGCGATGCGCCCCCAGGTCGTCCAGCAGCAGAATCGGGGCCTCCAGCGCCGTGCTGTAGGCCTCCCGGTCGCTGGCGCCGCTCACCTTGTCGAAGCTCGCGCGGATGCGGTCCAGCAGCGTCTGGTAATCGAAGAAAACCCCTTCGTGTCCCTTCGCGATTAAGGCCCGTAGCGCCGCCACGGCCAGGTGCGTCTTCCCGGTTCCCGTGTCGCCGATGAACAGCAACCCCGGCTTGTCACCGGTGGGGAACTCCCGCACGAAGGCTCGAACTGTCAGCAGAGCCGTGCCCAACCCGGTGCGCGCCACCGGATTATCGCTGGGCACCAGGAAGTTGTCCAGAGCGGCATTTTGATACAGAGGCGGAATCCGCGCGTTGCGCTCCGACTGCCGCGCCCGCTCCGCATCCCGGCAATCGCAGCGCGATGCGCCCGAGATGCCGTCGCGCTCCTGGATCACCCAACCCGATCCGCCGCACTTGGGACACGTCGATTCTGCTGCGAGGGCCATGCGGAGTTCAGTGTAGCCTAGGATTTGGTCACGCGCTGGACAGAGGCCGCGGGCGAGCTGGTTGTGGAGCGCTCTCCCGCCGCCGGAGCGACGGCGATGCTGGTGATCGGGCTGCTTCTGGGCATCCCCGCGTTGTTCCTGCTGGGGCTGCTGGCCTCGGCGACTACAACCTGGACACTGGAACTCCGCCGCGACGCTTCAGGCATCTCCGGAAGCCTGCGGCAGGAGAAGTGGCTGGGGCTGGTTAAGAATGAATGGCAATTCAGCGGGGTCGAAACCGTGCGGATTCTGAAATCCGAAGTCGCGGTCGGGTCCCGTTCCGGCGGGCTCACCTTGCCCTACCCTCGCCATGCGCGCTACGCCGCTGCTCAGGATGACCTGGAGGTGCAGGCGTTTCTGCGCGAACGCGGCCGCACCCAACTGACCTTGGACCATCCCAACCTCACCGATGTCGGCGGCATGTCGACCGCGCTGCTGATCGACCTCGCCGGCTGTGTCGCGCTGATCACGATCGCGCTGTGGCGGGACCGCTGGCGCGTGAGCCCTGGACGCTGGACGCGCCGGCGCGGCTGGCTCGGGTGGCCCCTCCGCGCAGATGCCAAACCCCCGGTCTCCGTTCGCATCGAGCCGTGCCGCGACTGGACGCGCGGAGGTTGGAACGCCCGGCGCATTGCAGCGCGTTTCGCCGATGGTCAAGAGTGGAAGATGCGCGTCGCCCCGGATCGAGCCGGTGAGTTGCATTTGAACCTAGAACGCTTCGCGTCCTGATCGCCTACTCGAGAAACAACAGCGCTTCCCCGGCGGCCACGGTTGCGCCTTCCACCGCCCGGATCTCCTGCACCACTCCCGCCCGTGGCGCTTTGATCTCGTTCTGCATCTTCATCGCTTCCACGACAACCAGACCCTGCCCCTCGGCGACCTCGGCGCCCGCCGTAGCCAGCACCCGGATCACCTTGCCCGGCATGGAGGTCGCGATCTTCAGCCGCCCGCCTCCGGCCGCCGCGCCGCGCTTCCCGGACATCGCGCGCGGATCGCGAATCGACACCGGCAGATGCTTGCCGCAAAGATCCACCAGCCACCCGCCATTGCCATCGCCGGTCACGCGAACGTTGTAGCTGCGGCCTTCCACCAGCACGGAGTATGTGCCCGGTTCCACCTGGAGCACGGAGGCGCTGCCCGAGTAGTCTCCCAGCCGGAAGTCGATATGCGAGTTCCGCTCCTGGTACTCGAGCTCCTGTTCCCGTCCCCCGATTTCCACCATCCGCTTCATCGCTGTAAGCTCCTCAACCCGGCAGTCATCCAGCGCTTTTGCCCCGTCGCCGCGGGTTGTGCCGTGGCCGCGGGAGCCTGGCCCGACGCGTGAATCGCCGCCGCGATCGCCGCCACCGCTTCCAACTCCGGCTTGTTCGGCGCCGGCGTTCCGGCGCGCCGGAAGTAATCCTCGATGAAGCCAGTGTCCAGATCGCCGGAACGGAACCGCTCGTCAGCCAGCACCCCGCGGAAGAACTCGAGGTTCGTGCGGATACCCGCGATGTAGTACTCGCCCACGGCCCGCAGCAGGCGGTTCGTCGCTCCGGCGCGAGTCTCGCTCCAGGCCACCAGCTTCGCCAGCAGCGGATCGTACTCCAGCGGGACCGTCCAACCCGGATACACGCCGGAATCGACGCGGATGCCCGGCCCGTCCGGTTCCTCCAGCCGCGTGATGGTCCCCGGCGAGGGGAAGAAATTCTGGCTCGGATCCTCGGCGTAGACACGGCATTCGATCGCCCAGCCGCGCCACCGCACGTCTTCCTGCCGGATGGTGAGTTTCTCTCCCGCGGCGATTCGCAGTTGCCAGTGCACCAGGTCCAGGCCGGTGACCAACTCCGTCACCGGATGCTCCACCTGCAGGCGGGTGTTCATCTCCAGGAAATAGAAGTTGCCCGCATCATCGGCAAGGAACTCCATCGTGCCCGCGTTGTAATAGCCTGCCGCGCGGGCGATCTTCAGGGCCGCTTCGCCCATGGCCTGCCGCATCCCCGGACGAGAGTCTACCAGCGGCGACGGACACTCCTCGATCACCTTCTGATGCCGCCTCTGAATCGAGCACTCGCGTTCGCCCAGGTAAATCAGGTTTCCGTGCTGATCGCCCAGGACCTGAATCTCGATGTGCCGCGGTTTCAGCACCAGCTTCTCGATGTAGACTTCGTCGTTCTGGAACGCGCGAGCCGCTTCGCTGGCGGCATCGCGGATGGACGATTCGAGGTCTTCAGGCCGGTCCACGCGCCGCATGCCTTTGCCGCCGCCGCCCGCCGCGGCCTTGATCAGCACCGGATAGCCGATTTCGTCCGCGATGCGCCTGGCTTCGGCGATGTCGCTCACCGGATTCTCCGTGCCCGGGACGACAGGGGCTCCCGCCGCGATCGCCAGCTGGCGCGCCGCCGTTTTCGATCCCATTTTGCCGATGGAATCCGCCGAAGGTCCGATGAACACCACCCCCGCGGCTGCGCACGCCTTCGCGAATCCGGCGTTCTCGCTCAGGAAACCGTAACCCGGATGGATCGCTTCGGCTCCGGTGCGGGCGGCCGCGTCCAGGATCTTGTCGATCCGAAGGTAGCTCTCCGAGGACGGCGCCGGACCTAAGTGAATTGCTTCGTCGGCCATGCGAACCGCCAGCGATGCCCGGTCCGCATCCGAATAAACGGCAACGCTCGCGATACCCGCTTCTTTCAGACCCCGAATGACGCGGACCGCAATCTCGCCGCGGTTCGCCACCAGCACTTTGCGAAACATGAAGTCACGATTTTAACAGGCTCTTACCGTGGGCCGTACCACTCGCCGGCAATCTGGTTCAAGGGCTCCAGGACGCTTCGCAACTGCCGTCCCCGCTCGCTGAGCCGGTAGCTGACCTGGGGTGGCGCGGACGCTTCCGTCGAACGCTCCACCAGGCCCTCCTCGGCGAGCATACGTAGCCGTTCTGTCAACACTTTAGCGGAGATACCCGAAACCTTTTCTTTCAGCGAAAGAAAGCGCAGGTCGCCGTTTTCCTGAAGCACCCACAGGATGTATAAAGTCCACGGTCCGGCTAGCAGGCGGATCAGCGTGTCCATCGGGCACGACCCGGCTTTGTGAATGCAAGACATCCGTCACCGCCCAATCTACGCCAGTCGGTTACTTTTTGCAACCGACCTCCCACATGCTTCATCTGGAGCCGTGTGATGGACAAACTTTTCTCCCAATTCCAGCTTGGACCGCTTGCCCTGCCGAACCGGATGGTGATGGCGCCTATGACCCGCAATCGCGCTTTCGGCACCATCCCCAACGATCTTCACGTGACGTATTACACCCAGCGCGCCTCCGCTGGTTTGATCGTCACCGAAGCAACGCAGGTGACCCCGGAGGGCGTAGGCTACCCGAACACCCCCGGAATCCACACCGAGGAACAGGCGTCGAACTGGCGGCGGGTGACTGATGCGGTGCATGCCGCCGGCGGGCGTATCTTCTTGCAGTTGTGGCATGTAGGCCGGATTTCGCATCCTTCACTTCAGCCCGGAGGCCAACTCCCGGTGGCGCCCTCCGCGATCCGCCCCGAAGGCGGTACATTTACCTATCAGGGCTTCCAGGAGTTCGTGACTCCGCGTGCGCTCGAGCTGGAGGAAATCCCCGGCGTGGTCGCGCAGTATGCCCACGGGGCGAAATTAGCGAAGGATGCCGGCTTCGACGGCGTGGAAATCCATGGCGCCAACGGCTACCTGATCGATCAGTTCCTGCGCGACGGCGCCAATCACCGCACCGACGCTTACGGCGGAAGCCTCGAGAAGCGAGCCCGCTTCCTGCTGGAAGTTACCGAGGCGGTGGCCGGCGTGTGGGGCGCGGATCGCGTGGGAATGCGCTTGTCGCCCACCAGCGGATTCAACTCGATGTCGGACTCCAATCCGGAGGCGACCTTCACCTATGTAGCCTCCGAGTTGAACAGGTTCGGCTTGGCGTATCTGCATGTCATCGACCCGGTGGCCGGAGCGGATCGCGTGGCGCCCGCTCTTCGGGCCGCGTTCCGGAATCCCTTCATCATCAACGGCGGCTACGATCGCCAGACCGGCGAAGCGGCGGTTCGCAACGGGGAAGCCGACCTGGTCGCGTATGGCATCCCGTTCCTGGCCAACCCTGACCTTCCCCACCGGTATCAAAACAATCTGGACCTCAACACGCCGGACAAAGCCACGTTCTACGTCGGCAAAGAGAATGGGTACACCGATTACCCGGCGGCCGCCGCCGCGCTTGCCTGACCGGACGTGCGATGCTGGATCGAAATGCCGAGCCTGATCCGCATCGCACCGGTGATTCTGTTCGCGAGCTCCACGCTGGCCGCGGCGGACGCTTATCGCGTATTCCGCGCAGACGGCTCGCCCGCCGCGCTGGAGGATATCCTCCGCGCGGCACAGTCGCAGAGCGTAGTGTTCCTGGGCGAGAATCACGACGATCCCACCGCGCACAAGCTGCAGGCCGAGATATTTCGCAAGCTCTTCGAGACTCGCGGCGCGCCCATGGCTCTTTCACTCGAAATGTTCGAGCGAGACGTGCAGCCGGTGCTGAATGAGTTCCTCGCCGGGCTGATCCCGGAGGACCAGTTCCTCGCTGCGAGCCGTCCCTGGAAAAATTACAAAACCGACTACAAGCCGCTGGTCGATTTCGCCAAAGAGAAGAAGCTGCCGGTGATCGCAGCCAACGCCCCGCGCCGCTATGTGAGTCGGGTGGGACGCGAAGGCGCGGCCGGTTTGGAAGTATTGTCCCCTGCCGCGAAGCAGTGGATCGCGCCGCTGCCCTACGCCGAAGCAAGCCCGCCGTACGGCGAGAAATTCCTGAAGTTGATGGAAGAGATGCGCGAGCAGGCTCGCAAGCAGGCCGAGGAAGACGCCAAGAAGAGCGGCAAGCCCGCACCCCAGCATCCCCAGCGCGACCCGCGCAAGAGCCTGGAGTCGCAAAGCCTGTGGGATGCGACCATGGCCTTCTCCATCGCCGAGCACCTGCTGCGCGAACCCGCCGCTCAAGTGGTCCATCTGAACGGCAGCTTCCACACCGATCAGGGCCTCGGCATCCCCGATCACCTGCGCCGCTACCGGCCGGGGACTTCGATGCTGGTGGTCACCATGGTTTCCGAAAAATCGTTTCCGAATTTCGAGCCCTCGATGAAGGATCGCGGCGATTTTATCGTTGTGACCGACCCCTCGCTACCACGCACGCAGTGATCATGGAGAATTCGAAGAAGATCGCAGGCCTGGTGGGCCCCACGCTGGTCGTGATGATCGCGGCGGAGTATCCGCTGGTGCAGCCGCACCTTTACGATGCCCAGATTCCCCCGGTGGTGTATCTGTCGGGAGTCCTGTCGTTTGTCGCGGGATTGGCGATCGTGCGGGCGCACAACCGCTGGACTCCGGACTGGACGTTGCTGGTCACGTTGACCGGCTGGGCCGGCATCGCGCTCGGGCTGTTGCGGATGTTCGCCGCCGGCCAGTATCAGCGCGGCTCCGCGGCTGTCAGCCAGGGCGCGTTCCAGGTGCTGGAAGGTTTCCTGTTCGCTTGCGGCGCGGTGATGACGTGGTTCGCCTACCGGCCGGAGCGGAAGTAACGCCTGCGCCTAGTCGAGCCTCGCACCGAACATCGAGAGCAGGTGATGACGAGCGAAATCCTCGTTCTTGATCTCGCGCCATTGGGAAAACACGTCCTCCCCAACCTGGCGCGCTGATCGGGGAATTCCCAATGCTCAACGAAATCTCCGACAGATAGGTGGAAGACAGCGTAATAAGCTGTTGAGATGGAGCGCCGCATCACGTCTGGCGTTGCTTCGCGATGCTTTCATCCCTAAGGAACTTCGCGTCTTCCAAAAGCTCGTCCGCTAGGCCCACGCCGGTTCTCGCAACATCGCTTGCTCTGACACACTCCGGAAGTTGTGATACGGGAATACACCTAGCGCTGGGAAATCCAGCTCTTCGGCCAATCTCCCAATCACACGCGTGGCCACTTCTCTGAGGCGGTTTCGGGCGGCATCGTCAGTGAGCACGATCCGGAAGAAAATGGACCACTGATCGCTCCAGTCCTGCCCGACCTCGTAACGGATCCGCACCAGATCGGATCCTACAGATTGCTGGACCCGAGCAATGGCGGACTCGATCTCGGCCTGCCTCGTAACGGCTGCTGGGACACGCATAATATTGTTATTTTAAAGCACCAAATGGTCTTCGGATTCAAGAAACCGACTGCCTGCGACGTCAGTCAAACGGAAACGGAGGACCGTCGTGCCTGCGGCCACAGCCAGTCGCCTTACACTCATTCTGATCTTCCCTCTTCTCGTTCCTGCCCAGGTCCCCGATCGCAAGGCGCTAGCCCTCGCGCACGCCGAGGATGTTTTCACTAGTATCCAAACCCTCACCGATCGCAACCTGGCCACTCGCGCCGCCGCGACCCTCGCCGCTGAAGTATGCAAGTACGACAAAGCCGCCGGCTCGGAACTCTTCACGCGAGCCCGACTGATGCGCCCGCCCACCTACAAGGTTCCGGTTAACATCGGCGACCGAGGGTTCGTCCTTTCTCTCGCGGTTGCCTGCGACCCCGCTCTAAGAAACGATTTCGGCGAAATATCTCCCGAATCCCAGGCGCGCGCCGATCTCACGGCTGCCATCCTGGCGGTCCGCGAAAAGGAGGTGCCGGCGGCGGAACTCGCCGGCTTCCTGGAGCGCGCGGCCGAGGGCTTTCCGTATCAGGACCGCCCTGGAATGCTGGCGCTGATGGATGTTCTCCAGCAGGTGCGCATGTGGTCGCCGGAGCAGGCGAACGCCGCGTTCCTGCAAGCAGCGGCATCGCTCATGGCCGCCGCGCCCGAAAGCGCGATCCAGGGCTTGTTCACCCTCGCCACCTATCTTTTCCAGGCGCCCGGGCAAGACGATGCGCGATCGGTGATCGTCCGCCCGCTCGAAGGCGGCGGGTCGGCGTACTACTTCTCTCAAGCGCGTGCGGGAATCGCGCCGGAGCTGATTGCCGCCTTCCTGCGAATGGCGTCGCCGCAGCTCGCCATCATGAGCGGCGCCGGAACCGTCCAAACGCGACGCCAGGCGCTGGCTCATCAGCTTCTTCCTTTGGCCGGACGCTACCACCCCGGCTCGATCGCGGACCTGCAGACCGCGGCCGGTCTGAAGACCGGCGTTGAAATTGCTCCCGAAGTCGAGGCGCTGCTGCGCCCGGTCGATCTGTCAAAACCGGATTTCGAAAAAGACCTCGCCGCCAAGGCGGAAGACGAGCTCGACGTTCAGTCCAAGGACGAACTCCACCTCGCGTTGATCACCTTCTTGTTGCAGTCGAACCGCGCCCGCGAAGCCCGCGCCGTGCTTCCCAAAATCGCCAGCGCGAAATTGCGCAACGCCATCGCCGGCCTCGTCGCGTTCAAGGAAGCCGAAGAGTGGATCGCGGCGGGGCGGCGTGAGGAAGCGATGACGGCGGTCGCCGGCGCGCCCGAGGCGCTATACCCGGCGATTCTGTCGCTGGCGCTCGCCTCCAGCCTGGATGCCGAATCCGCGAGCCGCATGGCTGTCTGCCTCGATCTGATCGGCAAGGCCGAAGTGGAGCATCGGTCGCCTCTACTTACGGGCGCCGCCGCCTTACTCGCCCCACGGAACCGGGAGTTCGCGCAGGAACTGCTCCGCCAGGCTGTCCTGGAGGCCAACCAGGCGCTGGTCCCGAAGCGGCGCGCGGACGAATCCGAGCCGCTGTTAGCCTTCGCATTCGACGTCCGCGGTTTCCTCGCGACGCTGCGTTTCGGCCGCGCGACGCATCAATTTCGCCTGCAGCCCAAGGGTCTGCCGCTACTCTCCTTCTCGGATGCCATTCGCTCCCTGCG
>CAYOQB010000019.1:11733-44064 GCA_964406035.1 uncultured Solibacteraceae bacterium | reverse complement strand
CCAGCACGACAATCAGGTCGCCCTTCAGCTCACCCGACGGTGCATAGGCGCCGGCGGCGGAGAACGCGATCACGCCCTGGTGGATCGCCCCGGCGGCGGCGCGGTCCATCTGGTCGCGCGACTCGAACCGGATCGGGATTTTCCGGTCACGGCACAAGTCGATGATTTCCTGGAGGCGGACTCCGCCGGCGCCCTTGGCGATCAGAACCCGGTCCAGCGTCTGCCCGGCTTGCAGGGCCTCGCGGACGGGATGGATTCCGGCTAGAACGGACACTACAATATCAGAGTACCCTGAAAGGGTTGGACCGGAAGTATGTCCGAGTTAGCATTCACGCCTACAACGCCGCCGGAGATTCCCGATAAGCTCTACTTCCGCATCGGCGAAGTGGCGCGCCTGGCGGGAATCAAGCCCTATGTGCTGCGTTTCTGGGAGAGCGAGTTCCCCGGACTGGGCCCTAAGAAGTCCGGCACCGGACATCGCCTGTACCGCCGCAAGGACGTGGAGATGGTGCTGGAAATCAAGCACCTGCTGTACGAGAAGCGGTTCACCATTGAGGGCGCGCGCAAGTTCATGGAAACGCGGGTCAAGCCGGAACCTGCCAAGGCGCCCTCCAAGCGCCAGCCGAAAGCCGGCAAGGCCGCGCCGCGGGAGCCGCAGGCTCTGCTGTTTCCGGACGCCGGAATGCCCGCCGCCCTGGAAGCGATCCGCAAGGAATTGCGCGAGATCGTCACCCTGCTCAAGTAACCGCGGAGGCTCACGCCGCCGCGCCCCCCGCCGATAAGCACAAGCGTAGCTCTCGGAAATCCCATGATCCGGCTGACGCGCATCAATCATGTGCCCTTCGTCCTCAACGCGGATCTGATTGAACACATTGAGGTGACTCCGGATACGATCGTATGCCTCACCAACGGCCAGAAATATCTGGTGCTCGAAACCGCGGACGAAGTAGTGCAGCGGATTGTGGGCTTCCGCCGGTCCATCCGCGCGACGCCGGAGGTGCGGGAGGAGCACGCCGGTGACGCGACGCAGGGTTGACTACGGCTCCCTTGCGGGCATGGCCGCCGCTTTCGCCGGAATCGTCGGCGGCCTGCTGCTGGAAGGCGGGGAGCTTCGCGACATCACCCAACTGACGGCGGCGCTCATCGTGCTCGGCGGAACTTTCGGGGCGGTGCTGATCAGCTCTCCCTTGCCCATCGTGCGGGGGGCGCTCGCCCAGTTGGGCGAAGTGGTCTATCCCCTTCAACACGACCCCGCGGCATTGATGGAGACGATCATCCAGCTCGCCACCAAGGCGCGGCGCAACGGCCTGGTCTCCCTGGAGGAGGACGCGCTCGCGGCGGCGGATCCCTTCCTGGGCAAAGCCTTGAACCTCGCCGTCGACGGCACCGATCTGCAGGAAATCCGCCGCATGCTCGAACTCGACATGACCATCGAGGAACAGCGCGCCGAGGCCGAAGCCAAAGTCTGGGAGTCGGCGGGCGGCTTCGCCCCCACCATCGGCATCATCGGAGCCGTGCTCGGACTCATCCAGGTGATGAAGAACCTGGCTGACATTGACGCTGTCGGCCACGGCATCGCCGTCGCCTTCGTCGCCACCGTGTACGGGGTCGCCGCCGCCAACCTGCTGTTCCTCCCGGCCGCCGCCAAGATCAAGACCCGCACCCGGATGGAAATGCAGCGCAAGGAGCTGATCGTGGAAGGCGTGGCCGGAATCATCGAGGGGATGAACCCGAAATTGATTCAGAGCAAGCTCGAAGCGTTCGCGGTGGGGCGCGCGCCATCCGATCCCCGCGCCAAGGCCGCGCCCGGCAATGCCCGCCTTCCCGCCGACGGCAAGCCGTAACCCCATGAACCGCCGCAAAAAGCAAGCCGAGCATGAGAACCACGACCGGTGGCTGGTCTCCTACGCCGATTTCATCACTCTGCTGTTCGCCTTCTTCGTGGTGATGTTCGCCAGCTCCCATGCCGACAAGGGCAAGGCGCAGCAGGTGTCGGACTCAGTGAAGCGCGCACTCGAGCAGGGCCGCGTCGGCCATGCCACCGCCGCGCTGGCGGCGATACTGGGCGGCGCCGCCGATCAGCGCGGACCCGGCAATGCCGCGCGCAAGGGTCCCGGAGGCGCCATTCCGGAAGGGGCCAAGCCCGGCCAGCTCGCCGAACTGTTCCCGTCCATGAAGGTGCTGTCCGAGGAACTCAAGTCGGAAATCGAGGCCGGACGCATCGACGTCCGCATGGAGGCTCGCGGCCTGGTGGTCAGCTTCAAGCAGGCGGCGCTGTTCCCCTCGGGCGAGGATGGAATCGCGGCGGCGGCATACGAAAGCCTGGAGAAAGTCGCCCGCGCCATCCAGCGCGTGCCCAATCCCGTGCGCCTGGAAGGCCACACCGATTCCGTTCCCATCCACACCGGCCGCTTCCGCAACAACTGGGAACTGTCCGCCGCCCGGGCCATCGCCCTGCTCGAACTCATGGCCACCCGCTTCGCCGTGGACCGCGCCCGCATGTCCATCGGCGGCTACGCCGATTCCGCTCCGCTCGCCTCCAACAGCACCGAGGAAGGCCGCGCCCGCAACCGCCGCGCCGACGTCATCCTGCTGAACGAGCGCGGCATGCTCGCCGAACCCGGCAAACGCTAGCTCTTCTTCTGACCGCGGTGGCGGAGGTACTCGATTCCGATTGGAAGCACGGATACGAATACAATCCCCAGCACCACCTTCTCGAAGTGCTGGCGGATCAGCGGGACGCCTCCCAGGAAATACCCGGCGAGCACCATCGAAACCACCCATCCAATGCCGCCGAATACATTGAAGGCCACGAAGCGGCCATAGCGCATGCCGGCCACTCCGGCGATGAATGGCGCGAAGGTCCGGATGATCGGCACGAAGCGAGCGTAGATGATCGTCTTGCCGCCGTGCTTCTCATAGAACGCCTGGGTCTGCAACAGATGATCGCGCTTGAAGAAGCGGGAGTCCGGGCGGTCGAAAATACGCGGCCCGGTCCGCCGCCCCAGCATGAATCCGGTCTGATCGCCGATGATCGCGGCCGCCGTCAGCAGCAGGATGATGAAGGCAACATCCAGCTTCCCGGCGCCCGCCACCACGCCGATCGTGAACAGCAGCGAATCGCCGGGGAAGAAAAACCCCACCAGCAGTCCGGTTTCGGCGAAGACAATCCCGAAAAGCAGCAGATAAGCGACCCAGCCGTCCAGCACGGTGCTGAGCAGTTGGATCAGCCGATCCGGGCTGGTGAGCGCCCGCCAGATTTCCAGGAGAAGATCCATGCGGTGTCTAGCCGCGGATCAGGGAGCCTACGTACCTCTGGATGACTTCGCGGTTGATCTTGACCTTGCCGTCTTCCACCAGTTTGGTCAGCACGCTGTCGTACAGCAGGTCCCGGCGCTCGTTCGCCTTCTTCTGCTTCAGAGCCAGCACGATTTCATCGCGCATGGTCTCAAGCTGCGCCAGGTTCGGTTCGGTCTTGGACACCACGCGCGCCACCAGATTGCGGCCCTGGACGTTGATCGGCCCAAAAATGGAGCCGGCCGGCTTCTGGAACGCATCCTCGAGATACGCCGCCGAGCCCACTCCTTCCACCACGTCGGTGCGGCCGAATTCCGCCGGAGACGTCACCGTCAGCCCGTGCTGCTTGGCGATCGCTTCCAGGCTCTCGCCCGCCTGCGCTTTCTGCACCGCCTCGCGCGCCTTATCCTGCGCGTGGAAAGCCGCCTTGTCATTGGCCAGCCGCGTGCGGATCTCGCCTTCCACCGCCGTCAGCGGCTTGGATTTGGCCGGGATATCGTTGGTGTACACGGCGAACGCCAGGCGGTTGGCGGGCAACTGCACGATCTGCGTCACTTCGCCTTTCTTCGCGGCGTTGAGGGCGGCGTCCAGTTCGGGGCTCGCGCCCACCAGCGGCAGCACCGCGCCCGGAGCGGCTTCCGCCACTCGGGCAAACTGCAAATTGTTCTCGGCGGCGATCGCTTCCGCGCGTCCCGGCTCCTTCACGACGGCGGCGCGCGCTTTTTCAATCGACTCCTGCATCTTGTTCAGCACCGCCTGCTGGCCCGCGTCCTTCACCAGTTCGGCGCGCACTTCCTCGAACGGCTTCACCCGCGCCTGTTCCTTGGCGGTCACCTGCAGGATGTGATAGCCGTACTCGGTGGTCACCACGCCGCTGAGCTCGTTCGGCTTCAGCGAGAACGCCGCGTCCTCGAAGTTCTTCACCGTCTGGCCGCGGGTGACCCAGTCCAGATCTCCGCCCTTGGCGCCCGACCCGGTGTCCTCGGACACCTTCTTGGCCAGCGCGGCGAAGTCTCCGCCGGCCTTCAATTGCTTCAGCACGTCCTCGATCTGGGCCTTGGCCTTGGCATGCTCGGACTCCGGCTTGCCCTGCGTCTTGATCAGAATATGCCGCACCCGCACGCGCTCCGGAGTGCGGTATTCGTCCAGCCGAGCCTGATAGGCCTGGCGCAGCGTCGCTTCCGGCACCTGAATGCTTGCCGCGGTCTTCTCCTCGTCGGCGACAATCAGGTCCAGTGAACGCTTGGCCGGGTCTGTGAACTGGCCCAGGTTGCGTTCGTAGTGGCTCTTGATCTCTTCCGGCGTCACGGTCACCTTGGAGGTGAACTTGGCCGGCTCGAACGCCACGTATTCCACCTTCGCCCGCTGGCTGCGGCGCGCTACTTCCTCTTCCACTTCCTTCGGCGTCACCACGATGCCTTCCAGCACGATGTTCTGCAACTGGCGGACAGCCAGCGTCTTGCGCATCTCCTCGACGGCCGACGCGATGCTCTGCCCGGATTGCGCCAGCGTCTGCTCCAGTTGCTCCCGCGCCACTAGCTGGCCGTTCTGATAGAACATCGGAAACGTGGAGATGAACGCGTTGCGGACTTCCTCGTCGGTAATGCGGATGCCCATCTTCTGCGCCTGGTAGGCCAGCGCGCGGTCCATGATCATCTGATCCACCATCTGCGGCGCGTACACCTGCATTAACTCGGGCGAAATGCGCCCGCCGCGGATCATGGTCTGCATGTAATCCTGCACCTGGCGTAGCGTCAGTTTCTCACTGCCGATTTCAGCCACCACCTGCTCGTTGTCCGGCGCGGGACCGGAGCCGAAGCCCGGAATCAGCGTCACCACCATCGATAGGGCAACGAGCATGAGAAAGCCGCCGAGCAGATAACGCGTTGCCTTGGCGCGGCTGCGGAAGAGTTGAAACATGGCTGTCCTGTGGATCTCCTACCTTGAGCGGAAGTATTGATTATAGCGAGGATTTGCCGCGGCCGCCAGGACCTCAGGCGGTGCTAGCGAGCCCGGGCGCCGCGCCCGGCGAGGGTTCCATTCGCGCCGGCAGCCCCGCCGCCGCGCCGCGCCCGGCGCGAGGCTCCGCCATGCGCCGCTCGAACTCCTCGACCGCCTGCCGGTTCTCCGGCAGTTCCGGGCAGTTGGAACAGCGCGAGCCGCGGCACTTGTAGCTTTCGCAGCAGGCCGTCCTGACCATGATCAACGACATAAGCCGAGTCCGTCCGAGCGTACTACAGTTGCAACTCGCTTGCCGGACCCCCGCAGGATAACATATCGGACCAGAACGGTCCAAGATCACCTCGCGGCGGGGCGCGAATCCGGAATAAGCTACCGTCCCCCGCAATAAGCTATTATTAAGCTACTCATGCTCACTCTCGACACCTCCAAGCTATCGCGAATCGATCTGCCGCTGGGCACCAGCTGGCTGCTCGGAGACTGCATGGAAGCGCGCGGCAAGCAGGACCTCTGGATCCGCCGCAAGCCCGAGGTTCTGGCGGTTCTGCGCGAGCAGGCGATGATCCAGAGCGTCGAATCCTCGAACCGTATCGAGGGCGTCACGGTGCCTCCCGCGCGCCTGCGCCCGATCGTCATCGGGCGGGTCCGGCCGCGCGACCGCCCGGAGGAGGAGCTCGCCGGCTACCGGGCGGCGCTTGAATGGACCTTCACGCGGAATCGCGCCACGCCCGTCACTCCGGCGCTGCTGCGCCGCCTGCATACGCTCGCGCAGCGCGGCGCGGGCGACGCCGGGCAATGGAAATCCCGCGACAACGAAATCATCGAATTCACGCCTTCCGGCCAGCGCCGCGTGCGCTTCGTCCCGGTTTCCGCGCGCCAGACTCCCGCCGCCATGGACCGGCTGTGCCGCCGCTATTTCGAGGCCCTGGAAGACGGGCGCGTGCCGCCGCTGCTGGTGACCGCGACCTTCGTCCTCGATTTCCTGTGCATCCACCCTTTCCGCGATGGCAACGGTCGCGTCTCCCGCCTGGCGGCGACGCTGCTGCTCCGCTCGCACGGCTTCGAAGTGCCCCGCTATATCAGCCTGGAGCGGCTGATCGAGGAAACCAAGGAAGATTACTACCGGGTCCTGAAGCTTTGCTCGCAAGGCTGGCACGAAGGGAAGAACGAACTGATCCCCTGGTGGAACTACTTCCTGGGCATGGTTCGCTCCGGGTACAAGGAGTTCGAGCGCCACGTCAACTCGGTGGAAGCGCGGCCGGCCAAAAGTGAACTGGTGCGGCAGGCGGTTCTGGAACAGACGGATCCGTTCACACTGGCCGACCTCGCCGCGCAGTTGCCCTCGGCGAGCCCGCAGTTGATCAAGAAAGTGCTCGCGTCGCTCAAGCGCTCGGGTCAGGCGCAACTCTCGGGAAGGGGGCGCGGAGCGTCCTGGCGTGTTTCCCCGAATTGATGGCGGAGAGGGAGGGATTCGAACCCTCGGTAGAGGTTAAGGCCCCTACGACGGTTTAGCAAACCGCTGCTTTCGACCACTCAGCCACCTCTCCGCGGCGCTGGGGACGCTGACACATTGTTTTTAGCACATCCGCCGCCGCGACCGCCAGACGCCGCCGTTTCGCCCCTAACCACTGCGCGCCCGGCGCGTATATGCTTCAGAAATGCTGGCTGACCTGCGATACGCCTACCGGACTCTCGTCAAGACGCCCGCCCTCACCGCGGCGGCCCTCGCCTCTCTGACCCTCGGCATCGGCGCCAACCTGGCGCTCTTCAACGTGGCTAACGCGATGCTGCTGCGCTTGCTGCCGGTGGAGCGGCCCCAGGAACTCGCGCTGTTGCAATACGTCACCCGCAAGGGCAACGTCTTCGATGCCTTCAGCTACAAGGAATATCAGGCGCTGCGCGACAACCGGACGCTGTCCGGGCTGGCGGCATTCACCATCCGGCAGGTGAATCTGGCGGCCGGCGACAGCTCGGAACGAGTCCTGGCGCAGGCGGTTTCCGGCGAGTTTTTCCCGGTGCTTGGGCTGCGGCCGCGCCTGGGCCGGTTGCTCGGCCCGGAAGATAATCTCGCCGCTAACGCTCACCCCGTCGCGGTGATCAGCCACCGGCTGTGGCAAAGCCGTTTCGGATCGGATCCCGCGGTGTCGAATCAGACTTTCCAGTTGAACGGGCATCGCTATACGATCGCCGGCGTCGCGCCGCCGGACTTTGAAGGCACCAGCCAGTCCAGCCGGGTGGATCTGTGGGTGCCGCTGATGATGTCGGCGCAGATCATCACCCGTCCGGTAAAGGACGGGGTGCAACCGCCGTTTCTCGAGTGGGACGGCTGGCTGGAGTTGATCGGCCGCCGCAGGCCCGGAATCACTCAAGCCGCCGTCGAAGCGGAGCTCGACGCCAAGTTCAGCGTCCTGCGCAAGGACACCGCCGAATATACCTTCGAAATTTCCAGCCAGCAGGCCGCACCCGGCGCCCGCGACCGTCTCCTGGTGAAGCCCGGGGGCCAGGGCGACGCGGATCTGAAGATCCGATACCAGCTCCCCATCCGCATTCTGATGGGAGTGGTGGCGCTGCTGCTGCTGATCGCCTCCGCCAACACCGCCAATCTGCTGCTGGCCCGGGCGACCGCCCGGCGCAAGGAAATGGCGATCCGGCTGGCGCTGGGAGCCGGGCGGGCCCGCCTGATTCGCCAGTTGATGTCCGAAAGCCTGCTGCTGGCGGCGGCCGCCGCGGCTCTTGGGGTCCTGATTTCCTTCTGGGCCTCGGAGGCGTTGCTGCAACTGCTGCCGCAGCGCGCCACCATGTCGCTCGATGTACGCCCGGATTGGATTACCGTGCTGTTTGCCGTCGCTCTGTCGGCCGGGTGCGCGATTCTGTTCGGCCTGGCGCCGGCGCTGCAATCGGCGCGCACCGATGTCGCGCCCATGATCAAGGGCGATGCCGCGGGCGGGCGATCGCCGCGCTTCAGCCTGGGGAACGCGCTGGTGGTGCTGCAGGTGGCGCTCTCGGTGCTGATGCTTGCCGGGGCCGGTCTGTTCCTCCGATCGCTGGCCAACATCCGCTCGATCGATCCCGGGTTTCGCACGGAGAACCTGTTGCTTGCCTCGCTGAATCCGGGCAGCAACGGCTACAAGGATGCCGCGCTGCAAGGCCTTTACGAGCGCCTGCTGGAGCAGGCCGCCCGGCTGCCGGGGGTCCGCGCCGCCAGCATCGCGCAGGTCAGCCCGATGTCCGGCACATTGTGGCTGTACACGATTCAGGTGCCGGGGTATCAACCCGCGCCCAAGGAGATGCCCATGGCTTGGACCAACGCGATCGGTCCGGGTTACTTCTCCACGATCGGGGCGCGCCTGCTGGCGGGCCGCGAGTTCACCTACCGCGATCGCGCCGGCGCGCCGCCGGTGGTGATGGTCAACGAGACCATGGCCCGGAAGTTCTGGCCCGGGCGGGAGGCGCTGGGACAGCGCTTCGCTTTTAACCAGAAACAGGTGGAAGTGGTCGGGGTGGTGAAGGATACCGTCTATCGCGAGTTGCGGGAAGACCGTCCCGCGACGGTGTACACTCCGCTGCTGCAGGGCACTCATGACACCGGCACCCTGCACCTGCATATCGCGGGAGACGCCGGACCGATTGTGGCGGGACTGCGGGAAGCTCTTCGCGGCCTGGATGCCAACCTGCCGCTGTTCCGCGTGCAAACGCTGGAACGGCAAATCGACAACACCATTTCCCGCGAACGCCTGCTGGCAACCCTCTCGTCGGTCTTTGGCGGCCTGGCGATCCTGCTGGCCGCGGTGGGCCTGTACGGCGTTCTGGGCTATGCCGTCACGCGGCGGACCCGCGAGATCGGCATTCGCATGGCGCTGGGGGCGCAGCGCGCCGACGTCCTCTCCCGGGTCTTGCGCGAGAGCCTGGGGATGGCCGCGCTGGGTGTCGCCCTGGGCCTGCCGGCGGCGTGGGCCGCTTCGCGGTTCGTCACCTCGCTGCTGTACGGGGTTAAGCCCGGCGATCCGCTGACCTACGGGGGCATCGTGGTGCTGCTGCTCGGCGTAGCCCTGCTGGCCGGGCTGCTGCCGGCGCGCCGCGCGTCACGAGTGGACCCAATGGTCGCGCTGCGTCACGACTGATCTCGTTCACCCGTCAGGGGTGCACCACGAACTCGATGGTGTTGGAGTATCCCTCGTCGCCGAGCAATCGCACGGCGTACGTTCCCGCTTGCGCGGTCAGCTCCGGCGGCAGCGCCGCGGTGAGGTAACGCGCGTTCCCGAAGGAGGTCTCCAGCAGCGTTCCCGCGAATTCCACCGACATGCCTGGCGCGGCGTGCTCGCACTCGATGGCGATCGCGTTGGCGCCGCCGGGCTGCCTTTGAAATGGCTGACCCCGCTTCACCGCGGCGGGAGCCAGCTTGCGCAGCACCGGCCGCTGAGACCCGCGGCGGCTGCGCGGCCGGTCGCCGTCCAGGAACTCAGACACCGTGAAGACGTGCTCCTCCGGCATCGGCCGGACGCCGGGGCGCGGACGGTGCGGGATCCAGCGCGTGTTCCACTTGGCTTCGAACCGGGCTTTGTTGGCGTCGAAAATGCGGGTTGCCTGGCTGGGCGCGATCTGCTGAAAGGCGCCGTTGCCGAAATGGTGAATGAAGCAGTCTTCGGCGATCGCGATGGAGAAGCCGCTGTTGCGCAGCCGCAGCGAGAAGTCGTCATCCTCGAACATGCCGACCGCGAACTGCTCATCCAGCCCGCCCAGCCGCTCCCACAGCAGGCGCGGAATCAGCGCGCAGAGCAGCGGCGCCACCTGCAACGGATGGGTCTCCTGGAACTTGCGCCGCGCGATCTCGTCCGCGAAAGCCTCCATTTCGCGGACGTTCCGGTAGCTGAAGTTGATCTTCGTCTCGTTGCCGGAGAAGTTCGTTACCGGGGCGGACATGCCCGTGGCCGGGTCGCGCCGCAGCGGTCCGAGCAGGCGCTGCACCCATCCCGGCGTGACCATCGTATCCGGGTTTTGAATGATCAGGTACTCGCCCCGGGCCTCTCGCACGGCGCGGTTGTTGCCCCCGGCGAAGCCGTGATTGACCGCGGAAAGCGTGAGGCGGAAGCGGGGGTCCGCCCGCGATACTTCCTCGAGATATGCTTGCGAGCCATCGCTTGAGGCGTTGTCGAAAAAGATCACCTCGAAATTGGGCCAGGTGGTGTTGCGCCGGATGGAGTCGACGAAGGCGGGAAGAAACGCGCCCGAGTTGTAGGTGACGGTGACAATGGAAACCAGCGGGAAGGTGGCCTGCGCGGCGTCAACGAACTGCCGGGCGCGGCGGTCCCACGTGTTGTCGCGGGCGAAGGCGATGCGCTCGTCCTTCCGCTCCGGCCCGTCCTCGTCGAGCGCGCGGTCGATCGCCTCCGCGAATTCACTGGGTGAGTCCGCCAGATACAGTAATCGCTGGTGCTGCTGGATGTCTTCGAGCGGGGTCGCGACCACCGCTTTGCCCTGGCTGAAGTACTCGTACAGCTTCACCGGATCGACGCCGCGGGTGAGCGCGTTGCAGCGGAACGGGATCAGCGCGACATCGAAGGCGGCGAGCCAGGAGGGGATCTCGCGGTAATGCTTCTCGCCCAGAAGTTGCACGTTGGGGAGCGCGGCGAGCTCCGCGGGATCGACGCCGTGCACCTGTCCGATCAGGACAAAGCGGTATTGCGGCCGCAACCGCGCAACCTCGGCCATCAGTTCCAGGTCGAACCATGCGGCGATGGCGCCGTAGTAGCCGATCACCGGCGCGGGTCCGCCGTCCAGGAGCCGGGCGCCGCAGGCCTGCTGGAAGAACTCGACGTCGGCCCCGTTTGGAATCCACACCGGGTTGTGCTCGCGGTGACGGTCCGCGAACTCGCGGGAGGTCACGGTAACCACGTCTGCTTCAGCGACGAGGGCGCGTTCTTCGTTCAGGCTGAACTCGCTGATGCGCGGATCCGCGGGCCAGTTGCCCCAATCGTCCATGATGTCGTAGATTACCGGCGCGCCTATTTTGGCGCGCAACTCCAGCGCGAGCCCCCGCCAGAACGGGAACTGAACGATCACCACGCATTCGCGCAACGCCACGGCGCGGGCCCAGGCGAGCAGTCCGTCGACGCAATCCTGAAGGTCGGCGGGCGTGAGTTCGCCCGAATAGAGGTCCGCCGGCCTGCCGGGCAATCGCACCTCCCACAGATTGGGCCGGATCGCGACCTGCTCGAACGAATCCCCCGAAGCGGCGCGATGCCCCGGACTCGCCCACCAGACGCGATGTCCGGACTTGGCCAGGCTGACAGCGATCTGCTGCGGACGCTGGAAGCGGGCCTGAAACTCGAATACGGGCAGGATCAGGACATCGAACTTGCGGGACTCGAGTTCCTGCGCGGCGCCTTCCTCCGCTTCGCCGGCGCCCGAGGTGGGAATGGGAATCTGAAGTTCCCCGGGCACATAGTTCCAGACGCTCGGCAGGCTGACGTCAAACTCGTGCAACTCGTGAATGGCGGGGTACGGGTTGCGCAGAAACTCCCGCCAGGCGCGGCGTCGCACCAGCAGGGTGTAGGCGCGCCGCAGGGCAAGCATCACGCGCCAGGCGCGCTCGGCGCGATAGCGGGCCAGCAGCCGGTCCGTTTGCGCGCCGTATTCCATCAGGCTTTGGATCGTGGAGGCGCGCAGGTTCTCGGCCGAGCGCGCCACCTGAGCCGCGCGCATCCGCTCGCGCCCGGCATCCTGGTCTAGCGGCAACCGGGCGCGCGTCCATCGCGAAGGAACCGCAACCTCCGCGCCGGGAACACTGCCCAGCGCGGCGATGACGGCGGATTTCGGCTCGGCGGGAAAGTCGGGGCGGCGATGCGCCGACAGCATGCGATCCTTCCGCTCCCCGGACAGACCGTCCAGCGAGAGGAGGATCTCCTCGGCCCAGCTTTCCCCCGCGTAACAGGTTCCGCGCAGGCGCATCCCGGCGCGCTCGAAGGCTTGCTCGATCAGCTCGCGCGAAACTTCCCTGGACTCGGCCTCCTGGCCCCAGTAAAACAGGGGATTCGGGTAGAACGCGAGCACCCATCGCCGGGATTGCGCGGCCAAGGACCGCAGCAGGTTCGCGTGCTCCGCCGCGCCCGGATGTTCGATCAGGACGCCGCTGAAGACGATGTCCCGCGGTCCCGCATCGGGGTCATCGAGAAACGCGACCACGAATTCCCCCGACTCCGCCAGAGCCCGGCTCAGCTCGCCCGTGCCGCCTGCCTGCAGGGTGCGGCCCCCTTCGGGCAGCAGCTCGCGGCAGATGGCCAGCAATTCCGCGGCAAAGGGCGTGGCGATGGTCCGCGGGCGCGCATTCGCGGCGGTATGACGGTCACCGGGATTATTTTTTGACGGGAGAATCATCGCCAAGAGCTTGGAAAAAGAAGGGTTCCGCAGTGATTATAGCTTGCGTCGCCAGCGCCGGTTCCCTGGCGCCTCGTGGTAGGCTGCGGACGCTGTGAGAGAAGCATTCCGCTTCGCGGCGCGGTCCTTGCGCCGGAACCCAGGCTTTGCGTCAGTCGCCATACTGGCGTTAGGCCTCGGGTTGGGAGCCGCCACTACCGTTTACACCCTGGTTCGAGCCGTGCTGTTCGAGCCCCTTCCGTTCTCCGAGTCCGCCAACCTGTGCTGGCTGCGCGCCTGGTCCGAGTGGCGGGGCGCGAGCTGGCCCCGATTCCACGGCCGCGACATGCTCGAATACCGCGAGCGGCAGCGCAGCTTCGAGAGCCTGGAGGCGATTCTCCCGGTGACCTGGAACCTGCAGGGCGAAAGCGGCGCGAGGCGCATTCTGGCGGCGCGGGTTACCGCCGGGTTCTTCCGGGCCTTGCGGGTGAAGCCCGCGCTGGGACGCCTTCCCGGCCCCGACGAGCACGTTTCCGGGAAACACCGTCTGGCAGTGCTGAGCCATTCGCTGTGGGTCCGCGAGTTTGGCGCGGACCCGCGGGTTCTGGGACGCGGCATCGAGCTGGACCGGGAGAGGTACGAGATCATCGGCGTGATGCCGCCCGCTTTTGCCTTTCCGCCGGAGGCGACGCTGTGGGCTCCGCTGCCGATGGACACGGCGCGAGCCCGCCCGCGGCTGTTCGAGCTTTTCGGCAGATTGAAGCCGGGGGTCACGGCGCGCCAGGCGCAGCGCGAAATGGATGCGATCGCGGCCGCGCAAGAACGCGCTTACCCGGAGGACAATCGCGGCCTGACGGCGCGGGTTTCGCCGATGACCGAGGAGATCTCGGGTCCGCTGCGGCCTACGTTGTCGGTGTTCGCGGCCGCCGTGGCGCTGGTGCTGCTGATCGCGTGCGCAAATGTCGCGAATCTCGCCATGGCGCGGGCGGAGTCGCGGACGCGGGAACTGGCGGTGCGCGCGGCGATCGGCGCCGGGCGCGGCGCGCTGCTGCGGCACCTGATGGCGGAGAATCTGCTGCTTGCGTGGGGCGGCGGCCTGGCGGGTTTCGCCGTCGCGCGCGGGGCAACGCCGGTTCTGACGCGGCTTACTCCTGAAGCGATTCCCCTGCCGCCGGGGATTGCCGCGGATCACGGCGCGCTGGCCTTCGGACTGGGCCTGGCTTCTCTTTCGGCGCTGCTGTTCGGCATGTTCCCGGCGTGGACGGCGTCGGGCGTCAAGCTGGCGGAGGTGCTGCGCGGCGGCTCGCGAAGCGTGACTTCTGGCCGGGCGCGGCGCCGCTTTCGCCGGCTGTTGATCGCCGGCGAGGTTGCCCTGGCGTGCATGCTGTTGATCCCGGCGGCCCTGCTGGCCCGCAGCCTGTCGCGGCTGTTGGCCGTTGACCCTGGCTTTCGCGGCGATCGCGTGCTGACCATGACCGTGGTGCCGGCGGGTCCCGACTATCGCGATGACCAGCGCCGCTTTCGCTACTTCGAGCAGCTTCTGGAACGCGTTCGAGTTCTGCCTGGAGTGGAAAGCGCCAGCGCCGTCAACGCAATCCCGCTGCAGCAGTTCAACAGCGTGTCCGGATTCTGGCTGGAAGGAGATCCGGAACGGTCGAGCGCGTCACGGCGGCCGGCGAACTTCCGGGTGATCGCTCCGGACTACCTCCGGACCATGGGCGTCGCGCTGCACTCCGGTCGCGCGTTGGACCGGCAGGATAGCGCGGATGCGCCCGCCGCGGTGATAGTGAACCAGGAATTCGAGAAGCGGTGGCTGCCCGGCGGCGCCATTGGCAAGCGCATCGTGATCGACTTGGGCGTGCGCCAGTGGCCGGTGGAGATCGCGGGCGTATTCGGCAGCATCCGGCAGGCCGGGCTGGCCTCGCCGCCGCAGCCGGAGATCGCGGCGGTCTACTCGCAGTTGACTCCGCCGGGAATGACGCTGACGATCCGGTCGGCGGTGAACCCGCAGCTTCTGGCCTCGGCGGTGCGGGCGGAAATGCAGGCGCTGGACCGCCGAATTCCCGCATTCGATGTGCGCACTATGGAGGAGGTGATCGCGTCGTCGGTGGCGCAACCCCGGCTGCGCGCGATTCTGCTGGGAGTTTTCTCGTCGCTGGCGCTCTTATTGGCGGCTGTTGGAGTGTACGGAGTGGTGGCGCTGCTGGCGGCGGCGCGCACGCGCGAGATCGGGATTCGCCTGGCGATGGGAGCGCGGCCGGCCGACATCGCCGCTCTAATACTGCGTGACAGCATGGCGCCGGTAGCGGTGGGGTTAGCGGTGGGATTCGCGGGGGCCCTGGCGCTGGCGCGATTGATGAAGGCGTTTCTGTTTGGGATCGACGCGTTCGACTTCGCCTCGTTCGGCGCGCCGGCCGCGGTTCTGGCGCTGACCGCTCTGCTGGCGTCGGCGGCGCCGGTGGCGCGGGCTATGCGGGTGGATCCGGCGATGACGTTGCGCGCGGAGTGAACTCGTGTTCCGCCGCTCGGACCAGGTGTGCTTCGGCCATGGCCGTTAGCTCAGCCGCGAAATCGGGGTCGGCCAGCAGGTGCGGCTGGTCATCAAGGGCGGCGATCACGGGCGCTTCGACGCTGGAGACGAGGAGGAAGGCCATGATCCGCTGCCGCTCCGGCATGAGATCGGGGTGCATGCGCGCGATCAACGGCAGCAGGCGGGCGGCGACGGCGTCGATGCCTTCCCGGACGAGATCGCGCTTATCGAGTTCGAGCAGGGGCTCGCGGAGGGCGCGCGAGAGTTCCGCGTTGTCGCGCTTGGCATCGACGAAAGCCGAGACCATGCGGCGGAGCCGGGCGCGGTCGTCCCCGCCGCTGTCGAGCGCCTGGCAGACGCGGTCGGCCACGCGGCGCACATGGCGGCGGACGAGCTCGCGGATCACCGCCTGCTTGTTGGGGAAATACTGATACAACGTGCCCACGGACACTCCGGCGCGTTCGGCCACCCGCGCGGTGGTGAAGCGGCGGTAGCCCAAGCGCAGCAAAACCTGAATAGCAGCTTCGAGAATCGCCTCAAACGTGGCGTTGGACCGGCTCTGAACCGGTTGTTTTCTTACGCTTGGGTACGGCGCGGCCATATGCGAATCGCCTTCGCGCATCGCGCGCGAGAAGCTGGAATCAGAATACCGGAACTGCACAATGAAAACATTTATCCTGACCGGCGCGACTTCGGGTATCGGCTTGGAAGCGGCCAAGGCACTGGCCGCGAATCCCGCTCACCGGATTATCGTAGGGGTGCGCAATCCCAGGTCTGCGAATGATTTGCGCTCAGCGGTGCCGGCAGGGCAACTGCAGATCCTGGACTTCGACGCCGCTTCGCTGGAAAGCGTCCGCCGGTTCGCGGCCCAGGTTTCCTCGTGGGACGGTCTCGCGGGCAATGCAGGAATTCAGACCGCGGGCGGACTGGAGCGCAGCGCCGATGGACACGAATTGACCTTCGCGGTGAACCACCTTGCCAATTTCTGCCTGATTGAGGAATTGCTCCCGAAAGCTCGCTCCGGCGCAAGGGTGGTCATAACGGCGAGCGGCACACACGATCCCGCCGATTCGGGCGCGAGGCGATTCGGGTTCCGCGGGGGACGCCTCCAATCCGCGCGGGCACTGGCGGAGGGGCTCGGGGACCTTACCGCCACCGAGGCGCAACGAGGTCGCGACCGGTATGCGACATCCAAGCTGTGCGCGCTCCTGAGCGTCTACGAGTGGGCGCGGCGTGGACCGGCGGAGGTGGCCTTTCTGGCGTATGACCCGGGGCTGGTGCCGGGAACCGGGCTGGTCCGGAATCGCGGAGTGGTCACGTGGTTGTGGAAACATCTGCTTCCCGCGCTTGCGGTGCTGATGCCGGGAGCGAGCACCGCCCCCGTTTCCGGAGCAGCCCTGGCCTGGTTGCTGACTGAAGAAAAGCTTGCGGGACGCTCGGGAGTCCAGTTCGACTTTCAAAGGCGGGAAGCGCGGAGTTCCGAAGATTCCTATCGCCTGGACTACGCGAGCACACTTTTCGAGGAAACTCGCGAGCTGCTCAGAATCGGCGCTGCTTCCGCATCCAGGTAACAAAGGCAGCCGGAACCGGCATTGTAGACAGGCGACTCTGCCGCACCAGGGCGAAGTCTGCGAACAGGGCGGACTCCTTGATCTCCTTGAGGGTGACGGGAGGGTCGATGCCGGCGGCGAACTCGACGTCGACCACCGCCGATTTGGGGTTCTTGGGATCATCGCGGGGCTCGCCAGCGACCTTCATGAGGCCGACGATGGCTGATTCTCCGCCGGAGTGGTAGAAGAACACCGAGTCGCCGGGCTTCATTTCGCGGATGGCGCGGACGGCCTGCGGGTTTTTCACTCCGTCCCAGGTGGTACGCCGGTCCTGCTCCAGTTGAGCGATGGAGTAGACGGCCGGTTCGGATTTCGCAAGGAAGTAAGCCATAACGTGAACTTACTGATTATGAATCACTTTTAGGTGCGCGGGGGAGCGGAGGGGGTGCGATGTGGAACTTTCCGCAGGCAGGTTGTAGCAGAGTTGGGGAGTTGCGGGTCAACACATGTGTCCCCGTGCGTAATCGAATTTCCCGGTACGTAGGTAACTGGACAGGTACGTCCCTAAGTTGTCTGATGGAGGCACGGGATACGGGCAATGTTGTGCGAACGGCAGGGCAAGCACGCTAAGATCATGACAGAACACCTGTTGCTGGTTGGAAGATGTGACGATGGGTACAAAGGAGGCGCTTGTGTCGAATCTAAGGATTGGCACCCGGTGGAGCGCTCAAGCAGTTTGCGCGGCGTTGCTGCTGGCGGCGGTCAGTGTAAGCGGACAGGAAACCCGTCCGGCCAAGCCGGAAGCGGCGAAGCCGGACGTTGCCAAGGTTCCGGAGACCGGCGCCGGGGTGGACCCGACTTCGTTCGTGATCGGTCCGGAGGACGTTCTCTTTATCCGGGTTTGGCGCGACAACGACTTTTCCGGTCCGGCGGTGGTGCGTCCCGACGGACGGATCACGATGCCGTTGATCGGCGAGATTCCAGCGGCAGGTTCCACGCCGGCTCAGTTGGGAGGCGTGATCGCCGAAAAACTGGTGAAGTACATCAACAAGCCGGATGTGACGGTGATTGTTCAAAGCGTCAACAGCAAGAAGTATTACATCACCGGGGAGGTAAACTCCGGCGGCGCGTTTCCGCTGGTGGTGAAGACGACGGTGCTGGAGGCCTTGGGCAAGGCCGGCGGATTCCGCGAATTCGCCAACGTGAAGAAGATCGTGATTCTGCGCAACGGCAAGCGCATCCCCTTCAACTACAAGGAAGTAACCCAGGGCAAGAAGATGGAGCAAAACATCATTCTGGAGCCCGGAGATTACATCATCGTTCCCTAAGAGCTGGAATCGAGAGCATCGGAGAATATGGCACCGCAAGACATGATGGCTGTACCCCGGCGTCCGCTGGACGTGGAGGATTATATCGACATTTTGCGCCGGCACAAGGGGTGGATCTTCGGACCGTTCCTGTTGTGCCTGGTGGCGGCGGTGGTGGGCGTTTACCTGTGGCCGGACACGTTCGTATCCTCGGCGGTGATCAAGGTTGTGCCGCAGCAACTGCCGGAGAAATACATCGAATCGAATCTGAATCAACTGATGACGGATCGCATTTCCTCGATGGCTCAATCCATTCTGAGCCGCGGGACGCTGACCTCGATCATCAACCAGTTCGGGCTATATCCGCGGGAGCGCAGCAGACTGCCGATCGACGACGTGGTGGAGGAGATGCGGAGTCACGTGAAGATCACTCCGGTTTCGACGCTTTCACAGGGGGATCGCAAGCAGATCGCCGCGTTCCAGGTGATGTTCTCCTACGAGAACCGGTATCTGGCGCAGAAGGTGGTGGAGGATCTGGCCCGCCGGTTCATCGAGCAGAATACGCGGGAGCGGAGCCAGCAGGCGACCTCGGCCACGCAGTTCATGCGGGATCAGTGGGAGCAGGCGAAGAAGGACCTGGATGAGCTGGAAGCGAAACTGGCGCAGTTCCGCATCGAGAACATGGGGCGGCTGCCGGAGCAGATGCAGAGCAACCTGGCGCAGATGAACGCCTTGCAGCAGCAGGCGACGAATCTGAATTCGATGATGAGCCGGGTACAGCAGGACAAGCTGGGGCTGGAGACCAATCTGCGGATCCTGCGGGATCAGTTGTCGCAGGTGAAGGAAGTCAACTTGGATCCGGCGACGATCGCCTCGCGTAACGAGGACGTGGCGCGGCTGGACCGGGAGATTCAGGCGATCGAGAACCGGCTGGCGCTGGTGCGGCAGAACTACACGGACGATCACCCGGACGTGATTCAGTTGAAGGGCGTGCTGGAGCGGGCTCGCAATCAGCGGGAAGCGGCGGTGAAGAAGGAGAAGGAAGAGGAGGGCAAGCCCGCGCAGACGGCGACGCCGGCGGTGACGCGCGGGGCGATTATCGCGCAGCGGGAAGCGCGGGATTTGGATGCCGCGATCCGGAGGCTGCAGAGCTCGCTGGAGATCAAGGACCTGGAGCTGGACAACTACTCCAAGGACCTGCGGCGGACCAACGAGACGATCCGCAGCCTGCAAGGACGGGTTGAGGTGATTCCGATCGGCGAGAAGCAGTATCAGGAATTGCTGCGGGACCGGGACCTGGCGCGCACGCGCTATAACGAGCTCGACGTGAAGAAGAACAAGAGCGAGACGGCGGAAATCATGGAAGCGCGCAAGCAGGGCGAGACGCTGGAACTGCTGGACTCCGCCAGCCTGCCGCAGAAGCCCACCGAGCCGAACCGCCCGATGGTGATCGGAAT
Source organism: uncultured Solibacteraceae bacterium (assembly GCA_964406035.1). GTDB lineage: Bacteria > Acidobacteriota > Terriglobia > Bryobacterales > Bryobacteraceae > JAIEPW01. The sequence goes on along the minus strand of CAYOQB010000019.1, from coordinate 24,611 downwards.
GGGCGCGGCAATCGGAATTGCGCTGGGGTTCGTGATCGCCGGGGCGCGCGAAGTGAAGGATACGTCGCTGAAGAACCTGAAGGACGTGCGGGCGTACACGCAGCTCCCGATTCTGGGCAGCGTGCCGCTGCTGGAGAATGACTTCGTGGTGCGGCGGCGGCGGCGTATCGCGTGGCTCGGCTGGACCACTGCCTGCCTGGCCGGGGTGGTGATCATGTCGGGCTCGGTTGTCTACTACTACGTAACGCGGTCCTAGTCTGGCGGAGGAAACGAGGAATATGAGTCGAGTTCACGATGCGTTACGACGTGCGGAGCAGCTTGCCGGGCAGAAACCGCAGGATGCAGTGGCGGCGGCGCCGCCTGCGCCCGTGGTTCACCATCATGCGTCGCAAGCGACGGACCAGCCTCCGACCACGGGGGGACCGGACGCACCCTCCGGCGAGATTTCGCGCGAGCAGTCGATGGGATACATCGGGGTGGAGCTGGACCTGCGCGACGTGATTTCGCGGGTGCGCGAGATCCCGTTCGCCCCGCCGCCGGATTCGCTACTGATTGACGCGAGCCGGCCGCACGAAGCGCCCACGGAGGAGTTTCGCGCATTGCGCACGCGGCTGAATCATATGCAGAGCCTGCAGCCGATGCATACGCTGGTGGTCACCAGCCCGTCGCCGGCGGAAGGCAAGTCGCTGACCACGGTGAACCTGGCGCTGGCGCAATCGCATTTGGCGGAGAAGCGCGTTCTGCTCGCCGATTTCGACTTCCGCCGGCCGATTATTCACAGCATGTTTGGCATCGAGCGGAGTCCCGGGTTGACGGACTATCTGCAGGGCAAGGCGCCGCTGGAAGATTGCATCAAGCGGGTGGCGGGCTCGAATTTGTATCTGCTTCCCGCGGGGGAGGCGGTGATCAACCCGCTGGAGCTGCTGAATTTGAAGGAGGTCCGGAACCTGCTGGACCAGCTTCCGCGGGTGTTCCACTGGTCCATTCTGGACAGCCCGCCGCTGCTGTTCGCGGCCGATGCGAACCTGCTGTCGACGCTGTGCCACGGGACGGTTCTGGTGGTGCGGATCGGGCACACGACGATCGATTCGGTGACGCGCGCGATGCAGTCGCTGTGCGAGAACAATGTGGTGGGGATCGTGGTCAACGGCGCACGCCGCGGCGAGCTGTACTCGAAGTACACCTACTATCACAGCTACTACGCTCCGAAGGAAGAAGAAGAGGAGTACGAAGCAGAGCCCGTGGAGGCTGGGGCTTCGGAAGAGAAGTAAGTGTGGCGGGGCCTGAAGGCCCCGCACCGCCTAAAGGCGGTTCTACGGTGGGCGGTGGGCCGTTAGCGTGGTGGGTCCCGTTCGCTTCATCGCCTGATGGGGGCTGGCCAGGTGAAGAACGTCTGCCGCTCCGTTACCGTCGCGGTTCCCATTCAGTTGAAGTAGCCGGTATCAGATGTGGCGGGGCCTGAAGGCCCCGCACCGCCTAAAGGCGGTTCTACGGTGTCGCCGAATGGGGGCTGGCCAGGTGAAGAACGTCTGCCGCTCCGTTACCGTCGCGGTTCCCATTCAATAGCCGGTATCAGATGTGGCGGGGCCTGAAGGCCCCGAACCGCCTAAAGGCGGTTCTACGGTGGGCGGTGTCTTGCGGCGTGAGGACGCTTTGCCACGGCCGTTAGCGTGGTGGGTCCCATTCAGTTCGTCGCCCGATGGGGTCTGACACAAGTAAAGAACGTCTGCCGCTCCGTTACCGTCGCAGTTCCCATTCAGCCAGACCGTTTTGCCTTGCTATTTGCGAGCTTCCAGCACCATGTTGAACGGCGTCGCGGAGGCGCGGCGGACGCTTTCGAATCCGCCGGCGAGGATCACTTCCCGCAAGCGCTTCTCCCCGGCTTGAGCGCCGAGCGCAAGGCCGACCTCCTGGGCCTTGGAGGCCGGGGTGCAAATCATGGTGGAGGCGCAGTAATAGAGCCGGCCGACCGGGTTGAGATTGTCGGCGAGGTGGTCGCCGGCCATCGGCTCCACGACCATCCAGCAGCCTCCGGGTTTCAGGGACTCATAGACGTGGCGGGCGGCGCCCGCGGGATCACCCATGTCGTGCAGGCAGTCAAAAAAGGTGCAGAAATCGTAGCCGCTTCCGGGGTAGGCCTTGGCGGACGCGGTTTCGAAGCGGATGCGGTCCGCTACGCCGGCTTTCTCGGCCGAAGCCCGGGCGCGTTCGATGGACGGGGCGTGATAGTCGAAGCCGAAGAACTCGCTGTTGGGGTAGGCCTTGGCCATCAGGATGGTGGAGGCGCCATGGCCGCAGCCGATGTCGGCGACGCGCGCGCCGCGCCGCAGCGTGGCTTCGATGCCGTCCAGGGCGGGTATCCAGGTTGTGGTGAGGTAGGTGAGATAGGAATTGCGGAAGAACCGCTCCGTGCCCCGGAACAGGCCAGGGTCGTGTTCGTGCCAGCCGACTCCGGCGCCGCTGCGGAACGCCTCAGTCAGTTTGGGGCGGTCGCGGAGCACGGAGGTGACCAGTTCGAAGGCGCCCGGCAGGTATGCGGGGCCGTCTTCATCGGCCAGAACCAGGGCCTGTTCCGGCGTCAGCCAGAAGGTTCCAGCCGAGGGGTCGCATTGGATGTACCCGCCGGCGGCCTGACCGGCGAGCCATTCGCGGGCGTAGCGTTCGTCGGTGGAAGTGGCGGCTGCAAGTTGCGAACTGGTCAGGGGTTCGCGCGCGAGGGCGCGGTAGTAGCCCAATTCCTCGCCAATCAGCACCAGGCCGGCATGGATCACGGCGCCGAGCTCGGAAACTGCCTGTCCCAGAAAGGAGTTGAGTTTGGATTCGTCCACTGCCATGGGTCCTCCAAGGAAGGTGATTTGGCACCGAACGTATCACAGAATGCGCGGATGGTGTTGAGAGCGGGCGCGGCGTGGAACCGCGCCCGAACTGAATTCGACTACTTCTCGGCGGGTACGGCAGCCGGCTTGGGCGACAGGAAGAAGTGTTCGAGGAAGCGCTTCTTGGTGTCGGCGGTACTGGGCTGGGCGAGGCGTCCGTTGGACAGCGAATGAGCCAGCCGGATGCACTCCTGGCCGAATTCGGTGGCGAAGTCGACCACGCTGCCGGTAGCGAGGGCGCGGGTCACGGTGCGGTAGTCGTTGGGGAACGACATGTACACCGGCAGACCCAGCAGTTCCTCGATCTGGGCGGGTGTAATCAGCGGCCGTTTCTGGCAGCGATTCACCAGGACGGAAATCTTGCCGCCGAGGTCGAGGGTCTTCAGGAAAGCGTATTTCTCGCGGGCGAGGTGCAGCGAGGGAAGCTCCGGCGTGCAGACCAGGAAGACGCGCTTCGATTCGTGCATGATCTCAATGGAATAGAGTTCCAGGTTGCCGGAGAGATCGAAGCAGAGGGTTCTGTAGTTACGCCGCATGAACTCCACCAGGTTGCGGACCTGGGTGGACTCGACGCGGACGTTGGGCTTGAGAGGTCCGGCGTGGAGGACATCGAGATTGCCCAAGGTGGAAACCATGGGATTCCACAAGTTCTCGTCCATCGCCAGCGAATGCTCCACGGCGTCCGAGACGGAGTAAGTGTTGTTCAGCTTGAGCATGAAGCGCTGCATGCCGCTGTTGAGGTCGAAGTCGGCCAGCAGCACCTTATGTTCGGGAGCGCGAGCCAGGGCGGCGGCGGCGTTGAGGGCGATGGTAGAGGTTCCGACGCCTGCCTTGGCGGGCAGGAACGAATAGACGTGGTCGGTTTCCATCGCGGAAACGGGACGCTTGGCCAGCAGGACCTGGGCGCGGTCGAGCGATTCGGCCACCATGCGCCTGGGAAACGGCAGCGCGAGGTACTCGCGGACGCCAGCACGCATGATGTCGAGCAGGATGCGCTCGTCCAGCGAGTGGCCCACGGCAATGACTACGGCGCCGGGAACCGCGGTTTCCAGCGCTTTCAGGGTTTCGAACGCCTTGGGCATACTCTCAGTGCTGAGAAATATGACTTCGGGTGCGTGAGCTCGCACGATCCGCGAGAGATCCAGGGCCGCGGGATAGCGGTCCACTACGCGGAGGCAGCCGGAATAGTTGATCTCACGAAATGCGTTATTCAGCTCGTTCGCCAGAGCTTGATCAGGACAAATGATGATGCTTCGCACGGGTCTCTATTTCACTCCCCATACCAAAGTAGGGCTTGTGTGCGACCGGAACAATCTGTCACTCACCCTAGTTCGCCGAGGTCCATCACTTAGAACTGACTAGCCCACTGGTTTGCAAAGGTGCGGCGGATTACACAGAGATGGGGTGAAAGCGAGAAAAAGGGGCTTGGAGCTTGTAGATGTCAACTGTCAAGAGATCCTTGACATCTTCTATTCGGCCGTTGAGGGCGGCAGGGGCCAGGATGTGCGGCTTCGGCGAGCCTAAAGGCTCGCACCGCCTGAAGGCGGTTCTACTTGCCTCGCACCGCGCGACCGGTAGAACCGCGTTTACGTGGTTGCCAAGGCAGCCCTCCTCCTCCCGACTGTCCTGGCAACGAGAACGAGTGTTACTTCGCGGCGAGCGCGTACAACTGGTTGCGATTCATGATGTACAACACGCCGTTGGCGGGCACCGGGGTGGAGTAGACGCTGGAACCCATGTTGTATTCGCCGAGGACCTTCTTTTCCTTGCCGGCGGCCAGGATGGTGACGTCGCCGTCTTCATCCCCAAGATAAACCTTGTCGCCGATGATCATGGGCGAGCCCCAGATAGCGGCGAGCATGTCGTGTGTCCAATAGGGCTTGCCGCTCTTGGCGTCGAGGCAATGGAGGAAGCCGGAGAAATCGGAGTAGTAGATCAGACCGTCCTTGGCGGCGCCGGTGGAGATAGAGCGGCGGATTTTGTCGTAGTGCCAGACGCGGCCGAGATCGGTGATATCGCCGCGCTTGGTGGGATCGATGGCGTACAAGTGGCCGACGCCTTCGCCGTGCTCCGGATCCTGGCCGTTGGCGATATAGACCAGTCCGTCGTAGAAGATCGGAGTGGAGATCACTTCGTTGCGGGTTTTGGGCCAGACCGAGTCCTTCGGATTCGTATCGAAGGACCAGAGCAGTTTGCCGTCGGTCGCATTGTAAGAGCGAACCCAGCCGTCGCCCTCGCCCATGGCGACCTGGACGACGTCACCGGTCTTGAATACCGCCGGCGAGGACCACTGTCCGTGCAGGATCTTCTCTTTAACGTGATTGGCCTCCCAGACCAGCTTGCCGGTTTTCTTGTTGATGGCGATGATGGACGGCGCGTTGGGCGAGGGCACGTTGACGTGGCTCTCGTCCTGGCCATTGGAGGTGCTGACGAACATGAGGTCGCCGTAAACGACGGGGGAGGAGTTGGCCATGTTGTGCGGGGAGGCGCCAACTTCCTCCATCATGTCGTACTTCCAGAGGACATCGGCGTCCTGCGGGCCGGTGAGCTTCTCGCCGGTCCAACCGTCGTTCTTCCCGTCCTTGAAGCCCTTAAGGTCGAGCGCGACGATTTCGGCGCGGTTGGAGACGTAATACGCGATATCGCCTTCCACCAGGGGCGAGGAACACACACCCTGGAAGGGCCAATCGTTGGCTCGGCCGGTTGTGAGCTTATCGTTGACGTGCTGCCAGAGGAACTCGCCGGTGGACTCCTTGAAGGCCATCAGGATGCCCTTGTCGCCCTGCTGCTTCTGGTCACGCGGAGCTTCGTTGTTGGTGCCGACGAGGACGTAACCGTTTGCAATCACGGGGTTTCCGTAAGACTGGGAACCGAGGGCGGCGACCCACTTCACGTTCTTCTTGGAGGTGACATCCCAATCGGCCACGATGTTCTTCATGGACGAGTACAGGTTGCGGTCGGCAGTGCCGCCCCACATCGGCCAATCGCCGCCGCCGGGGTCGCCTGCCTGGGTCGCCACCTGAACAAGTCCGAGGACGGCGAAGATCGATACAAAAATGCGTGCAAGTTTCATGTCAGTTATTGGGGGTTACCTTCAGGTTATCGAAGAAAGCGCCGAACTGGGCGTCGGCGAAGAAGCCGGGCGAGCCGGAGCGGTTGGGAATGGGATCGCGATACTCAAGCATCCAGTCGGCGGGCTCGGATTCGCCGGTGGGCCAGGCTTTGCCTTGCACCAGGGTCTTGCCGTCGGCGGTGTTGCTGACCTTCACCTTGAGGCGATACCAGGTGTCCTTTTTCCAGGGGAAGTTGACGGCCTTGGTGCGGGATGTATTGGGCTGCCAGCTCCAGAGTTCCAGCCGCTGGCTGTTGCCGAAGAGGACCAGCGAGTAGGTTTGAGCGGTGATGCCCACGTCGCCGAGCTGGCGGCGGCGCTCCAGCGCACGAACATCCGCTTCCACGGTGTAGTTGGACATATCGCTGGGACCGAAGAAGAGGCGCATGCGCTTGAAGAGGGTTTCGTTGGGTTTTTTCGCGAAGACCTTGTTGCCTTCGAGGTCCTGGACTTCGTAGGCTCCGGCGATGGCGCCGACCCAGGCTGGCGGCGCCTTGCCGGCGTCGTAAGAGGTGAAATCCTCCGACCAGGGCAGCGCGGGGATGACGCGGGCGCGGGACTCACCGGTGACGCCGCCCACGGTGGCCTTGATCACGCCGGCCTGCTGGGCGGCGTCGGGTGCGACGGTCAGGTTGCCGCCGGCGTAGGTCGCTTTGAGGCCTTCAAAGCTAACGTTGGCATTCGGTTCTTCACGCAGGAGACGGCCCTTATCGTCATACAGGCGGATCTTCATGGCGACGGTCTGGCCGGGCTTCAAAATCATTTCGGTGGGCGCCACCTGCACCCAGGCGGGCGCGCCTTCGCCCTTGGGAAGAGGGTCCGGCATGCGGGGGGCCGGGAGGTTCGATTTCCGGCCGATGGCGTAGACGGTGTCGGAGGAGGCGAAGAACACGCGGCCCTTGGAGATGGCGGCCGCGGCGTAAATCACTTCCGGAGCGCCCGCCTGGGCGAGGCCGGTGGTGCTGGGGGGCAGTTCGACGCTGCTCAGGATGTCGCACTTGGTCTGAGAGGGACGCAGAATGAAGAACTTGCCGTTCTCGGTTCCGACGTACAGCTTGCCATCCGCGAACACGGGGGCGGCGCGCTGAATGGTGCCCAGTTGCAGCTTCCACAGTTCCTTGCCGGTGGTGACGTCGAAGGCGACGAGGTTGGCGGAATTATCCAACTGATAGATGCGATCGCCATCGACGATGGGAGAGCTGACGCCGGCCTGGAAGCCTTTGACCGACCACTTGAGATTCGCGGGTCCGAGCTTGCCCTTGGCGGTAGCATCGAGGGCGGCGATCATGCCCATTTCGCTGGTGTCGAGGTTTTCTTCCGAGTGGGTGACGATGGCGTTGTTGCCGCTCATGGAGATAACGGTGTTGACGCCGCGCTTGGTCATCACGTAGCCCCAGACGTTTTCGCCGGTTTGCGGCTTCATCGCGTAGACGCCGCCATCGGCGCCGCCGGAGATTAGAAGGCGGGTTCCGTTGATGTCGACGATGATGGGCGTTGAGTAGATGGTGTCGTAGGGGCGGTCACCCGGCGTGGAAACCCAGACGATGTCGCCGGTCCGCTTATCGAGCCCGTAGAAGCGCTGGCGGCGCTGCGCCTGGGATCCCCAGGAGGAGCTGATGGCGCTGACGATCACCAGGTTGCCGTCGATGATTGGGGTCACCGTGCGGCCGCCGTGGGTGGTAAACAGGTTCTGCTCTTCGTTGAGATTCCGCTCCCACAGTTTCTTGCCGTCTTTCGACAATCCGATCAGGGGTCCGGCGCCGCCGTTGATATAGACGTTGCCGGTTTCCGGGTCCACGGCGGGGCTGGACCAGGCGATGCGGTGCACGGGGACATCGCTTTGGTAGAGGTTGACGCGGTACTCCCAGAGCAGCTTGCCGTTATTGGCGTCGAGGGCGACCAGGCGCTCCTGCACGGTCTCGTCCTTACCGGCGGTGTTAAACAGGTACAGCCGGTCCTGGAACACGACCGGCGCGGAGCGAGAGCCGTAGGGCGCCTTCCACAGCAGATTCTCGCCGGCGAGGGACCACTTCTCGGGCAGGTTCTTCTCGCGGGAGATGCCGTCACGCATGGGTCCGCGCCACTCGGGCCACTCGCCGAGGAGCACGGCAGTGGATGCCGGAGCGGGGGCGGCGGGTCGAGCCTGCGAATAGGCGATGGCAGTGACTGCCGTAACGCCCGTCAGAGCAACAATCGCGAACCTGGCGCGTCTCAACAACGTATTCGAGGAGTGCATATAATCAGAAGCGAATCCGGTCTGGGAGCGGAACCTCTATTATGACGTCCTTTGGAACCCGAAGGTTAGCGGCGCTTGCGACGCTCGCCGCGGCGCTGTCGTTCGGACAGAGCGTAAACGAAGAGTTGCACGAGGCGGCGCGGGCAGGCGATGCCGCGAAAGTAAAGGCTTTGCTGGACAAAGGGGCCGATGTCAACGCGAAGGGGCTGTACGACCAGACACCCATTTTTTTCGCGGCGGACCGGGGCCATGTGGAAGTGGTCCGGCTGCTGATCGATCGCGGGGCGAATCTGAACGCGAAAGACTCGTTCTACAACATGACGCCGCTGTCGCGGGCGGCGATGAAGAACCGGACCGACGTGGTCAAGCTGATGCTGGATAAAGGAGCGCCGGGGGCCGGGCAGTTGCTGTTCCAGGCCGTTGCCACCGGCAACAAGGACGGCGCGAAGATGCTGCTGGAATCGGGCAAGCTGACGCCGAAGGAGTTGACGAGCGCGCTGCAGTTCGCGACTAGTCAGAAGAAGCCGGAGTTCGTGGAGATGCTGACGGCGGCGGGAGCGAAGCCGCCGGCCCCCGCGACCTTCGCAATCCCGGCCGAGGAACTGGCGCAGTACGCGGGAACGTATCAGGGCGGCCGGGCGGGGTCCGAATTCGAGGCTACCGTCGCGGTGGCGGACGGCAAGCTGAAGGCGACCCTCCAGGGGCAGACGCTGACGTTCGCGGCCTCGAGCAAGACGGAGTTCCGCGGAGTGGAGCAGGAGGCCCTGACGCTCGAGTTCAAAATGCAGGACGGAAAGCCCGCGGGCTTCACGTTGATGCCTGCGAATCGCGAGTTCACGCGCAAACCGGAGTCGAAATGAGATTATTCTTCCTGATTTTGCTGACGCTGCCGCTGGCGGCGCAGAACTGGCCGAGCTTCCGCGGGGCAAACGCAACGGGAGTGGCGGACGGCAAGCCGATCCCGACGTCATTTGACGTGCCCGCCGGGCGCAACATTCTTTGGAAAACTCCGATCCCGGGGCTGGCTTTTTCGAGCCCCGTGATCTGGGGCGACAAACTGTTCGCCACCACGGCGATCAGCGACGAGCCGAAGGATTTCCGAGTGGGCCTGTACGGCGATGTGGAGCCTTCCAAGGATCTCGCGCGGCATACGTGGAAGGTGTACTGCCTGGACAAGAAGTCGGGCAAGATCTTGTGGGAGCAGGTGGCGCATCAGGGCATCCCCAAGTCGCGGCGGCACACCAAGAACACGCAGGCAACTCCGACGCCGGCTACCGATGGGAAGTACCTGGCGGTCTGGTTCGGCTCCGAGGGCCTGTTCGTCTACGACTTGAACGGCAAGCTGCAGTGGAAGAAGGATCTGGGGGTGATGAACTCGGGCTGGTTCTTCGATCCCGATTACGAGTGGGGCATCGCCGCGTCGCCGATTATCTACAAGGACATGGTGATCTTGCAGGTGGACATCCAGAAAGGATCGTTCATCGCTGCCTGGGATCTGAAGACGGGCAAGGAGCGCTGGCGCACGCCGCGCGAGGAGATTCCGAGCTGGGGCACGCCCAACATTTACGAGGGCAAGAATCGGGCGGAGCTGGTTACCAACGCCACCAAGGCGATTCGCGCATACGATCCGATGACCGGCAAGGAACTGTGGAAGCTGACCGGGGACAAGTTCAACTCCGAGACGGTGGCTTCGATTCCGATCTTCTACGAAGATGTGATCTACATCTCGAACGGGTATCCGCCGGTGTTCCCGATCTTCGCGATCAAAGCGGGCGCGACGGGCGACATTTCGCTGAAGCCGAACGAGACCACCAACGAGTCGATCCTGTGGAGCAAGAAAGCGGGAGGAACGCGGTCGGCAAGTCCGATGCTGTATCAGGGGTTGATGTACACGCTGAGCGAGAACGGGGTTCTCACCTGCTATGACCCGAAGACGGGAGAGCGCATTTATCAGAAGCGCGTATCGCAGAAGGGCTCCGCGCACTCGGGTTCGCCGGTGGCGGCAAACGGGTACCTCTATCTGCCTAGCGAGGACGGCGAAGTGCTGGTGGTGAAGGCCGGCAAGCAGTTTGAGCTGGTTGCCGCCAACCCCGTGGGCGAATGGATGATGGCGTCGCCGGCGATTTCGGACGGCGTGTTGTACGTGCGCAGCGCGAACCACATCATCGCGGTGGGAGAGAAGCAGCCGTAGTTATACTGTTCGGATGGTGAACCGCCGCGAGTTTCTCGCGATATCCTCGGCGCTGGCGTTGCAGGGTCAGAGCCGGCCAGCTTTTGACAGGGATTTCGGGACTGCGCTGCAGGCGGCGGAGGCGATCCGCCGGGGGCGCGTTTCGTCAGTGGAGCTGACGCAGCACGCTTTCGCGCGGATGGACCGGTTCGAGCCGAAGCTGAACGCATTCTCGTACGAGACCCGCGAGGAGGCGCTCGCCGCCGCCAAAGAGGCGGATGCCGCCATGCGCAACCGCATGGCCAAGGGCCCGTTTCACGGGGTGCCGATCACCATCAAGGAGAGCTTTGGGGTCGCTGGGCGGCCGGCCACGTGGGGCATCCCGCAGTTGAAGGACTCGAAGGCGCCGCGCCATTCCGCGGTGGCGCAGAAGATGGCCGATACCGGGGCCGTGCTGTTGGGCGGGACTAATGTTCCGGTGAATCTTTCCGATTACCAGAGCGACAATCCGATCTACGGCCGGTCGAACAACCCCTGGGACGTGACTCGCACGCCGGGCGGCTCGAGCGGAGGCAGCGCGGCTGCGCTGGCTGCCGGGCTCGGCTATCTCTCGATCGGCAGCGACATCGGCGGATCGCTACGCGTGCCGGCGCACTTTTGCGGCATCTTCAGCCACAAGCCAACCATTGACGTCATCAGCCAAATGGGTCAGAGTCCGGGTGGAAACTGGGGTCTGCCGGGCTATTCCACGGATCTGGCGGTGGCGGGTCCGATGGCGCGGTCCGCGGAGGATCTGATGGAAGCGATGCGCCTGCTGGGCGGTCCCGATCCGGGTTTCACGAAGGGCTGGAGCTGGAAGCTGGAGCCGCCGCGGCGGAGCCGCTTGAGCGAGTTCCGCGTGGGCTATTTGTTCGACGATCCGATCGCCCCGGTGACTTCGGAGATGAAGCTGGTGTTTGACTCGGTTTCGGCGGCACTGGGCAAGGCTGGGTTGCAGGCGGAGCGAGGATGGCCGCAGGGGTTCGAGCCGGGCGCCTCATTGGCCAACTACCTGTTCCTGCTGGGCGCGGTGCTGGGTCCGACCTTCCCGCCGGAGCAGGCGGCGGCCATGATGCGCGATTCCACGAATCCCATGGGCGCGGGGATGGGCGCCGATCATCGCCGCTGGACGGGCGAAAACATGAAGCGGCTCCGAACTCGCCAGGTGTGGCAGAAGTATTTCGAGTCCTTCGACGTGTTCCTGTGCCCGGTTGCGTTCACGCCGGCGTTTCCCCACGATGCTTCGCCGGACATGGCGGCGCGGACCATCGGCGCGCCGGAAGGCAAGCGGCCGTATCTGAACATGATGAACTGGATCTTCTTTGCCACGGTGGCCGGGCTTCCGGCGACGGTGATGCCGGTGGGCCGGACTGCATCGGGACTGCCGGTGGGCCTGCAGATCGTGGGGCCGATGTGGGAAGACGCGACGCCGATCCAGTTCGCTTCCCTGCTGGCGGAGCGGCTGGGCGGATTCACGCCGCCGCCGGGATTCTTGGAGTGATGTGATACCCTTGCGGAAGTCGAGGACCAATGACCAGACGAATCCTACTGATCGCTTGCGCCGCCATCGCTTTACCGGCAGCCGCGCAGCAGACCCAGCCTCCCAAGACGCATCTCAAGGTGGGCGATACGGCGCCCGATTTTACTTTGCCAGCCACCATGGGCAATCAGTTCAAACTGGCTGATTACAAGGGCAAGAAGAACGTGGTGGTGGCTTTCTTCCCCGCCGCGTTCACCGGTGGTTGAACGAAGGAACTCACCGCCTACCAGTCTGGTATCGGCAAATTTGAAGAGTTCGAAACGCAGGTGGTTGCCGTCAGCACGGATTTCATCGAGACGCTGCGGCATTGGTCGAAAGAGCTGAACGCGACGTATCCCTTGGCCAGCGATAAGCTGGGCAAGGTGGCGCAGGAGTATGGCGTTTACATTCCCACGGTGGGGGTCGCCAACCGGGTGACTTTCGTGATCGACGTGGACGGCAAGATCGTGCACATCGACGAAGGACGGGAAGCGCTGGATCCCAGCGGCGCGATCAACGCGTGCAGCCGCATCAAGAAGAAGTAGCGGCATTGGCGGAGGCCGCCGCCCGGCCTCCGCGTTCTTACCTCCGGATCGACTTCCAAACACCCAGAGCCCAATCCAGTTCCTCGCGATCGGTAAACGCGATGGTGGAGAGCGCGAATCTGCCTTCGGTGGCCGTCCGGCCGCGCAAGCGGAAGTAGCGTCGGCCGTCCTCTTCGACGTGGGCGAGGGTGGCGCGCGCCGCAAGACCTTCATCGGCGAATTCGAAGAGCTCGCCCTCGCCGTCGGCCTGCCCGCGCAGGATCTTCTCGGGCGACTGCTCGCCACCGGCGGAGGGCTGGGCCCGAAAGGCGCTGATCCAAACATCGCGGCGCTGATCCCAGCCGTGCCAGATTTCCTGGTTATGCCACGATTCGGCGAAGC
>CAYOQB010000019.1:0-11723 GCA_964406035.1 uncultured Solibacteraceae bacterium | reverse complement strand
CAACCAGCGTCACGCCAACGGCGCGCCTGCGGTAGCCGATGGATGGCTCGCCGGGAACGGCGGCGATGTCTTCGGGCACGGCCCGACCCAGAAATCCGGCGATCTCGCGCCATTCGGGCGCGGGCTTGGGAAGCGCGGGGTCCAAGTGGTGACTGCGCTCCAGCAGCAAGGCGACCTCCTCCATCTGCTTGCGCTCGTCCGGGGTGATGGGCTCCCGCCAGCGAATGTCGCGCCACATCAGGCACAGCGCGCGGCGGAGGTGATACACGGCGTCCTGCTGGTCATTCCACCAGGCGAAGAAATCACTGCCGCTGAGGGCGCCGCGGGTGACGTCTTCCATCCAGGCAACGCTGCGGGGGCCGAGGGGTGTGATCAACGCATCGTCGATCTGAAAGAGGTGCCCGGCGGGCATGGCGATCATGAGGTTGCGATGCCGGTCGGCGTGCATTTCCAGGGTCCGGCGGATCACGGCGAGCAGCCAGGATTGCATGTCGACATACACGGCCCCGTCGTCGCCGGAATGGAAGAAGCCGGTGTCGTCCTCCACGCGATCCCAGTCCACTTCGAAGCGGGCGCCGAGCTCCTTCATCAGATTGCAGAAATAGATGTGAAAGCCGGGGCCCACCGAGGAAGTCTGGACATCGACGTCGATTCTCCCGGCGGAGACGGAGAAGCGCGCGGGCGCGGCGGCGGGGTGCAGCTGGATGAAGAGGAGGGGAGAATCCTCCGGGTCCTGGAGCCAGGCGCCGGTGAGGAGCGGTCCGGCGGTTTCGCGGAGCCATGCTTCGATGAGCCGCAGGACGCCGCTGCTGCTGGGAGCGATCGGCCGGGGGAATGTACCGGACACGCGGATGCCGAGCGCCATGTACTGATGATAACGCCGGGGCTAAAGGCTCTGGATTTGAGAGCGGAGCGATTCCAGGCGGGAGCGGAGGGCGGCGAGAGCGGCATCGACCTGGTCCCACTGGGCGTTGCGGCCGAGTTTTTCGAGTGCGAGAGCGGCCTCGGTGGCGTGCGCGGCGCCGAAATTGGAGACGGAGCCTTTGAGGCTGTGCGCGACGCGCTCGAGCCGGACGGCATCGGCGGCGGAGATGGCCTGGTCCATTTGAGCCAGCAACTGGGGATATTCAATGAGGAACAACTGCCCGATTTCGCGCAGCAATTCCTCGTCGCCGCCGACGCGGGCCAGGGCTACTTCGCGATCCAGCCCGCCGGGAGAATCGGGGCGGACGCGTTCCAGCACCAGTGATAGCTCATTCTTGTCCAAAGGCTTACGCAGTACTCCAGTCATTCCCGACCGCTTGCATTCCTCGTCGGACTGCAGACTGGCCGTTAAAGCAATTATCGGCAGCGGAGGTCCGGAACTTTTGCGTTCCTTCTCGCTTTCCCGGATGCGCCGCGTGGTCTCGAACCCGTCCATTCCGGGCATCTGCAGGTCCATAAGCACCAGATCGAAGTGGCGGGTGGAGACCGCGGCCAGGGCTTCGGGGCCGCTGCGCGCGACCGTTACTTCGTGCCCCAACTGCTCCAGCAGGCGGGTGGTCACTTTCAGGTTAACGTCATTGTCCTCGACGGCGAGCACGCTAAGCCGGGAGGGGGAACGGAGAGCCGCCGGCAGCTGCGGCGCCGGTCGTTGCGGGATGGCGAAGGAGAAAGTACTGCCGTAGCCCCATTCGCTGGCGCATAACAGGCGGCCGCCCATCTGGTCCACGATCTTCTCCGAGATCGCCAGGCCCAAGCCGGTGCCGCCGTAGCGGCGAGTGGTGGAACCATCCGCCTGGGTGAAGGGTTCGAAAATCACGGCCTGCTTGTCGGGCGCGATTCCGGCGCCTGTGTCCATGACGAAAAAGCGGATCGCCGGACCGCGGGAGCCGGTCTCGCTCACTGCCTTCAGGATCACCTTGCCGCGCGCCGTGAACTTGATGGCGTTGCCGAGCAAATTGAGGAGCACCTGCCGCAAACGGTGCGGATCCCCGAGCAGGCGGTCCGGCAAGCGGGAGTCAACGTCGATGCGAAACTCCAAGTTTTTCGACAACGCCCGCGGCAACAGAGCCTTGTAGACGCGGTTGAGGCTTTCGGAGAGCGAAAATGCGACTGTCTCCAGTTCCAGCTTGCCGGCTTCGAACTTGGAGAAATCGAGAAGGTCGTCGAGCAAACCCAGCAGTGCGCCCGCGCTTTCCTTGGCGGACAGCAGCATGCCCCTTTGCGGTTCGGTCAGTTCCGTCTGGAGAGTGAATTCCGTGAGCCCGAGGATCGCGTTCATGGGGGTGCGGAGCTCATGACTGATGTTGGCCAGGAAGTCGGTTTTCACGCGAAGGGCGGCTTCGGCGGCTTCCTTGGCCGCGCGCAGTTCTTCTTCAGCCCGTTTCCGTTCGGTGACGTCGCGGCAGATGCTGAGGACGCGCTGCCCCGCGCCGGGGACATCGAGCACGGAGTAGCTGACCTCCATCCAGACCTGTTCGCCGTCGCTGCGGGTAAAGAAATGGACTTCCGGTGTTTCCGGCGGATTGGCAAAGATCACGTCGAGATAAGCACGCGCCTGGGGGTGTACATCCTCGGGATAGATGCACCACATCGGCCGGCCGACGAGAGCCTCGCGGGAGCGCCCGACCATGCGGCAAAACGCTTCGTTCACCATGGCGATATTGCCTTCGCGGTCGATCAGGCGCATGCCGTCGGAGGATTGCTCCCATATCAGGCGCAGTTCCTTTTCCGACAGGCGCAGCGCCTGTTCCACCTGGCGTTGCTCGGTGACGTCCTTGGAGACGCCGATGATCACGTCGCCCCAGTCGGTCCCGCGGAGAAGGACGCGGTGGCTGAGCCAGGTGCGGCGGTGCTCCGGGTCCGGGGACTCCAGGGTCATCTCCAGGGAAGCGACGCCGCCGTCGAGCGCGATGCGATCAGCCTCGCCGATGCGTTCGGCGAGTCCGGGAGTGCCAAGGGTGGGATAGACCACGGGCATCAGGGTTCCGGGCTGGACTCCCCAGCCGGTCATCACCGCGCGGGAGGCGGCGTTCATGTACACCATGCGCCCTTCCAGATTCTTGACGTACACGGGCAGCGGAATCGCTTCCAGCAGGCGGAGTAGAGATGCCGCGCTCAATTCCTGAGGATTCGGAATGGACTCCTGCTCACTCATGCGGGCGGGAAAGGATCTACAATCAACTCTACAACATGGCGGAACAAATGAACGCGTTGCCACTGGCGACGCGGAACCCCGAAGTATGTATCTTCGACGCCGGGCTGGATGGACGGTATCTGCTGCACGAGCCGGAATCGGTTCGCCCGGAGACTTTGCTGGTTTTGACCCTGCACGGCTATGGGTCCAGCCCGGAGGCGATGCTGCGGCTATCGGTGCCCGTTGTCGGCGTGGAGCATGTGGTGGCGGCGATTCAGGCTCCGAATCAGTTCTACCTGGGCGCGGGTCCAAGCGCGAGCGGGGAGATCGGCTACAACTGGGGGACGCGGGTACACGGCGAATCGAATATCCGCACCCACCACCGGATCGTGCATCAGGTCCGCGGGGAGCTGGAGCGGCGGTTCGGCATCGCGGCGAACCGGACTCTGCTGATGGGATTCTCGCAGCCCGTGGGGCTGAATTACCGCTTCATCGGCACCTACCCGGACGCTGCCGGAGCGGTGCTGGGCATCTGCGGCGGGGTGCCCAAGGATTGGAATGAGGACAAGTATCACCAGTTTCAAACGCCGGTGATGCACATAGCCCGCAGCGAGGACGAGTTCTTCCCCGCGGCGGTAACCGAGGGATTTCCGGCGCGGCTCCGCAGGCACGCCGGCGATGTAACATTCCATCAGCTTGAGGGCGGACACCGGTTCCCCTCCAAAGCACGCGGCCTGGTTCAACCGTGGCTGGAAAGGGTGTTTGGATTATGAAGCTCACGCTGGGATTGGTGTGCGCGGCGATGGCGATGGCGCAGACGCCGCAATGGAAGTCGCCCGCGGGCAGAACGTATCTATCGCAGGCGGATAACGCTGACTTGAAGGCGCTGCAGGAGAAAGCCGGCGCCAACCCCAAGGATGCCGCGGCGCAGATCGCGCTGGGGCGCGGCTATGACCGGCTGCTGCAGTTCGACCGGTCGATTCCGATTTACAGCAAGCTGATCCGCGAATCGCCGGGGGACGTTCAGGCGTACCGGTATCGGGGGCATCGCTACATTTCGACGCGCAAGTTCGCGGACGCCGTGAAGGATCTGCAGCAGGCGAGGAAGATTGCTCCGGGAAGTTTCGACGTGCTGTATCACCTGGGGCTCGCGCAGTACTTGAGCGGCGACTTCGGCGCCGCGGCGGATACTTACGGGCAGTGTCTGGACTGGAAGGCGGGCGCGAGTGAGGGCGCCATGCCCAAGGAGTGGCGGGGCTGCGCCGGCCTGGACGACGACTCGCGGATCGCGATTTCGAACTGGCGCTACGCCGCCTTGCGCCGCGCCGGACGCGACGCGGAGGCGAAGAAGCTGCTGGAGGGCATTCACGAGAAGATGCAGGTGAAGGACAACGTCGCGTATCTGAATGCGCTGCTTTTCTACAAGGGCGAGCGGGGCGAGGATGTGTTCGACTCGGCGAAACTCGAAGGATCGTCCCTGATGGCGCTCGGGTATCCGATTGCGAATTTCGCATTGATGAGCGGAAATAAGGCGAAGGCGTGCGCGCTGTTTGACAAGTTGATGGCGGACCCGGCAAACTGGGCGGCCTTCGGCTTCATCGCGGCGGAAACCGATGTCGCCCGCGGGGTGTGCCGCTAAGGATTCACGGTTCTGGCGCGTTTGCGCGTGGTTTTCGCCTTCGCGGCGGGCGGGGCTGCTTCGGCGGCGGCCTCTTCCAAGGGGAGCTCGGGGCCAGCGTCGAGCACGGCTGGGTCGTGGGGTTGGACGGCGGCATCGCTCACCAGGGCGGCGATTTCGGAAATCGCATCGGGGGGTTGCGCGCCATCGCCGCCGGCGCCGCCCGCGTTTGCCAGCACCTGCTTAAAGAGTTCGGCTTTCTTGAGGTCTTTCTTGGACGGCGGCGCCTGTTCGTGGCGATAATCGTGGTCGTTATAGCAGGTCCGGCAGCGCACCTTCGCGGCGGCCCCATCCACTAGGGAAACGATCGAGTGGTTGGTTACCCTGCGGCACTTCACACAGTAATCGTCAATGACGTCGCCCAGCCGAAAATCTGGCATGCTACGCTCCTCCGGTTGAACAACCGGACTTTGGAAGTATAGCGAACTCGGGAGAGCAGCGGCACGCGACCGAGAGAGCTCGCGAAAATAGGCCCATGGCGGGGAGTTTCCCACGTTCCACCGCCGGTTACGAAGACGCAAGATTCGCCGGGCGATTTCTGTTAGTTTCGGGGTGAATAGCCGGTGCGGTGGGGCGGAACCGTGAAGAAGAATCTCCTGATCGCGTTGACGTTGGCGTCCGGCGCCTTCGCGCTCACCATCGTCGAGCCGCCGAAGAAGGGCTGCGCCGGCGATCCGCCGCCGCAGCGGAATCAGGTCCATTCGCCGATCGACTGGGCGCGCGGGGTGGTAAGCCGGGTGCGCATCGCCTGGCAGATCGACATGCGGCGGTCCAGCTTTTCGGGTGTCGACGCTCATCAGCGCCACACGCCATTGTCGCTGGCCGAATTTGCCCGTCAGGCCGAGCTTCCGGAACCGCCTGAGACTCCCTCAAAGAAGCTTTAGAGCATTCCACGGCGGTATCATCGGGAAAATGCGAGGAAAATGGCTGCTCGCCGGCGGTGTAGTGATTCTGCTGGCGATCGCGGCGGGATCTTTGACGGTTTCTCTGCGTCCGAAGCCCGCGCCTCCTGCTCCGCCGCCCGAGGCCCCGGCGGTGTTCACGGGACCGGAGGCGCAAGTTGCGGGCGTCATTCGCGCGCGCAACATCGTACCGGTGGCGGCGAGCACGGCGGGAACCCTTGAGGAAGTGTTCGTCGCGCCGGGAGACGAGGTGTACGAGGGTCAATTGCTGGGGAAGGTGAAGAGCGGCCGGGCGGAAGCGGACCAGGAGCGGGCAGCGCTGGAGGTGGAGCGCCTGCAGACGCGGATCAACAATCTGGAAAGCGCGGTGATCGCCTCCCGGCTGGAGGCATCGCGCGCTCAGGCGGTGCTCAGCCGGGCGAAGGATGAATACGAGAAAGCGAACAAGGCGTACCAGCGCCAGCAGTTGCTGATCCGCGAAGGGGCGACGCCGCGCCGGGTGTTCGAACAGTCCGAGAGAACCTTCGGGGAGGCGAAAGCGGAGTTGGAGAGCGCGACGCGGCTGGCGGAGATCGTCGAGGGCGAATCGGAGTCGCTGGTGAAGGAGATCGACGCGGCCAAACTGGCGCTGCGGGAAAAGACTGAGGATCTCGACGAAGCCAACGCAGCGGTAGCGGCGGGCGAGATCAAGTCACCGGCGGCCGGAATTCTGATCGCCGCGCGCGCGAAGCCCGGTGAGCAGGTGTCGCCCGATGCCGCCGGGTTGTTCGAAATCGCGGTGGAGCTGTCGCAGTTGGAAGTGGTGCTGGAGCCACCGCCGCCGGTGCTGGCGCGGATCAAGGAAGGCCAGACAGCCGGGGTGCGGGTTGCGGAGCTCGCGGACGAGGAGCTCGCCGGGAAGGTGCGCAAGGTGGACGGGAATCAAGTGCTGGTGGAGTTCACCGCCCCGAACCCGGCGATCCGTCCGGGGCTGACCGCGCAGGTTCGCATCCGCCTGGACTGAACCGCGATACCATCGGAAAGGCCCATGGAATTCCTGCACAATTCTCTCGTTGAACTGATCACCCAGACTTCGACCAACCTGCCGCCGGATGTTCGCAAGGCGATGGGCATCGCCGTGGCGGCGGAGCCGGGCGGGACGCAGGCGGCCCAGGCGCTCGGGATTATCGCGTCGAACATCGACATGGCGTTCGACGATGAGGGTCCCATCTGCCAGGACACCGGTATGCCGACGTTCTTCGTGCACACACCGGTGGGAGTGAACCAGATCGAACTGAAGAAAGCGATTCGGACGGCAGTGGCGGACGCCACGCGGCGCGGCAAGCTGCGTCCCAACTCTGTGGACTCGCTCACCGGCAGAAACACCGGCGACAACCTCGGCGTGGAAACGCCCGTGATCCACTTTGAGCAGTGGGAAAACGATGAGATCGAGGTGAAGCTGATCCTGAAGGGCGGCGGGTGTGAGAACAAGAATATCCAGTACTCGCTGCCTGCCGAGCTGGACCATTTGGGCCGCGCGGACCGCACGCTCGAAGGTGTTCGCAAGTGCCTTCTGCATGCGGTGTGGCAGGCCCAGGGCCAAGGCTGCGCGCCGGGCGCGCTGGGCGTGTGTATCGGTTCCGATCGGGCGCACGGGTACGTTCTGGCGAAAGAGCAGCTGCTGCGCACGTTGGACGACTTGAATCCGGTTCCAGAGCTCGCCGCCCTGGAGGCGCAGGTGATGGAGGAGGCCAACCGCATCGGTGTTGGGCCTATGGGATTCGGCGGCGGCACCAGCCTGATCGGATGCAAGATTACCGCGGCGAACCGGCTGCCGGCCAGTTTCTTCGTCAGCGTGGCCTACGATTGCTGGGCTTTCCGGCGATTGGGCGTTCGCCTGGACGCCCGCACGGGAGCGATCAACGGCTGGATCTACCGCGATCCGGAGCGGCCGGTGGAGCGAATGGCGGTCGCCGAGGGCTTCCCGCTGACCGGCCGCGAAATCATCCTGACGCCGCCTTTGACCGAGAGTGCAGTGCGATCGCTGAAAGTGGGCGACATCGTTTTGATTCAGGGCGAGGTCTTCACCGGGCGGGACGCGGTGCATCACCATCTGTCTTCCCATGAGCCACCAGTTTCGCTGGAGGGCTCGGTGATTTATCACTGCGGTCCGGTGATGCTGAAGCAAGGTGAGGAGTGGACGGTGAAGGCGGCCGGACCCACCACCTCCAGCCGGGAGGAACCGTATCAGGGCGACATCATCCGCAAGTACGGTGT
Source organism: uncultured Solibacteraceae bacterium (assembly GCA_964406035.1). Classification (GTDB taxonomy): domain Bacteria; phylum Acidobacteriota; class Terriglobia; order Bryobacterales; family Bryobacteraceae; genus JAIEPW01. The sequence continues at coordinate 3,769 of CAYOQB010000019.1, read as the reverse complement.
CCGTGCGGTGATCGGCAAGGGCGGAATGGGCAAGAAGACGCTCGCCGCGTGCGCGGAGGCGGGCGCGGTATATCTGCACGCGATCGGCGGGGCGGCTCAGTTCTATGCGCGCAGCGTGGAGAAGGTGCTGGGCGCGCACTTCATGGAATTCGGAATTCCGGAAGCGATGTGGCGGCTGAAGCTGAAGGGTCTGCTTGCGATCGTCACCATGGATTCGCATGGCAACAGCCTGCATGCGGATGTGGAGAAGGCGACCGGGGAGAAGTTGCGGGAGTTACAGAAGGTATAACGCCGCTACAAACTTCCTGTGCGTCTTCGGACATGTGGTCCCAACCCTGAACAAGAGCTTCCCAGGTAAGCTGCTCTACTACAGAGAGTTTGTGGTTTGACCTTGACGTGCCTAGGGCATGTCCATGGCAGCCTTTCTCCGCGACCTTCTCCAGGCGGTCCGTACCCTTCGGCAGAGTCCCGGCTTCACCGCCGCCGTCATCCTGACCTTCGCCCTGGGCATCGGCCTGAACGCGGCGATGTTCAGCGTCCTGAACGCCGTGTTGCTGCGCCCACCGGATGTGGCGAATCCGGATTCCGTCATCTACGGTTATACGTTCAACTCCAAGGGCCGCATGGTGGGGATGAGCATTGCGGATTACGAGGAGTGGCGGAAGCAAAGCAAGGCAATGCAGGAGATTTCGGCGTGGGTGCCGCAGAGTGTGAACTACACGGGCGGCGAAGAGCCGCAGCGCCTGGTAGGAGGATTCGTTGCCGAGAATTACCTGAAGGCTCTGGAATCGAAGGCGCGGATTGGCCGGCTGTTCGAGGAGAACGAGGCCCGGCCCGGTGGTCCGGCTTTGGCTATTCTTAGCGAGCCCCTCTGGAAGAATCGCTTTGGCGGCCGCGAGGATGTGCTCGGCAAGACGATGTTGCTGAACGGCAACCCGCATACGATCATCGGCGTGGTGGCCGGCGATCCGAGCCTGGGCAGCGGCGTGGACGTCTGGATGCCCTTGCATTTCTGGCCGCCCTACGCCACATTGACGAGAGCCACACGCGGTTTTATTCCCCTGGCTCGCGTGCGCGACGGCGTTTCGTTGGAGCAGGCGCAGGCGGAGACCGACTCGATTTTCGCCCAGCTCGGCAAAGAGCATCCCGAGAGTAAGGACCTGCGGGTGAGAATCATGCCGTTGCAAGCGGCGCTGGTTCGCCAGGTCCGTCCGATTCTGCTCGCTCTGAGCGGCGCGGCGGGGCTCGTGCTGCTGATCGGCTGCGCCAACATCGCAAATCTCACGTTGGCGCGGACGCTGCGCCGCCGGCGCGAGGCGGCTGTCCGAGCCGTTCTGGGCGCCGGGCGCGCCCGCCTGATCTGGCATCTGATGGCGGAGTCGCTGGTCCTCGCGTTTGCGGGCGGGGCGGCGGGGTTGCTTCTGGCGCGGTGGTCGCTGGATTCCCTGGTCACAATGCTGGGCCGTTGGGTAACGGCTGAAAATGTGCCCATGGACTGGCGAGTGCTCCTGTTTTCACTGGCGGTTACGACGGCGGTGGGTTTGTTTGTCGGAATCACTCCCGCCTTGGCCGCATCCCGGGCGGATTTGGTGGAGGCGATGCGTCAGTCGCGTGGCGCGGGAGCCAACGCCGCCTGGAATCGTGCGCGCGGCCTACTCGTTGTCGGCGAAGTCGCCCTGGTGGTGGTGCTGCTTGCCGGCGCAGGATTGATGGTGAAAAGCCTGCTGAATCTGATTAAGGTCGATCCCGGCTTCAATCCGAAGAATCTGCTTTCCCTGGAGTATCGCCTGCCGCGCAACAAATATCCTACGCGCGAGCAGCAGTCGCAATTTCACGCCGAGGTTGTACGGAGGGTGTCGCAGGTTCCCGGCGTGATCTCCGCGGCTTCCACGCGAGCGGTCCCGTTCGGCGGCAACGGGCAATCCTCCAAGTTCGTGGTCGTGGGGCGGCCGGAACCGGCGCCCGCCGACCAGCCTCTCGCGCTGACGACGGCTGTGAGTCCGGAGTTCTTTTCGACGATGATGATCCCCCTGCTCAAAGGTCGCGTGCTGGAGACGCGTGATGGTGCGGGCGCCCCGCCGGTGCTGGTGATCAATCGCACCATGGCGGAGCGCTTCTGGCCGGGTGAGGATCCACTGGGCAAGCAGGTGAAGTTCCCCGAGAACAAGATGACGGCGACCGTGGTCGGCGTGGTCGGAGACATCAAACAATTCGATCTGGACGACCCTGCCGAACCGCAGGCGTATGCGCATCTGGACCAGATCCCGAACATCTTCAACTCGTTGACGATCCGCACCGCGGCAGATCCAATGAACGTGGCCCGGGAGGTGACGAAGGCGATCTGGTCGGTTGACCCGGACCAGCCGGTGTGGAAGGTGCGGTCGCTGGAGTTTCTGGTGGAGCGCAACCTGGGATCGCGGCAATCGATCGTGTCGTTGTTGAGCGCCTACTCGCTTCTGGCCCTGGTGCTTTCGTTGATTGGAACCTTCAGCGTTTTGTCCTACGTGGTCAGCCAGAGATCGTCGGAGATCGGCCTGCGGATGGCCTTGGGTGCGGAGCCGGGCAGCGTCGGGCGGCTCGTGTTGCGGCAAGGATTGCTGCTGGTGGGATCGGGAATTGTGCTCGGAGTTGTGGGATCGCTGGGAGTCACCAGGCTCCTGCAGAACCAACTGTTCCAGGTCCAGGCAACGGACCCGCAGGTGCTGACATTGGTCGCAGTTCTCCTGTTGGGGGTTTCCGCGGCAGCTTGCTGGATTCCCGCGAGGCGGGCGATGGCGATCGACCCGGCGACCGCGTTGCGCGAGGAATAAGCACCAGGGGCGAACGGCGGATTCCCGGAAATGGACGCTTGCCGTCTTGCATCGCCAAGGAAAATCAGCAGCTTAGGTGGGAGCCCCGAAATTGCATAGTTCCCGAGGGTCTGCGTCTCGCGCGGAACCAGGAGGCTTGTCACGATGCTGATCGTAGCGGAACATCACAGGTGGCAACCGTGACCCGCCGGTTGTTCGCCTCGTTGGGGCTGACTGCCCCGCTCGCGTTTGCGCGATGGAAGCGCGCGCCCGAGCCAGACGTACTGTCGCGAATCCCCGAATGGCTGGATGCCTCGCCTGTGCCGGGGCTCGCGCTGGCCCTGGTATCCAATGGCAAGCTGGTCTATGAGAAAGCGTTTGGAATGGCGAGCGCCGCCGCGAAGCTTGCGGTCACGGAGCAGACCATCTTCCAGGCTGCGTCGCTTTCCAAGCCCGTGGTGGCGATGGCGGCCCTCAAGGTCCGGGATTCCGGCAAGCTGGACCTGGCCAAGCCGCTGGTTTCCTATGTGCCGGGTTTGTTTGAAAACGAAGCGGCGCGCGCGGTCACGGCGGCCCATGTGCTCAGCCACAGTTCCGGCTTTCCGAACTGGCGATTCGAGGTGGGACAGCAGTTGACGCCGGCGTTCGCGCCCGGCGAGAAGTTCCAGTATTCGGGTGAGGGCTTCGTTGCTTTAGGCCGGGTGCTTGAGGAATTGACGGGGAAGTCGCTGGAAGGTCTGGTGCAGGAGCTGGTCCTGCAGCCGTTGGGTATGACCTCGTCCAGCTTTGTGGTGAACCCCGCGTTGCAGCCGCGCATGGCGCAGGGCCACAACCGCCGCGGCGTGGGAAACGAGCGGAAGATCGCCGCCACGATGCTGGACATCGCAGCCCGCTGGGGCAAGCCGATGGCCGAATGGCGCTACGCGGATTGCGAGCGGGCCAACGTGGAAGCCAGGCAGCCTCCGCTTCCCAACTGGATG
>CAYOQB010000018.1:38892-44141 GCA_964406035.1 uncultured Solibacteraceae bacterium | reverse complement strand
CTACCGTCTACGAAAGCTCCAAACGCACCGGCGGGCGCATGTATTCGGCTACCGGCGTCGCCGCCCCCGGCGTCACCACCGAACTCGGCGGCGAGTTCATTGATACGAGCCACACGGAGATTCTCGGGCTCGCAAAACACTTTGGGCTGGACCTGATCGACACGCGAGCGCCCAGCGAAGCGAGCCTGCACGCCGAAGCCTTCTTCTTCGGCGGAGCGCTTCGAAACCCGGCGGGCATCGCGGCTCAGTTCCGCGAGATTTCGGCGCGCCTCTCCCGTGACCTCAGCGACTCCCGAGGCCGCGGATACAAACGTTACGACCGCCTGTCCATCGCCGAGTACCTCACCCGAATGGGAGTCTCCGGCTGGCTGCGTGCTTTGCTCGAAGTCGCCTACCTCACCGAATACGGAATGGATACGGGCGAGCAATCCGCCATGAATCTGATCTCGCTCATCGCCCCTGAACTCGCGGGAGAACGCATTCTGTTGTTCGGCGACAGCGATGAACGCTACAAAATACAGGGCGGCAACCAGCTCGTTTGCGACCGCCTCGCTGGCGATATCTCCGATCAGATCCGGCTGGAACACCGCCTCGCGGCAATCGCCGAGTCCGGCGGCGCCTACCGGCTCAGCTTCGACAATCGCCCGGAAGTGGTCGCCGATGTCGTCGTGCTCACCGTGCCGTTCACCATCCTCCGGTCGCTCGACCTCCGCGTTCCGCTTCCGGAAAAGAAACGCCGCGCCATCCGCGAACTCGGCTACGGCACCAACGCCAAGCTGTTTCTCGGCTTCGAAAAGCGCCTGTGGCGCGACCTCGGCTATGGCGGCAACCTCTTCACCGATCTCGAAACGCAGTTGGTTTGGGACTCCAGCCGCCTGCAGCCCACCACGCCCGGCGCGCTCACCATGCTGGTGGGCGGGAAAGCCGGCGTCCAACTCGGTCAGGGCTCGCCTGAGGATCTGGAAACGCGCCTCCTGCCCCTGATCGATCCGGTCTGGACCGGGCTCGCCCGGTTGCGCAGCGGGAAAGCCGCCCGATTCCATTGGCCCTCCCATCCCCATACCCTCGGCTCTTACGCCTCGTACCGTGTGGGCCAGTGGAGCTCGATTCGTGGCCACGAGGGTGGCCGCGCCGGGAACCTGTATTTCGCCGGCGAACACTGCAGCCTGCAGGCCCAAGGGTATATGGAAGGCGGCGCCGAAACCGGAAAGCGTGCTGCATTGGACATCGCCCGGCGCGCAGGCCGCTCCGCTGCCGCCGCCTGAACTCGTACATTCGCTTGGACTTGGATCGTGCTATTGTAGATTCATGTCTAAGTTGATCGACAAAGTTGAGATACTCTACGAGCACCCCGAGTGGTTCAAGTTGCTCTTTGCAGAACTCGAACGCCGCGGCATCGACTACACCACCCGCAGAGCTGATCAACTTTGTTACGACCCGGAAGCCGGCGTATTTCCCGCCTTGACCATCAACCGGATGAGCCCTTCTTCCTGGAAGCGGGGTCACGGGCACGGGATCTTCGCCGTTCGAGACTACCTGGCGCACCTGGAGGAGCACCAGATTCCGGTCATCAATGGCAGCCACGCCTGGAGCGTCGAGATCTCCAAAGCGCGGCAACTGGACCTTTTCCGCCGCGCGGGAGTCGCCTACCCCAAGGCGCGCGTGATCAACCATCCGTCGCTCGCGGCGGAAGCCGCCCGGGGGCTGCGATTCCCCGTGGTGATCAAACCGAACATCGGCGGCTCCGGCGCCGGGATCGTGCGCTTCGATTCGCCGGAAGAGGTTGCAGCGGCGCAACTCGACCTCGGCTATGATCAGGTGGGCCTGATTCAGGAATTCGTCCCCGCTCGCGGCGGCGTCATCACCCGGGTGGAAGTGCTGAACGGCAAGTTCCTCTACGCTATCCGGATCTACACCGACTTCACGGACTTCAATCTCTGTCCCGCCGACATCTGCCGCACGGAGGACGCGTTCTGCCCCGCGGAGGCGCCCAAGAAGGGACTTCGCGTCGAGCGGGCCGATCCCCCCGCCGAGGCCATCGCCGGAGCGCTGAAGCTCGCCGAGCTCGCAAAGCTCGACATCGGCGGCATCGAGTACATGATCGACGACCGCTCCGGCGAGATCGTCTACTACGACATCAATGCGCTTTCGAACTTCGTGGCGAACGCCCCTGAGGTGCTCGGCTTCGATCCCACCGCTCGTTTCGCCGACTACATTGAGCAGCGAATCGGGGTTGCGGTGGCCTAGACTTGACTTGTGAAGCAAGTCAACTGGATGTGGATCGACACCGCTACTATCGAGCTGCTGGCGTCCTGGAAGGCAATGGACTTCACGGACAACCCGGAGGAGCTCCGATCTGCAGAGCAGGAAGTCATTGAATTTCAGAAAGTAATGAACGAAAATCGCGCAGCCGCGGGCGAGCGCACTATCCTGCCGTGAGCGCGTTCCTCCCGCTAGACTAGCGAGATGTCGACAGTCCGACGGGAAACCCGGGACGCCATCACTATCGTCACCATCCACCGCCCCCACGTCCGCAACTGCGTGGATCGCGAAACCGCCGGCGCTCTCGCTGACGCCTTTCGCGACTTTGATGCCGATCCATCCCAGTCCGTAGCCATCCTGACCGGCGCTGGCAACTGTTTCTGCGCCGGAGCCGACCTGAAGGCGCTATCGGAAGGCCGCGGCAATCGGATGTCCGGCGAAGGCGACGGCCCCATGGGACCCTCGCGCATGGTGCTTTCCAAGCCCGTTATCGCAGCCGTCGAAGGCTACGCCGTCGCCGGAGGACTCGAGCTCGCGCTGTGGTGCGACCTCCGCGTGGCCGCCGCGGACGCCGTGTTCGGCGTGTTCTGCCGCAGGTTCGGCGTCCCGCTGGTCGACGGCGGCACCGTCCGCCTCCCCAGGCTCATCGGCCAGAGCCACGCCCTGGACCTGATCCTCACCGGACGCGGCGTCAGCGGGGAAGAGGCTCTGCGGATGGGCCTGGCCAATCGCCTCACCGAGCGCGGCGGCGCGCTCGACGGCGCTCTCCACCTGGCCCAACAGATCGCTGCCTTCCCCCAGACCTGTATGCGATCCGACCGCATGTCCGTTCTCGAGCAGTGGGGACGAAGCGAACGGGACGCGATGCAGAATGAATTCCGCCGTGGATCCGATGTCGTAGCCTCCGGAGAGACCGTCGCCGGAGCCTCGCGCTTTGCTTCCGGCTCGGGACGCGGCGGAACATTCGAATGATCCGGACACGCTGCATCTGCCAGAATAAAAGCAGCGCATGACCGGTAATCAGATCAGACAAAAGTTCCTCGACTACTTCGAGGCGAATGGCCATCGTGTGGTCCGAAGCTCCTCCCTGGTGCCTGCAAACGATCCAACCCTGCTGTTCACCAACGCGGGCATGAATCAGTTCAAGGATGTCTTCCTGGGCCGGGAGAAGCGGGATTACCTCCGCGCCGTGACCTCCCAAAAGTGCGTTCGTGCCGGCGGCAAACACAATGACCTGGAGAACGTCGGCTACACCCGCCGCCACCACACGTTCTTCGAAATGCTCGGCAACTTCAGCTTTGGAGATTACTTCAAGCGGGAGGCGATCGACTTCGCCTGGGAGCTGATCACGAAAGACTACGCGCTGCCCAAGGACCGCCTCTACGTCACCGTTTTTCGTGAAGATGACGAAGCGGAGCAGTTGTGGCACGAAGTTACCGGCATTCCTAAAAGCCGCATCTTCCGGATGGATGAGAAGGACAATTTCTGGCAGATGGGTGAGACCGGACCGTGCGGACCCTGCTCGGAAATGCACTTCGACCTCGGCCCCGAGGGTGCGGAACCCGGCCGCGAGCACGAGGAGTTCCCGCTCGACGGGGGCGGCCGTTTTGTCGAAATCTGGAACCTTGTGTTCATGCAGTTCGACCGCGACCTTTCGGGCAAGCTGACCCCGCTTCCCCGGCCGTCCATCGACACCGGGATGGGCCTGGAGCGCCTCGCCGCCGTCCTGCAGGGCAAGCTTTCCAACTACGAAACAGACCTGCTGCGCCCGGTGATCGAAGAAGCCGCGTCGTATTTCCAGACTTCCTATGAATCCGACCCTCGCGTCGATACGGTTCTGCGCATCAACGCGGATCACGCCCGCGCCACAGCATTTCTGATCAATGACGGCGTGCTGCCCTCCAACGAAGGCCGCGGCTACGTGCTGCGCAAGATCATGCGCCGCGCGCTTCGCAACGCCCGCATGATCGGCGTCAACGATCCGTACCTGTACCGGCTCACCGGCTTCGTGGCCGAGTTGATGGGCGGCGCATATCCGGACATGCTGGAATCCATCCAGCGCGTCGCCCGGGTGGTGAAGGACGAGGAACACCGCTACGCCACTACGTTCCAGGTGGCGGAAAAGGTGTTCCAGGATGAGGCTGCTTCCGCCGTCGGCGGAGTACTGCCCGGACCAGCTGCTTTCAAGCTGTACGACACCTACGGCCTCGCGCTGGACGAGCAGGAAGATATGGCCCGCGAGAAGGGCCTGGCCATCGATCGCGAGGGCTTTCAGCAGGAAATGGACAAGCAGCGGGCCCGCGCCCGCGCGAGCTGGAAGGGCGCGGAAAAAGCTCAGATCGCGCCCGTCTACCAGGACCTGCTGGCAAAAGGACGCACGGAGTTCCTGCGGGACCGCCTGGAGGAGCATGCCACCCATGCCGTGGCCTTCCTCCAGGATCAGAAGCTGGTCGATTCGCTGCCCGCGGGCGTCGCCGCCGAACTGGTGCTGGATCGCACTCCCTTCTACGCCGAGGCCGGCGGCCAGGTAGGAGATCAGGGCGAGCTGTTCAATCAGGCGGGTGAGCGCGTCGCCGTTGTCGAAAGCACTTACAACGCCGTGCCCGGTCTTTCCGTCCACAAGATCCGGACCGTGGCGCCGATCGCCGCGGGCGAGCCTCTGGCCGCGCGTGTCGCCGAACCGCTGCGCCGCTCCACCATGCGCAATCACACGGCCACCCACCTGCTCCACGCCGCGCTGCGCAAAGTGCTCGGAACGCACGTCAAACAGGCGGGGTCGGTCGTCGAGCCCGGCAGGCTCCGATTCGACTTCACCCACTACACCGCAATGGATGCCGACGAGCTTGCGGAAGTCGAACGCCTGATGAACGAAGAGATCCTGAAGAACACCGGGGTCCAGACCGAGATTCTCCCCATTGACCAGGCGTTGTCCAAGGGCGCGATGGCTCTGTTCGGCGAAAAGTACGGCGATATCGTCCGGGTGGTGG
>CAYOQB010000018.1:0-38792 GCA_964406035.1 uncultured Solibacteraceae bacterium | reverse complement strand
GCCGGCGGCAAGGACGCAGGCGCGCTGCCCGCCGCTTTGGACAAGGTCTACCGCAGCGTGGAAGGAATGCTTTAAGCACTATGGAACGGTTCGATGTTGTGATTGTGGGCGCCGGCCCAACGGGTCTCGCCTGCGGAATTGAGCTCACCCGGCGCGGTCTGCGTCCGGTGCTGGTGGAGAAGGGTTGTGTCGTGAATTCCATTTACAACTACCCCACCCACATGACGTTCTTCACCACGCCGGAACTGCTCGAGATCGGCGATCTGCCCATGACCGCCATCGGCGAGAAACCCACGCGCACCGAAGCGCTGAAGTACTATCGCCGCGTTGCCGAACATTACGCGCTGGACATCCGCCAGTACCAGAACGTGGAGCGGATCGAAGGAGAGGACGGCGATTTCGTGGTCCGCGCCACTGATGAGCACGGCTGCCCCCAGGTGTATGCGGCTCACAAAGTGATCCTCGCCACCGGATACTATGATCGCCCCAATATGATGCACGTCCCGGGCGAGCATCTGCCCAAGGTCATCCACTACTACAAGGAACCGCATCCCTTCTACAACCAGGACGTGCTGGTGGTGGGTGCGAAGAATTCCGCTGCTATCGCCGCCCTGGAACTCCATTGGTCCGGCGCGCGCGTCACGCTCGTGCACCGCGGTGAAGGAATCTCGAAATCCGTCAAGTACTGGATCAAGCCCAACATCGAGAACCGCATTGCCGCGGGCGAGATCAAGGCCTACTTCCGCTCCCGCGTGCTCGAAATCCGCCCTGATTCCGTGCGCCTCCAGACACCCGAAGGCGAGGTGACCATCGGCAATGATTTCGTGTTCGCCATGACCGGCTACCACCCGGACTTCGAGTTCATGGAGCGGCACGGAATCGACATGGACGACTCCCGAGCCCGTCCCGTCACCCACCCGGACACGCTGGAAAGTTCGAGAAAAGGAATCTACCTGGCGGGCTGCATCGTGGCAGGGATGGCGACGGGCGAGATCTTCATCGAAAACGGCCGCTTCCACGGCGGCAAAATCGCCGAAGATATTTCGCAGAAGCTCCTGCCAGCCGGAGCTAGGCCAGGTGATCCCGGGCATAGGGGTGACGAGGTCTGAAGACAGGGCTAGGCCTCTATGTGCGACTTCCGCGGGAAGCTACTAGCCCTCCAACATCGCCGCGATCCGATCCGCATCGTTCGGCACCACCACCGGCTGATTCCCGTACGCCGGCACGATCGCACCCCCGCCAGGAGCCTGCAACGCACCCGTGTGATACCGGTAGATGTAATCCGGGTCCTTCAGCACATTTCCCGTCAGAATCGCCACGACGTCCGCCTCGGGGTCCATTATGCCGCTCGCGGTCAGCTTGCGGATGCCCGCCAGCGTCGCCGCCGATGCCGGCTCGCACCCGATGCCGCACAACCCGACGATCGCCTTCGCGTCGGCGATCTCCTGCTCGGTGACGCTTTCCACCGCGCCTCGCGATTCACAGAGCTCGTAGCCGGCTTTGGGCCACGACACCGGATCGCCGATGCGGATCGCGGTAGCCAGCGTTTCGGGATTTTCCATCGGACGGAACTCGCCGCCGCGTTTCCAGTACTCATAAAACGGCGACGCGCCCTCCGCCTGAATCACTGCCAGGCGCGGCAGGCGATCCACGAAGCCCCAGTCGCGCAGTTCGCGAAGAGCCTTGCCGAACGCCGAAACGTTTCCCAGATTCCCTCCGGGCGCCACCACCCATTCCGGAACGCGCCAGTCGCGCTGGTCCAGCATCTCGATCATGATGCTCTTCTGACCCTCGATGCGGAACGGATTGATCGAGTTCAGCAGGTAAATTCCCAGCCGCTCCGTCAGGGTGCGGACCAGCGCGAGAATCTGGTCGAAGTTCGCTTCCACCTGGAAGGTTCGCGCGCCGTACTCCAGCGCCTGCGCGAGCTTTCCGTGCGCGATATTGCCATGCGGCAGAAAAATGATCGGCTGCATGCCGCCCGCTGAGGCATAAGCCGCCATCGAGGCGGAAGTGTTGCCGGTGGAAACGCAGGCTACGCGCTTCATGCCCAGCCGGCGCGCCTGCGCCGCCCCCGCCGTCATGCCGTTGTCCTTGAACGATCCCGTCGGATTGAACCCCTGATGCTTGAACGTCAGCGACCGAAGACCGCCGTACTCCGCCGCGCGGGGCGCATCCAGCAGCGGCGTGTTTCCTTCCCGCAGCGTCACCGCGTGCGAGTAGTCGTCCACAAACGGGAACAGGTCGCGATACCGCCAGACACCACTCTGCTCCAGCGGCGCGTTGCTCATGCGCCGCCTCCGAAACACCACTTTCAGCGATTCGGCATCGCCGGGAGAGCCGGAGTACTCAACCTCCAGCAGCCCGCCACACTTCGGACAGGTGTAGATGACCTCGGTAATGGGGTAGCGCGCGCGGCACTTGCGCTCCCAGCAGACCAGCTCGGCGAGCATGAACTACTAGAATGAGAGTTTCCATGAAGCAACGTCAACTCAAGGACCTGCGCGGCGTCGGCAAAGCGACCCTCGGAGATTTCGACCTGCTCGGGGTTCGCGACGTCGATCACCTGGCGCGACAGGACGCCGGGAAACTGTACAAACGGCTGGAACGGCTGACCGGCTCCCGGCAGGATCCCTGCGTGCTCGATATGTTCCGGTGCGCCATCGAGCAGGCCCGCAACCCTCGACTCAGCCTGGAAAAGCAGAACTGGTGGTTTTGGAGCCGCCTCCGCAAGGCGGCCAAGTGATCGCGGTACACCTTGCCAAGGGCCGCGTTCGCGTGATCCGCCGGCCCCTGCCGCGCATCCCGCGCGGCTTCGCCCGCATCCGCCTGCTTGCAGCCGGAATCTGCAACACCGACCTGGAGCTGCAGCGCGGCTATTACGGCTTCCAGGGAACGCCGGGCCACGAGTTCGTGGGCGAAGTGACCGATGCCGCGGATCAATCGCTGGTCGGCAAGCGCGTCACCGGCGAGATCAACCTTGCCTGCCGCAAATGCGACTGGTGCCGCCGCGGCCTGGGGCGGCATTGCCCGCGCCGTACCGTGCTGGGCATCGTGCAGCACCCCGGCGCATTTGCCGGGTACCTCACGCTCCCGGTCGCGAACCTGCACGAAGTCCCTGCCAGGGTTTCCAACGAACACGCTGTGTTTGTCGAACCCGCGGCCGCCGCCTGCGAAATCCTGGATCAGGTGAAGATCCCGCGAGGGGAGCGCGTCGCGGTTTTGGGCGACGGCAAACTCGGTCTGCTCATCGCGCAGGTGCTGGCGCTGCACGGCGCCCGCGTGCATCAGTTCGGCCGGCACCGCGACAAGCTGGCGATCGCCGAGCCGGCGGGCGTGGAAACCGAAGTGATCGGTCGCAAACTGCCCGCCGCGGCTTATCCGTTTGTGGTCGACGCCACCGGCTCCGCGGCGGGCCTGCAAACGGCGGTCACTATGGTGCAGCCGAGGGGCACGGTGGTGATGAAATCGACGGTCCACGGTCCGGTGACCCTCCACACCGCGCTGGTGATCGTGAATGAGGTGACTCTCGTGGGCTCACGCTGCGGGCGCTTCGAACCGGCCATGCGCTTGATTCAATCCGGCAAGCTCAACCTGGATCCGATGATCGCGGACCGGTTCCCTCTCAAGGACGCTTCCCGCGCGTTCCGGCGCGCCGCGGAAAAGGGCGCTTTGAAGGTGATGCTGATTCCGGAGTAGCCTGGAACGGATGAAGCGATCTCGCGTGTTCCTGTTGACGGCGGCGCTCGCCGCGAGCGGATGCTCCGTGAAGAAGTACGCCGTGAACCAGTTGGGAAACGCGATGGCCGGCCTCGCGCCCAGCTTCGCGGCGGATGAGGATCCGGAACTGATCCGCGATGCGGTGCCATTCACCCTGAAGCTGATCGAAACACTGCTGGTGGAGAGCCCCAAGAACAAGGATCTGCTGCAGGCCGCCGCCAGCGGATTCACGCAATACTCCTATGCCTTCGTCCAACAGGATGCCGAGGAGCTGGAGGATCGCGACCGGCCTACCGCCACCCTGATGCGCGCTCGCGCCAAGAAGCTGTACCTTCGCGGACGCGACTACGGCCTGCGCGGCCTGGAGCTGAAGCACCCGGCGTTTCGCGACGAATTGAAGGCCAACCCGGCTTTGGCCGTGAAGAAACTGAAGAAGGAAGATATTCCGTTCGCCTACTGGACCGCCTTGGGCTGGGCAGCGGCGCTATCGGTGTCGCGCGACCTGTTCATGGCCCCGGAAATCCCCCGCATTGAGGCGCTGATCGAACGCTGCCTGGAACTCGACGAAGCCTATGAGAATGGCGTCATCCACGGCTTCCTGGTCAACTACGAAATGAACCGGCTGAAGCCCAAGGGCGACAAGTTCGCCAACGCCAAGTTCCACTTCGACCGCGCCATGGCGCTTGGCAAGGGCGCGCAGGCAGGACCGCTGGTGAGCTATGCGGAGGCCGTATCCGTGGTCCGCAAGGATCGCGCCGAATTCCAAAAGCTGCTGAACGACGCGCTGAAGGTGGATCTCAACTCCGCGCCCAGCTACCGCCAGTTGAACCTGGCCTCGCAGCGGCGGGCCCGCTGGCTCTTAACCCGCGTGGACAAGCTGTTCCCGCCGCAGCCAAAGAAGCAATAGCGTTCCCTACTCCCGCGGGCGGCGGGCCGGCGCGTTGCCGTTGCCGGACTCGGTCGCTCGCACCACGTTCATCGCTGCCGCGATCATGCCGCTGACGTCGCTCAGGTTCGCCGGGACGATCAGCGTGTTGCCCTGTTTCGCCAGGTTTCCGAACTGAGTCAGATACTGCTCGGCGACGCGCAGCCGGACCGCGTCTAAACCACCGGGCTGGTCCAGAGCCTCGGCCACTTTGCGGATGCCTTCCGCGGTCGCGTTGGCGACCGCCAGGATCGCCTCCGCCTGGCCCTCTGCTTCGTTGATCTGCTGCTGCTTGCGGGCCTCGGAGGCTTTGATGGTCTGCTGCTTCTCGCCTTCCGCGGTGTTGATGGCGGAGTCGCGAATACCCTCTGAGTTCAGAATGGTGGCGCGCTTCTCGCGCTCGGCCTTCATCTGCTTCTCCATCGCGGCCAGAACGTCACGGGGCGGCGTGATGTTCTTGATCTCGTAGCGCAGCACCTTGACGCCCCACGGTTCGGATGCCTTGTCCACCTCACTGACCACGGAGGTGTTGATGTTGCCGCGCTCCTCGAAGGTGCGGTCCAGTTCGATTTTGCCGATCTCGCTGCGCAGCGTCGTCTGCGCCAACTGGATCAGGGCGAAGCGGTAATCGCTGATGCCGTAGGAGGCGCGCTCCGGATTCAGGATCTTCAAGTACAGAATGCCGTCCACGGCCACCTGCACGTTATCCCGCGTGATGCACACCTGCTCCGGAATGTCGATCGCCTGCTCTTTCAATGTGTGCTTATAGCGGATCACGTCCACGAAGGGAGTCAGGATGTGAAACCCGGCGTCGAGAGTGCCGGCGAACTTGCCCAGCCGCTCCACCACGTACGCGCTCTGCTGCGGAACCACCACGGCCGTGCGGGCGAGAATGATCAACAGCAGAATCGCCAACACCAGCATCAGAATCAAGGCACCGGATATTTCCATCGATATCTCCTTAGTCCAAGTCGTCTTCGTCTTCTTCTACTGCTTCCGACTGCTCGATGTGAATCACTTCCAGCTTCACTACTTCCAGGCCGCTCTCCGCCATCAGGCGGCCCATCTCCGACAGCGCCGCGTCGCCGGTCTCGCCGGGGTCCGCGAGAATGCGGGCCAGAGATCGCTGTCCCAGAACGTTGGCGAACGCCTGACTGGCCAGCACGCGAGCCTGGTTCACCGGGTCCAGGTAGCTGACAAGCCCGAAGATCGCAGGCTTTGATACGCGGAAGCGGATGAAACAAAGCACGGCGGCGTGCTGGCCGTCCGCCGTATCGTAACCGCGAACGTTTAGCTCCACCTCCTGCTCCCCCGTGGTGATCTTGTCGCGTAACTGGTCGATGAACGGCGCGACGAAGTTCAGGCCCGGACCGATCACTTTATATCGCTGCCCCAGCCGCTCCACTACGCGATACTCGCCCTCGGGAAGGAGCTTCCAGGAGCGCAGAACCACCACGGCGACGATCACGAACGCGAACGCGGGAAACAGGACGTCCATGGCCTTAAGCTCGCCGGATGAACAGCATCAGGCCTTCCATCTTCTCCACGCGGCAGCGCTGCCCCTTGGCGATCGGCTGGTCGCCGGCATTGCGAGCGCTCCAGGCGGATCCGCGCAGTTCCGCCTTCCCGATCTCATTCACGCCGATATCCTCCATTGCCACCGCCGTGTCGTCGAGCAGGGAGTCGACCCGCCCCGTGCTCCGGCTGAATCGAGCCTTCAACCGGCGCCGCAGCACCAGCACCGCCGCCACCGAAAAAAGCGTGAACAACAGCCATTGGATCCAAGCAGCCATATCCGGAAAAAAGAGCGCAAGTGTCCCCGTCGCCATTGCTCCCAGGCCAAAGAACAGAAGATAGAAGCCACCCGGCGTGATCATTTCGCCGGCCATCAGGAGGAGGCCCAACACCAACCACATCCACCAACCCATGAAGAGTCCTTGCGCGCCTAAAGTGAACGCTGATTATATCTGAGATCCGCGCGGAAGCGTGTCGAAATCGATCACCGGGCTTCCTGCTATGCTGAGACCAGAGGCGCCCGCCTGCATGGCCATCAGCACCCGCAGTTATTCGAGAGGTTACGCTTCCCAGGGCTACCTTCCCCCTGGAGTGAAGTGGCTGCTGATCGTCAACACCGCCGTTTTTGTTCTCAGTTTCTTCGCCGAGCGGACCCGCTTCCAGGAGTTCTTCGCCTTTCTTGCGCTGATGCCCGCCGCGGTGGTGAAGCTGGGCATGATCTGGCAGCCGGCGACGTACCTGTTCCTGCACGGGAACTTCTTCCATATCCTGTGGAACATGTTGTCGCTCTGGATGTTCGGGGTGGAGTTGGAGCGTACCTGGGGAACCAAGCGGTTCCTGCAGTACTACTTCTTCTGCGGCGTCGGAGCGGGCTTGTGCGTGATCATCGGCAACTACGCCTACGGGACCCCAAATGTGACCACAATCGGCTCTTCCGGGGCGATTTACGGCATCCTGCTGGCTTATGCGGTGCTGTTCCCGGACCGCCAAATCCTGTTCAGCTTCCTGTTCCCGATCAAGGTTAAGTACTTTGTAATGATCATCGGCGCCATCGCCTTCATGAACACGTTCAAGACCACCGGATCCGGAGTGAGCGATGTCGCGCATTTGGGCGGCCTGGTGCTCGGATGGCTGTACCTGAAGACCCCGGTGCTGCGGGCCGACCCTCTGGGCAACTTCCGGGCGTGGTACCGCGAATACCGGATTCGCCGCGCCCGCCGCAAGTTCCAGGTGTATTTGCGCAAACACGGCACCGGGTCCGGCCCGGACCGGACGATTCACTAGCCGCAGGCAACCCTGGGGCGGACCGCCTCGTCTAACCCGTTAGTTGCTGATAGGATGACCAACATGAAACGTGTGCGCGCGCTGCTGATGGTGCTGGTTCCGGTGCTGCTTGGGGCGCTTCTCATTGTCGAGATGCTGCCGGCGCAGCAGGGTCCGCGAACGGGCACTTCGGAGACCGTGGCCAAGCCCCGCAAGAAAGGCGCCGGCGATGCCCCGGCGACTGCCGAGGAGCAGCCCAAGATTCCCTCCAAGTTCGGGAAGAAGAAGGAGGGCGAGCCGTCGCCCGATGGGGTCACCTTCCGCGCCGACGCGCTCACCGTGAATGTCGACGTAGCGGTGCTGGACAACAAGGGCAACTTCATTCCCGGCTTACCTCGGGGCAACTTTCGCGTATTGGAGGACGGCGTGCCCCAGCAGGTGGTCAGTTTCGACACCAGCGAGGCGCCCATGACCATCGCCCTGGTGATCGAGTTCTCGAATCTGTTCCAGAGCATGTGGAGCGAAGGCTGGTTCCAGACGCTGACCGCCACTTACGGATTTGTTGAGACTCTGAAACCGGAAGATTACGTGGCTGTCATCGCCTATGACTTGCGATCCGAGATCCTCTCCGATTTTTCAACCGATCGCCGTCAGACTGGGGAGGCGCTGCAGCGCCTCCGCGTGGCGGCTTTCTCGGAGTCGAACCTGTACGACGCGCTGGTCGACACCGCGGATCGGATGTCCGAGATTGAAGGACGCAAGGCGATTCTGCTGATCTCGAGCGGCATCGACACGTTCAGCAAACTGACCTTCGACAAGGCTCGCAAGGGGTTGCAAACCGCCGGGGTGCCCGTGTACTCGGTGGGGCTGCTGCAGGCGTTGCGGGAAATCATGGATGCTCGCGGTTTCCTGGGACCGCTGCAGCGGCTCGACTTCCTGCAGGCCGACAATCAACTGCGGACGTTCTCCAAGGAAACCGGCGGCCAGGCCTTCTTCCCGCGCTTCTACGGCGAGTTCCCGGCGATCTTCCAGCAGATCTCGCAGTCACTGCGGAACCAGTACTCCATCACCTACCGTCCGTCGAACCAGGCGCGGGACGGCAAGTTTCGGAAGATCAAGGTGGAGCTGGTAAGCCCGGAGACGAACGAGCCTCTGCGCGTGGTGGATGAGAAGAAGAAACCGATCAAGTACCAGATCATTGCGAAGGCTGGATACACCGCGCCGCGCGAGGTGGAATAGCCGTTCTCGCGACCACCTCGCCGGGAAAAGTCAAGCGCTCGATTTGCCGCATTCGCAGACGATTAGAAAATCGTTGACACTCGCGTGACGGCTTTGTTACCGTCGTGCTGGTTCGTTTCGATTTTCTTCTTGCCTATGCCGGTGTCTGATGCCAAACAACCCTCCAACATCCTGCTTGTGGACGACAACAAGCATGGCCTGTCCGCCCGCAAAGTCGTCCTGCAGGAGCTGGGGTATCGCACCACAGCGCTCACCTCACCGTCCGACGCGCTGGAGCAGATCTGCGACTCCCCGTTCGACCTGCTGATCACGGATTACAAGATGCCGAAAATGGACGGCATCACCCTGATCGGCGAAGTCCGCAAGAAGAAGCCCGCGCTTCCGATCATTCTGATTTCCGGCTTTGTGGATTCGCTGGGCCTGAATGAGGAATCCACGGGCGCCGACGTGGTGATCCAGAAAAGCGCGAATGAGATCACGTTATTGGTCCGCGCGGTGAAGCGCCTGCTGGATCCGAGAATGAAGCGCAAACCCGCGGGGCGCGCCCGCGCCGACCAGCAAACGCGCAAATTGAAGTAAATTCAGGCCAGGCCCTGGCGGGCGTTTTCCACGTTCTCGTAAAACTTGAAAATGGTGTCCAGCCGCGTCACCCGGAACGCCTCGCGCACGGCGCCCCCCGCTCCGACCAGCCGCATCTGCCCGCCCGACTTGCCGATCCTCGAGTAACTATCGATGAAGCGCCCGATTCCGGTGGAGTCAATATGATGAACGCCGCTGATGTCGAAGATGATGTTCTTCGCTCCCTGGCTTAACAGATCCGGAACCAGAGTCTGCAGTTGGGCGCTCTCCTGGCCCAGCATCAGCTTGCCGGAAAGCGTGACCACCGCCGTTGCCGGCGTTATCAGAGCGTGCTGGATGTCGAGAATCGGTGGCTTCACGTTGATCAGGCCTTGCGTGTCATTGTTTGTGGATCCCACTCCACGACCTTGCCTTCAAAGTAACTTGCATTACACAACACCGCGGGTCCGGCGGCGCGAAGCCCGAATTCAGCATTCTCGATGACCGGCTTGCGGGTGCGGACGCTCTCGATGAAGTTGCGCAGATGGTCCGCCGAATCATTATATTCGCGGGGCGGATGCACGGTGTAATCCGGGGATGCGCTGAAGCGCTGCTCGGTGGTCAACCGCATATTCTCCGGCTCGGGATCCAGGTCGCCGTATTCCTTGCGGTAGTTCTCCACGTAAGCCTTTTGAGCGGCTTCCGCGAAGCTCCCCACGGTGTACCCGGGCGCCTTCGGACGCTTGTACTTGGACAGAATCACCTGGGAGCCGACGTTCATTACACCTTCGCTGCCCACGAAGCGGAAGCCGGAACTGTCCGGTCCCCCGCACACGAAGTTCACGCGGAGCGCCAGCGTGAACGGAGGCAGTTTCCCGCTTGCCGGGTAGTCGAACAGTCCCAGCATCACATCCGGGACATCTCGGCCGTCTTTCCAAAACCGGAGCCCGCCGGTGGAGAAGATCCGGTTTGGACCCTTCGCCCCGGTGATGAAGTGCATGCCGCTGAACAGGTGGACAAACAGGTCGCCCGCCACCCCGGTTCCGTAGTCCTGATAGTTGCGCCAGCGGAACAGCCGGATCGGCTCGAAATTGCGCTTGGGCGCGTGGCCCAGGAAGCGATCCCAGTCGATGTTGCGCGGGCTGGCGTCGAGCGGGATGGAATACTGCCAGGCGCCGATGGCGGAATTGCGGTCCCACCAGGCTTCGATGAAGTTTACCTCGCCGATCGCGCCTTCCTCGAGCAGTTGCTTGGCTTTCTGGTAAATAACCGAACTCACGCGCTGGCTGCCCACCTGCAGGATGCGCTTATTGCGGTTCTGGGATTCGATGATCGCGCGGCCTTCCTCCACCTTCTGGATCATCGGCTTTTCCAAGTAGACATCCTTGCCGGCGTTCATCGCGTCCACCGAGATCTTCGTATGCCAGTGATCGGGGGTAGCGACAATGACGCAGTCCACGTCCGGGCGGGCGAGGATCTCGCGGTAGTCACGGGTGGTGAACACCTGCTTGCCCCACAGCTCCTTGCAGCGCTCCAGGCGTCCGTCGTAGACGTCGGCCGCGGCGACCATTTCCACGCCTCCAGCGGCCAGCGCCCAGCGCAGATCGCCCATGCCCTGGTCGCCGGCGCCGATCAGCGCGATCTGAAGGCGGTCATTGGGTGACGCCGTCTGCTGCGCGCCCGCCTGCGCGGCGAGCGTCGCGGCGGCGGTGGTGGCGCCAAGAAAGTTCCTGCGGGTGGTCGGCATGGGTTCTCCTCGAATTATTCTACTCCGAGCGCCGGGTTTGCTAATCTAACGAGCTATGTTTCGCCGAATGGTAATCGCCAGCCTTTTGATCGCAGCCGCCGCCACGCCCGTCCTGGCGCAGCGCGGCCGCTGGAGCCGGGAACAGATCGGGGACCTGATTCGCACCCTGGAGCGTGAGACCAACGATTTCCGGAAAGACTTCGATCGCGCCCTGGATCGCAGCAGGTTGAACAACTCGGGCCGCGAGGACCGGGTGAACGCGTCGATGAAGCGCTTCGAGAACGAAATGGACGAAGTCCGCCGGGAGTTCGCCCGCCGGGATGACTGGTGGGACATTCGCGACAACGTGCGCAAAGCCGTGAACGCGGCGCGGGACGTCGATCGCACCATGCGCAACCAGCGGCTGGGCCCGCAGGTGGAGCGCCAGTGGGTCGCCATCCGCCGCGGCATGAATGTGCTGGCCACGCGTTACGACGTGCCGCGACTCTAGGAGCGCCGCGGGCGTATAATCGCGGCCATGCCATCCCGTTCTCGTCAGACCCGCCGCGATTTTCTCGGCGGCGCGGTTGCGCTGCCCTTGCTCTCGCGAAGTCTGACCGCAGCCGACGAGCCCGACCGCAAGCCGCTGTTGGAGGACATCGAGAAGCGCCGTTCCGAACACGTGGCGCGCCTGCAGGACTGGATCCGCAAGCCTGCCATCGCCGCGGAGAATCGCGGGATGGAGGAAGGCTGCGCGCACATGATGTCGATGCTGCGGGAAGCGGGCTTCGGCAGTGTTTCCCGAGTGCGGACCAAGGGCCATCCGGGAGTCTTCGCCTCACTCGACGCCGGCGCGCCCCGGACGCTGGGCATCTACTACATGTACGACGTGAAGCAGGCCGACCCCGCCGAGTGGAGCTCGCCCCCATTCGACGCGGCGTTGGTCGACAAGCCCGGCCTCGGCAAGGTAGTCATGGGTCGCGGCGCCACCAATCAGAAAGGCCCGCAGGCGGCGTTCCTCGCCGCCCTGCACGCCTTCCGCAACACCGGACGTAAGCTCCCGGTGAACCTGGTGTTCGTTGCCGAAGGCGAAGAGGAGATCGGCTCGCCCAATTTCCGCGACATTCTGGCCCGCCCGGAGGTCTCGGCCGCGCTGCGCAAGAGCATGGGCGTGTTTATGCCCATGTTCCTGCAGTCTCTGGACGGCACGGTCAATATCAACCTCGGAGCCAAGGGCATCATCGAGCTGGAACTGATCTCCAGCGGCGAGCGTTCGGGCCGCGGACCCAAACGCGACATCCATTCCAGCCAGGAGGCTCGCGTCGACAGCCCCGCCTGGAGGCTGGTGCAAGCCCTGGCGACGCTGGTGGCGCCGGACGGGCACACCCCGGCGATCGACGGTTTCGCGGATCAGGCCCGCCCGCTCACCGCCGCCGAGAAAGCGATGATCCGGGAAGCGGCGAAGCGGCAAAGCGAGGCCGTGGCCAAGAAGCAACTGGGCGTCGAACGCTGGGTGCACGGCGTGGACTGGCTGGAATCGATGGAGCTGCTGGCTTCCAAGCCGACGGTGAACATCGAGGGTCTGGTCAGCGGCTACACCGGGCCGGGCGGCAAGACCATCCTGCCTCACAAGGCGGTAGCGAAGCTCGACCTGCGGCTGGTGCCGGACATGACCGCCGCCGGCGCCACCGCGGCGCTGAAGGCGCACCTGGCGAAGCGCGGCTTCTCCGATATCGAGGTGAAGGTCACCGGCGGGTACGACCCCACCAGTACCGCGCCGGACGCCGCCATCGTCCGCGCCGCACAGCAGGTCTATCGGGGGGCGGGTCTCGATCCCGTCCTGTGGCCGCGCCTTGCCGGATCGTGGCCCGGATGCGTGTTCACGGGCGATCCGCTGCGCCTGCCAGCCGGACACTTCGGAATGGGACATGGCAGCGGCGCGCACGCGCCCGACGAGTACTGCCTGGTGGAGTCCGCGGTTCCCAAGGTGGCGGGCTTTGCCGGGGCCATCCGGTCGTACGTGGATTACCTCTACGCGCTGGCAAGTTGACGCGCCCGCATACAGTTCGCGCCCGACTGTACGTCCCGGACCGCTCCCCGACTACAATTGAGGTACATGCTTCCTGATCTCGAGATCACCCTACGACTGCAAAGCCTCGACCTCCGCATCGGCGAACTCGAGAAAGAAATCGCCTCCCTGCCCAAGCACATCGCCGCCATCGAGAAGACGCTCGACTCCCATGTCCGCCGGTTGGAAGCCGATCAGGCCGCGCTGGCGGCGAATCAGAAGGAGCGCAAGAAGCTAGACGGCGACATCCAGGTACTGCAGCAGAAGATCTCCAAGTTTCGCGACCAGATGATGGGCGCCAAGACCAACGAGCAGTATCGCGCCTTCCAGCATGAAATCGACTACGTGGAGAAGGAAATCCGCAAGGCGGAGGATCGCATTCTGGAACTGATGACTGAATCCGAGCCGCTCGAAACCGCTGTCAAGAAAGCCGAGGCCGACCTGAAGGTGGAGAAGCAGCAGGTGGAAGCGGAGAAAGCCAAGGCTCGCGAACGGACGGAAATCGACCAGACCGAGGCCAGGAAGCTGCGCGAGGAGCGCGGCGAGAGCGTGGCCAAGATGTCCAAGGCGGTGCACACGCTGTACGAACGGCTGCGCGCCAAGAAGGGCGGGGTGGCCATCGCCGAAGTGACCGACGGCCGCTGCTCAGCGTGCCAGATGGCCCTGCGGCCCCAGTATTTTCAGGAGCTGCGGCGATCAGAAAAGGTGATGACCTGCGAAAGCTGCGGCCGAATCATATACTACAATCCGCCGGTGAACTTCGTTGACATGAGCCCGGTTCAGGGCTCCGCCAAGGGCTGAGTGAATTCCGCGGTTTCCACGCGGCGGTCCTTCCAGGCGAACCACAGCTTGCCGTTCCACGACTTCATTCTGGGGAAGCCCGAGGATCGCCCCGCGGGCAGGGTGGCAACCGTCGCCGGAGCGCCGAGCCGCCCGTCCTGAGCCGCCGCGCGGGCGCGCAGTTCCATTTGCCTGTCGTCCTTCCTCTCCAGCCAGCTTACGACCGCGCCGGTGGGCGTCAGGATCAGGTCCACGCGGCCTTCCGGACTGCCACCGTCGATCCGCAGAGGCTTGGAGAACGTGGCGCCGGAATCGGCGGAAAACGCGAGCTTCACCGCCTTTTCGCCTCCCGTGTACCACGCGACCGCCACCCGCTTGCCCTGCGCCGCGATGGCGGGGCCGTTCACCGGACAACCCGGAATCTTCCAGTTATCGGCATGGACCACTGCCGGCGCAGTCCAGGTCTTGCCCACGCGGCGAACGATCGAGATATCGCGGACCTCCTTGGCGTGGTCGCGGTACACCACCACCGGACCGGAATCCGTCCAGGCGACCCCGGTCTGGCAGCAACTGCACACATCCAGGTCCACGGCGGAATCGGAAACGGGCGATCCGTCGGAGCGGAACTCGGCGAAGTGCAGCTTGGTATCGTGACCGCCGCCCGCCGTCTCCTTAGGAGCGAGGTATGCCATCGCCAGTCCGGCGGGCGAGGGCATCATCGAGACAAAGCCGGTATACGCGTTATGCGCCTTGGGTTGCGGCGCGAAGAACACGCTCCAGGTCTTGCCGGAGTCGGCCGACCGCGCGACACGCAAGTTGTAGGAGTATTGATCCGCGCCGTTCCGCTCCAGCCAATGCGCCGCCAGCGTGCCGTCGACGAGTTCCACGAGGGAAGGGAAGTCCGCCCAATTCACAAACCAGTTCTCGCCGCCCGCGATGGTGGTGGGTTTGGACCAGCCCCCGGCTTCGCGGGTCGCGAAGCGGAGCTCGTGGCGCTTGGGCCCGGTCTTCTCCACCCACGTGAGGAACAGCTTGCTGCCGGAGTACAGGTTGACCGGACCGCTGGCCTCGCCGGCGGGGTTGGGGACGGCAAGCAACACGGCTGCAAGCGCGAGGAACCACATGCAAACAGGATAGGCGATCTGGCGACCGATTCGAACCGCTGGGTGGAGCCGCTGAGCCGCTACGGGGCACTGAGCGCGATCAGGGCGTCCGCCAGCGTGCCGCGCCAGTTCAGATAGTCGTGCCCTCCGGTGAACTCCTGGTAGTGGACCGAATAGCCTTTCGCCAGCAGGACATCGCGCAAATGGCGGTTCGATTCCAGGATCGACCGGTTGCCCATATCGAAGATGTTCGCCTCAAAGCTTCCGGCGTCCAGATGGAAACGCAGCGGCAGCTTCTTGCGCTTCAGAAACTGGCGAGCCGGCCAGTTCGGCTGTTCGCGCAGGTCGGTCTTGAATTTTGCCGGCTCATCCTGGAAGAAGTTCATGGACGGGTCGTACCAGACGATGCCCGATTGCGAGATCACCTTCCCGATCGACTCCGGGTGGGCGAGTCCGGCGCAGAGCGCCATCAAGCCCGCGCGGCTGGAGCCCGCGATGGTCACTTTGGCGGCGTCGCGGGAAACCGCGTACTTGCCGCGCACCCAGGGCAGCAGTTCCGAATGCAGGAACTCGGCGAATTCCTTCGAGCAGCCCAGCTCGCGATAGCGCGTCTCGGTGGAGACGTTCGGGACGAACACCGCCACGGTAGGCGGAATCTTCTTCTCGTGGATCAGGTTGTCGAGAATCACCGGGGTTGGCACCAGATTCAGATACGCGGGCCCGTCCATCACGATCAGCACTTCCATGTTCCGCGCCGGCGCCGCGGGCGTGTAGACGTCGATGTTGCGCTCGTTCCCCAGGTGCTTGCTCGGCATGGGGAAGCGTTCCACCTTACCTTTCGGTACCTCGGGGCGCACCGCGATCCAGGGCTGCGGAGGCGCGCCGGGCAGCTCCAGCAGGCTGGCTTCGCCGTACTTGCGCGGGTTCAGCGGGTCCGCCATGGGAGGGTCGCGCAGGATGGACCGCGCTTCGCTCAGCGGAGACTGGTAGACGCCGGTGGCGGGCAGCGGATTGCGCACCAGCAGGTACTGGAAGCGGGCGTCCCTGGCCAGCCGCATGGTCCGGTACCACAGGTCCGTATCGCCGAAACGCTTCAGCCGCCAGGCGTCACGATCCACCAGGCTCAGCGGGAACAACTGCACCATCACGTCCTCGGTTCCGGGAGTGTGGCGGAACAGGAAGGTGACATAGACGTGCTGCGGGTCGCCTTCGATGGGTTCCACCAGAGGCGATCCCCGGCGCTTCACGTCGTTCCAGAACTCGGGAAGCTTGTCGGGTCGCAGCGCGCGGATGGTGGGGCTGAGAAAGCGGTCGTACAGAGGCGCCGGCTCTGCCGCCTGTGCGCGTGTCGTGATCTCCAGCAGGCGAATCGAGTAGCGTCCGGACGCGCCCGGTGTGGCGGCGAGAATTTCGACCACGTAATCGCCGGCGCGTTCGGCAGAGATTCCGACGCCGTAGGGCATGCGCGGCAACGGGGTTCCGCCTCCGCCCACTTCTTTGCCGTCGGGATCGAGAACGCGAGCAAACGCGGCGACACTGGTTTGTCGCACCTCGATTGCGGCGAACTGATCTGCCCGCAATGTGATTGTGTGCCGGCCGGGAGTGCCGTGCCGGAGCTCGTATTCGGCGGGTTCCGGCGTGATCGTTTGCGCGGCGGATACCAGGGCTGCCAGCACGGCCAGCGCCGCCGCTCGAAAAGATGACATATTTCGAGTGTAGCGGCGGGCGGGTCGCGATTACGCCGTGCGGCGGCGGCCGGTCAGCGCGTTGATAACGGTGACGGGCAGGAGAATGATCGCTTTCACCAATTCGAGCACGCCACCCACCGCGATCCCCACGATGCGAAACGGCAGCAGCAGCAGCCACACGATCGGGTAGACCACCAGCGCGAGCAGCGCCAGGGGCCAGCACACAACCAGGAGAAGCAGCCAAAGCAGGAACGTGAGCATTTCGGTCCTCAATACAAGATACGCGGTAGGCGTCCGCCGGGTTCGCTATTTCGGAGAGCGCAGCCAGGCGGCGGCTTCGGCGGCGGTGAATTTTTGTCGGACCTCGCTTTTCGCTTTTATCTGTTGGACCGCGGCGCGCACTCCGGCTTCGTCGCCGCCGATCAGCACGGCTGTGGTTTCGGGAATCTGGGAAAGCGAGTGAAACGGGAAGTAATCCGCCAGCGCGACCTGAGAATCCGCCCCGCGGCCGGTGCGCGCCAGCCGGATCGCCTCCTCGGCCAGCGGTCCGGACGGACGCTGCGCCTTTGCGGGGACGCCTGCTCCGGGGATCAGAGGTGAGGTGGCCAGCACCGCTTTCACTCGCGCATCCACCGCGGCGGTCGCGAAGGCGTGTCCCGCCGACAGGCCAAAGCCCCATACGGAAATGCGCGAAGGATCCACCGCCGCTTCACCGGACAGGAACGAGATCGCGTTGCGGATGTCGTCCACCTGATCGCGAGGCAGCAGCCGCTTGCGGCGGAGTTCCACCGGAGCGGTCACCTGCAGGAAGCGGAAGCGGTCATCCTGGCGCACGGATTCCTTTACATAGATGTAGGCTCCGCTCTTGCCCCAGCCCCGATAATCGATGGCCAGCGCGATCACACCGGCCGAAGCGAGCTCCGCCGCCTCCCGCGCCACCGCGTCCTGCGTCTCTCCCCAGCCGGGCGCGACAACTACGGCCGGAAGCTTGCCTTCCGGCAGCGGCTTCGGCAGGTACACCTTGCCGTGGCACTCCACGCCCTCGCTGAAGTAGCGGATGTCCTTCACTTCGATGTTAGCGGGCATCGTTTTGAAGATCGCCGGAGCTGGGCGAGCCGGGACGGGTTGAGGCAGCGGCGTTTCGGGAGCCGGTACGGCGGCCGGGAGATACTTCAGGAACCAATCCGCGGCCAGGTTCGAGGTCACTTCGAAGGCAGCGCCGGAGTACGCCTGGAAATGCGTGATTCCCGGGACCTCCACCACCTGTCCGATTCCCTGGAACGCCTTTTCCGCTTCGAACGGACCGCTGGCGCCCTTGGGCGGGATCAGCTCGTCCTTCTCGGCGGGCAGCCAGAGGATCGCCGTTGTCGTGGGGATGCGGTCGAGCGCAGCCCAGGGGCGATGCTCGCGACCGGCCTGCTGGGTCTCGACATCGATCTTGGTGCGGAAGGAGAATCCGCCATCCGCCTCGCCGCCCTGGCCGGTAGTGGCACGCAGGATCGCATCCTGGGCCAGGTTGGGAGGCAGCGGTGCGGGCCCGGTGGCGTTGCGGCCGCCCACTCCGCTCACCTGCGCGACCACAGCCTTCACCCGCGAGTCGAGCCCGGCGATGGTGATCACCTCCGCGCCGGAGTTGCTCGATCCCCAGATGCCGATGCGATCGCGATCTACGCCCGGTTCGCCCTGCAGGAAGCTGATGGCGGCGCGGTAATCTTCGATCTGGCGGGCGTGATGCAAGCGGGTGCGCTTCAGTTGCACGCGGATCGTTTTCTCCCACACCGGCTTGCTGTCATTCGAGGGATCGGGTTCCAGCAGGCGGGGCTGCCCGCTGGAGAAGCCGTAAGTCCGGTAGTCGATCACCATCGCCACCAGGCCGCGTTCGGCAAAGCGGGCTCCGTACTTTTCGATGCCGATGGAAATCGCATTGAACCCGTGCCCCAGCACCACGCCCGGAGTCTTGCCCGTCGCCGCGAATCCCTTGGGCAGGAACAGCTTCGCGTGGCAGGCCGTGCCATCGCTGTAGAACACCACTTGCCGCGTGGTGACGCCTTCGGGCAATTGATACGGCCAGTCCTGCGGCTGGGTGCCGCCTTTCCGCGCCCATTCCGGATCCGCTGCCTGCTTGCGCAGTACTTCGCGATGCTTTTCAATGATCGACGTGTCGATCTGCGCGAGCGCTGCGCCCGCGGCAAGCGTCAGCAGAAAGGCTTTCATTCATCCACTCCAAACGCCAGAAGTACGTTGCCGGGACGGCCGCCGAATCCACCGTATCCGGAGTTGAGGAACATCATGCCGCCGGCGATCGTCGGTCCCGGACCATGCATGGAGGCGCCTTTGCCGGGGACTCCGTTCAAGGTTTCGAACTCGCGGTTGGTGTTGTACTCCCAGAGGACGCTGCCGTCGCGAGTAGAGTAGGCGCGGATCGCGCCGTCATTCGATCCGGAGAAGACGACGCCAGGGATCACCGTGACCGCGGCGGATTGCGCCGCGTTGCAGCCGCGGCCGGGCTGCCCGCACGCCAGAGGCGGCGGAGGAGCGTACCAGACGCGCTCGCCGGTCTTCAGATTCACTGCGTGCAGGCCGCCCGGCTTCGGCCGGCCCATGTCGGCGACCGGGAAGTAGGCGTTGTCGGCATCCACGGCCGAGCCCCATTCCATGCCGCCCAGCGCGCCGCCTTCTCCAGCGCGGTATTGCCACAGGATTTCGCCCTGCTTATCCGGATCCATGGCATAGCCCACGCCCGACTTCTGCCCGATCACGATGATGTCCTTGCCGTTCACAGCGGCCAGGATGGGGGAGTTGCCGAAATCATGGTCCGGCCCGCCGTTCTCCGGGCAGTTGGGGTTCGTCGAGCCGGGGCGACACCCGGTGATGTACACGTCCTTGGGTGTCACCTGTTTCATCCACTCGATTTTGCCCGTCGCCATGTCGAAAGCGATCACGGCATCGGAGGAAGGCTGCTCGGGATCGCTGTAGGTGTTGCCGGTGGCGGCGTAAACGCGCTTGCGCCGCGGGTCGACCGTGGGCGCGGACCAGATGGCGGAGCCGGAGGGTCCCCACAGCGTCTTGCCCGCCGAGCTCTTGCCGCGCGGCTTAGGAATCGCGCTGATCGTGTACGTCTTCCAGATCACCTTCCCGGTGTGGATGTCGACGGCGGAAACGCTGCCGCGGAAAGTGCAGCATTCATAGTCCGGGCTCGCGCCCTGTGCCTCCTCGTAGGAGGACATGGGGACATAGAGGCGATCCTGGTACAAGACCGGCGCGCCCGTGATGCGCGCGAGCGGATGATCCTCCAACTGGCGGGCCCAGATTTTCTCTCCGGTAACCGCGTCCAGGGCGTAGAGGTTGGCGGTGGTATCGCCAAAGAAGACCGCATGGGCGTTGCGCGAGCCCTTGCGCGGAGCGATGGAGATGGCGGTGCGTACGCCGCCCGCGGCGCTGAAGCTCCAGTAAATACATCCCGTTTTGGCGTCCAGCGAGTACACGGTGCCGTTCTGGCTGCCGACGAAGATGCGGCCTCCGGCGATGGTCGGCGAGGCCCAGGCAGAGGTGGCGTCCGGGAATCCGAGAGCCCACTTCAGCTTCAACTTGGGAACCTGATCCGCGGTGAGGCCCGCGGCGCCGGCAGTTTGGAATCGCGTGTTGGCGGGCGATGCGCCCCAACCGTTCCATGCCGGTCCCTGAGCAGGATCCGGGAATGCGGGCCGGGAGGCGCACAAGCCTTTAGTAGTACCCGTGGCGTCGCCGGCCATCTTCTTTCCCGTGATGTACTCAGCCACCAGACGCCGTTCGACACCGCTGAGTTTGGCGCCCTGCACGCGCATGACTCCGACGGTGAGAACCGAGAGGATCGCCTCCGGGCTTTTTGCGCGCAAGGTTTCAAGCCCGGCGGCGCGAGGGTTGGAGTCGTTATGGCAGACGGCGCAGCGCTCGGCGAACAGCTTCTCGCCGGACGGTTGCGCGGCAAGCACAATCGTCAGATTCAGAAGCGCCAAATAGGAGTTGCGAATCAAGCGGAGTCCTCTAGCGGGTTATCGTACAGCAGGGCGGGAGGGGTTCGCTGATTACGAAACGATACAATCCGCTCCGTTCCTGCTAACGTGTCGTAAGAGGCAAATTATGTTCTGGTTGATCCTGATCGCCGCATCCATTTTGTCGGCGGCCGACTGGCCGCGTTTTCTCGGTCCCAACGGGGACGGGACCACGGCAGAGGCTCCGCTTCCCGCTGAGTTCGGCCCCTCGCGCAACCTGATCTGGAAAACCGCGCTGCCGTTCAGCCGCTCCTCGCCCATCGTCACCAAGGATCGGGTGTTCGTCACCGCGTCCGACGGGGGCAAGCTGCTCACCCTCTGCCTGGATCGGGAAAGCGGCAAGATCCTGTGGCGGCGCGAGGCCGCGAAAGCTCATCCGATGTCCATTTACAAGGCGAACGACGCCTCGTCTCCCACGCCGGTGAGCGATGGATCCAACGTGTATGTGTTCTTCCCCGAAACCGGACTGTTTTCCTACGGGCCGGACGGCAACGAACGCTGGCGCATTCCGCTGGGTCCGTTTAAGTCCTTCTACGGTCTGGCCGCATCGCCGGTGGTCCACGGGGACACCTTACTGTTGCAGGTGGACGCCAAGCCCAAGCCGTTTCTGCTGGCGGTAGATCGCAATTCGGGCAAGCAGTTGTGGCGCGTGGACCGCAAGGAAATCCGCTATGACGGCTACTCGACTCCGGTGGTTCACGAGGCCTCGGGGCAGGTGATCGCGCTGGGACCGAATCGCCTGGATGCGTACTCGCTGAAGACCGGGGAGCGGGTGTGGTTCGTGGACGGGCTGGCCTATTATCCGATCGCCTCTCCGGTGATCCGCAAGGATTCGGTTGTGGTCAGCACCTGGGGGATGGACCAGCCGGAAGGTCCCGGCTGGAAGGACCTGTTGAAGTGGGATGCCGACAAAGACGGGAAGCTGAAGCGCGCGGAGATTCCGGAGAAGGAAGAAATTTATGACATGTTCGGCGCCTACGATCACGACGAGAACGGAGCGATCGAGCAGGCGGAATTCGACGATCAGATGAAGGGCGCCTTGGGCCGGTACGGCGCGATCGCAGTGCGTCTGGGCGGCCGGGGCAATGTCACCGCGACTCACGTGGCCTGGCACAACAAGAAGGACTACAGCGGCATGTCGACGCCGGTGTTGTACCGCGATGTTCTGTACTTCCCGAAGGGAAACGGCGTAATCGTGTCGATGGACCCGGACTCCGGAAAGATGCTGAAGGCGGGCCGGTCCGAGAAGGCGCTGGGCGAGATTTCGGCTTCAGCAGTGGCCGGCGATGGCAAGGTCTACTTTGTGAACACATCCGGCAAGGTGATTGTGGTGAAGGCCGGTCCGCAATGGGACATTGTGGCGGTGAACGATCTGGGTGAAGACGTCGAGTCCTCGCCGGCGATCGCCGGAGGGCGCCTTTTTATCCGGTCGAAGAGTGCGCTGTGGTGCTTCGGCTCCCGTTAAGCTAGTTGCGCCCGCACAGGCCGGGAGTCTGGCACATCCCTCCGGGACAGGAAGGGAAGCTTTCCTGCGCGCTCTTGGGCGATCCGTTGGCGCGAGCCGCGAAGGTGGAGTACTCGGTTCGCAGGTGATGCTCGCCGCAGGATGGGCAGGCGACTTCATCGCCGGCGCGGCGCAGCAGCTTCTCGAACTTGGTTCCGCAATCTTCGCAGGTGTACTCAAAAATAGGCATTCGGTTTACTCCAGTAGCGCTAATCCGATTTTATCAATGAACTGCCGGACATCGTCGTTGCGGGCAGCGGTGTTGTTGACCATGATGCAGAAAGCCACCGGGCCGTAACGCTCGCTTTCCGCGTATCCGGCCAGCGCGTTCACGCCGGTCATGGTCCCGGTCTTGGCCCGAATCCGCCCCGGCGCGATGCCCTGGAACCGCTTGTCGAGCGTGCCGTCCTCGCCCGCGGCAGGCAGTGTCTCCGCCCAGGCGTCGCGATTCGCGGTCAGCGCCATGTACGCCAGCAGCCTGGTGGTGTTGGCGGGCGTGGTCAGGGTCAGCCGCGACAAGCCTGACGCATCGCGAAAGCGGTAGGTGTCGTCGGCAATTCCAATTTCCGCCAGGAACTTCTTCATCTCGTCCAGGCCGTCCTGTCGCGATCCGGAGCCCCTGGCGGCGCACGCGACCTCGCGCAGCACCAGCTCCGCCTGCAGGTTCTGGCTGACTTTATTGACCACCCGCAAGGTTTCGATCAGCGGCGGCGAGGCGCGTTCGGCCAACACGTAGGCAGGCATCTCCGGCCGGTCCTCGCCGGGGTAGCGATGCCGCGCTACAGCGCGACCGCGAATGGCCACGCCACGCTCCTGCAGCATGTGGCGCAACGCCACCGCGGCGAATTCCGCCGGATCGTCGATGGCGAGGAGTTCGGTTCGAGGTTTGGCCAGCGAACCGGTCAGCCGGATCTGCCGCGATCCGGTCTCCCGGTCGACATCCACGCTCACGGGCCCAACCGGAACCGTCACCACGCGATTGTCGACGAAATAGAACTCGAGCGGCGGCTCGAATTCCACGCCGGCCGGATCGCCGGCCTCGCCCGGCGTCAGGCGCAGCTTGATGGCGTTGTCGTTCACGGTCAGCGCGCTGACCGGCGCGCCGTATTCCCACAGCGCGTCATCATTGGCCCAACCCGCCGGGTACGGCTCGCGCACATAACGCGTGTCGTCACCCACGATGTCGCCGTCGATCCGGAGCACGCCGCGCGCCACGATCGAATCCGCGATCTCGCGGATCTGGCGCAGCGGATCGCCCGGCTTGGCCTGCCGGTTGTAGGGAATCTCGCGCGCGCCCATGGTGGCATCACCTCCGCCTTCCAGCACCAGGTCGCCCGCAATGCGGCCCTCCGGATCGGGCGGCGTGGCCACCCGCGCGCGGGTATAGAAGCGATGATCCGGTCCCAGCCGGGCCAGCGCCAGCGCCGTCGAGTACAACTTGGTGTTCGAAGCCGGAACGAACAGCTTGTCCTCGTTGTAGCCGTACACCACCTCGCCGGTCGCCAGCGAAACTACGTGCAGGCCCCAACTGGCGCGCGCCAGGCCCTTATGCGCTTCCATCGCCTGGGCGATGCGCTCCTCCAGCGGCGCCGCGCTCAGGAGCATCGCGGCCGCCAGGCCCAGCTTCAGTTGTTGTCCCATGGGTCCGCCAATCGGGGGTTGCTGACGAACTCGTGATCCGTCAGGCTATGCAGAAACTCGATCAGGTCGCGCCGCTCCTCGCGGCTCAGCGTGAACCCGCTCACCAGCGGATTCTTGAAGCGATGCGCCGCGGCCCGGCCCCCAGCCTGGTAGTGGTCGATCACTTCATCCAGCGTATTGACGCTGCCGTCATGCATATAGGGCGCCGTCAGCGCGACGTTGCGCAGGCTGGGCACGCGGAAACGGCCTTCGTCCTCTGCCTTGCCGGTGATCCGCTTCAAGCCGGAGTTCTCCGGCCGGTAATCCACGTATAGGCCGGTGTTCTCAAATCCGCCGTTCGAGAAGTGAATGCCGGCGTGGCAGGCGGCGCACCTCAGGCGCTCGCCGCGAAACAGCGCTTCTCCGCGGCGCGCCGCCGCGCTCATCGCGGACGCGTCCCCGCCGCGATAGCGATCATACGCCGAGCGCCCGGAGATCAGCGTGCGTTCGAAGCTCGCCAGCGCGCGGGTGATGTTCTGGTAGTGGAATGGGTCCGCTTCGCCCGGAAACGCGGCGGCGAACAGCCGGCGGTAGCGCGGATCCTCGCGGAGCACGCGAACGAATGGTTTCGGCCTGTGCTGCAGCCCTAACTCCACCGGCTGATCTCCGAACATCGGGACCGCGGCCTGCGCTTCCAGGCTGGTCAAGTCCGGGTTTGCCCAGGTAAGCGATTCCAGATAGGCCACATTCGCCAGGGGCATGCTGGAGCGCTGGTGGACCTGGCCCGTGGAGCCGATCCCGCGAGGCCACCCGTCGCTGAAGGCCAGCCGCTGTTCATGACAAGTGCCGCAGCTTTGGGTGCCGTTCGCCGACATCCTCCGGTCATAGAAAAGGTGCCGGCCCAGCTCCACCTTGGCGCTTGTCATCGGATTGTCATGCGGGACGGGTGGCGGCGGAAAGCCGCGCGGCAACTCCCAGGTCCAGTCCGCGGCCAGGGTAACACTGAATGCGGCCAACACCGCCCCTGACAGTTTCCCCGGCACGCTCATAACACTTAGTCTAAACGGACGTCGCCGCGATGATCCAACTGCCCCGCCGTTTATCGCGTCTTGAAGCGGAGATCGTACTTCTGCGACTGACAGCCGCAATCTGGACCCTCGTCTTGACCGTATCAGGCCAGGCGGAATGCGTCCGGCGTCCGTTCACGGATGCCGAGCGCGCTTTTGTGCGGGCCACGCTCGACAGCATTCGGCAGGCGCTTCCGGTCGCGCCGCCGGGCTGGCGTTTCGAGGATCTGACCTTGGATCGCGCTCCGGTGAGCGGTTGCGTGGATTCCGGGCCGCTGCAATTCGCCTACCAGGCGGTCTACCATGCCGGCAATGGCGGGAAGCAGCAGCAGATGGAATCCGAAAATACGCGGCGCGCCCCCGAATCGAACCATCCCACCCCGGAAGTCCGCAAGCGGATCCGCGACCTGGAATCGCAAGCCGCCGACCGGCTGCGCCAACTGCCTCGCGCGGTGTCGGACGGTAATCTAAAGCTCGCGGAGAAGTTGTCGACGGAGGCGCGGCAACTCACCGCTGAGGCCAACGACCTGAAGCGGAAAAACCGCGCGGAGACGCGGACGCCGCAACCGCCGCGACCGGAGACGGAGCGGGAGCAGTCGTCGCAGGTGCGCGTTTCCGTCGCCGTGAATGAACCGCCGCCGGGCGGCGTCTCCGGCATCGCCCGCCGGGAGGACGGCGCAAATCTGGTTTTCCAGGCCGGGACACGGGCCAAACCGCGGTTGGCGATCCACGCCCTGGTAATCCACCTGATTGGCGACCCGCCGCACGTGAATGCGCTGTTGAATTCCTGGGACACCGCGCGGCTGCGCCGCATGGCCGCTGATTAACGCACCGGCGGCGGAGGCGGAAACTTGTCGAACGCCTTGTCCATCACCTTCGCCAGGTTGCGCTCCATTTTCTCGCCGCTCATGTTGGGATCGATGGTATCGGTGATGTAGGTCCGCCACACCAGCTCGCGGCGCCGGGCGTCCACCAGATCCACGGCCAGCGTCCCTTCGGTGTAATTGGTAACCATAAAGCGTTGAAAACCCGGCGACCAATAGCCCCAGCGCCGGTATCCCCAGCCGTAAACATACGGCGGATCCACGGTGCTCCAGATCTCCTGGCGGTTTTCGGTGCGTGCCAGGTAGGTGGCGTACAGGTCGGGATCGCGGGTGACCTCGCGCAAGCCTTTGCCCAGCAGTTCGCGGCGAATCGCGTTCAGGATGCGGTTGTCGACAATGTCGTTGGTTACCGGCACCATGCGGTTCTGTTGCAACTGGTGGCCGGTGCGAACGGCGAAAGTCCGGTACTGGCGGAAGTCCGTCTCCCGATCCCAGTCCGAGTTGATCTTCGGACAGGCGGCGAGAAGCAAAAGAGCGGGGAACAGGAGCACGCGGCAGGCGAGCGGCATGAAAGCCTCCTGTTGCCATCGTAGGCGGCGGAGGCCGCGGAATCACTCGGGCGTAGGCTTGATACCTTGTCGCTCCGCCCCGGCGGAGAGACGCGCCTCCACCCAGATCAGGCCGACGATCACGAAAACGGCGATGGAACCCAGCAGCGGGATCAGCATGGTGTATTTCAATCCCCATTGCCAGGCGATCGCGCCCAGCAGCGCCGGCGCCAGCAAGCCCGCCATCAAGGCCAGCGACACCGAATCGTTATAGAAGCCGGGGTGATAGTTGGGGAAGCGGTAGCCGATCCGCTCCACCAGCAGAGGATAAATCGCCGCGAATCCCAGTCCCACCGTAACCACCGCGACGCCCGCGCCCACCCGGCTGGAGGTCGAGATCAGGATGGTGCAGCCGAAAATGGCCGAGGTCACGCTCGCCCACATCAGGCGGCTATGGCTGAATCGCGGCAGTAACGATTGCACGATGACCCGCCCCAGGGTCAGCGACACGAAGTACAACGCCAGCATCCATAAGGCCGAAGCCGGGCTCATGCCCAGGCGCTGGATCAGATACAGCGGCAGCCATCCGGCAATGGACCACTCGTTGCCGAACTGGAAGAACACCAGCATGCTCAGCAGCACCGAGCCGGGCGAGCGGATCTCGCCGATTAACTGCTTGATGCTCAAATATCGCGGGATGGGACGCTGCTCGAAGCGGCCGCGGGCGAAGTGGATCGCGAACATCGCCGGAATCACCGCCAGCAGGATCAGGATACTGGGCACGGTGTAGATATAGAAGGTCCCGGCGATGAGCACCGCGACAATCAGGCAGCCGGTTCCGAACAGGATTCCGGCCAGGTTCACCGTGGCCGCGGGATCGTGCTTATAGATCGGCGTGATGGCGTGGAAGATCGCCGTATGCAGGATGTCGGCCCCCAGGCACAAGGCCGCCAGTCCGGCCATCCGCCACAAGGAGGGCGCGGGTGGGGTGGCGGCGGCGAGTCCCAGCAGGGCGGCGGCGGCCAGGGAGCAGCCTGCGGCAAGGGTCCGGCCGGACCCGAAGCGGCGAACCAGCACAGGGGACAAGAAGGCGGAGAGGAGCACGCCGGCGATCGCGCTGAGGAAGTAGCCGGTAACCGTAAGGTATTCAGAAGTAAGGTGATGTTCCCAGGCGGGGAGGATCGCGCCGGTGAAGGCGAAGAGCAGGCCGGAGATCAGAAAACCGGCGAGCGCCTTGCGTGCGCCCGCGGCCTGCAGGGTGCCGGAGGTGCTGGCGGGCTGGTTCGAGGCCGGATCCGGATGCATCTGGCCCGGAGGCGCCTGGGTGGGATGCACCCAGAGATTATAGCCGGTCAGGCGGCCATGGCGAATTCCAGTTCCAGGCGGTTCACTCCCTCGGTAAGCGACATTTCGAGCTGGTTGGGGTCGGTTTGGGGCGGCGTGCCGGGCAGGAAGGGGCAGCCGTCCGAGGGGCCGCTGGCGCCGAAGGGCGCGAAACCGAGGGCGTCGACGGTGGCCACCGCCACCCGGACCAAGCCGCTGAGCCCGGTGGCGGGTCCCGGCTCGTGATGATCCAGCGTGACCATCTCCAGGAATTCAGGCAGCTTCCAGAGCTGGACCAGGGCGAAGCCGGCCTGGGTGTGGGTGAACCCGAAACGTTCCCGTTCCTCGGCCACAAACTCCTGGGCGGAGGTGGCTTGCATCAGCGCCGCCGAGTACGCTTCCCGGTACAGGACCAGCATCGCCAGCGATCCCAGGTCATGCAGCAGGCCGGCGGTGTAAGCGGTCTGCGGGCTCAGGCATTGGAATTCGGCAAAACGCTCGCACACCAGGGCGCAGGCGAGGTTGTGGCGGAAAGCCAGCCGGAAGGCCTGCAGTTTCACCACCGGAGCCACCATCCGGTGCAGGCTGAGCGTGGTGACCAGGGAACTCAGGCGGTCCACGCCGATCAGCGTGATGGCGGTGAGCACGTTTGATACGTTGCGGCCCGCGTAGAGCGGGGAATTCGCCATTCGCAGAACCTCCGCCGACATCGCGGCGTCCTGTGAGATCAGGCTCGCCACCTTGCGGAAGTCCGCGCAATCCCGCCCCAATAACCGCATCAGTTCCACGGTCACCTCGGGAAAGGGCGGCAGGTGCTCCAGCCGGTCCATCGCGTTCGAGAGGCGCTTCACTTGTGTCACCGTTTTGCTCTTATCGGTGCGGCGCCGGGACTCTTGAGCGGCTTAGTAAAGTACTTCCAGAAACTCCGCCAGCACCTGATAGCGGTCTTCTTCCGGCGCGAGTTCGAAGGCGTCGAACTCCGGGTTCAGCGGCTCCAGCCGGATCGTCTCGTGGGACCAGGATCCGTCGGGATTGCGTTTCTTGCTGCTGCGATAACGCTTCACCGTGAACGCGCCCTCGTCCTGCCGCCGCGTTTCCCGCACCAGCACCAGCCGTCCCTCGCGGGACCCGGCTACGCCCAGGCGGAACAGGCACACGCTCCCGTCCGGGATTTCGGGTTCCATCGAACGGCCATGGATGCGCGCGGCGAAATCCCGCGAGGTGAGCTTGCGCCCTTCCACTTCCTCCCAGGCTTCCGCTTCCTGGACCTCCATGACGCCGTTGTCCAGAAACGCGCCCGCCGCCACAGCCAGGGGAACGCGCGGAACGTGGGTGACGTACGGCCGGATTTCGCTTTGCACGTGACGCCGGTAGAGCTGTTCCACGCCGCGCTCGAAACCGGGCACGGTCACCGCTTCCCGGTCGCGAATCCGTAGCGCATTGGACCAGCCGTCGGCGAAGCGGTGAATCAGCGCCGCGGCGCCGCATTCCCGCGCCGCCGATTCCAGATCCTCCGCCATCAGCTCCAGCACCTCGGCGTCATCCGGCTCCGCCCAGCGGCCGAAGTCGCGGCGCATCCGCACATACAGCCGGTCCGTTTCCGGATCCTCCAGCAGCACTCCGATCGGCACGGTCCCGCGCGACGGCAGGTCCGCTTCCAGCACCGAAAGCATTCCGGGGCGCACCGTCGGGAATGGGACCGGGTCCATGTCAGCCTTATCGGTTCGGATCAGGGGGTTTCGGGGTAATAACCCTTGCGCGCGCGCACCTTCACGTTCGGCAGCGCCACCTTTACATTGATGTTGCGGAACAGCTTGTCGTTCTCCACGGCATCCGGAACGTAACGCACGATGTACTGCGTGGTCACCTCGCCGGCCACGTTGGCGATGGCCGAGAAGATTCCGGTAGCCAGCGCCGAAGCGTAGCCTCCGGTGCCTACCTTGATCGCGTAATTGCCTTCGTCGCTCGGTTTGGACAGATAACCGGAAACATCCTTGTAGACGCCCTGCAGCGGATACTCGACGCGCCCGCCGGTTTCCTCGCACAGCCGCGACAGGTTCTTGTCCCCCTCGCTGGTGAACCCGAAGGCGACGGTGGAAACGCCGTAAATAGTCACCAGGTTGCGCTGCGCGATCTCCAGGACTTCATCCAGAGTCTTCTTGCTGGCGTTGTCGTGCCCGTCGCCGACGACAACGATGATGCGCCGGGGCTCGATGGGCTCGCCCTTCACCAAGTTGCGGCTGGTGCAAGCCATGTAGATCGCGTCAAACAGTGCCGCGCCGCCGCCGGGCTTCATCTTGCGCAGCTTATCCACAAGCTTGTCCGATGCGGTGGTGGTGTTCACCTGCAGCTCGGCTTCGTTCGAATAGGCGATCAGGTAGCCGGAATACTTGGGCTCGCCCGGCAGCAGCGTGAGCACCAGTTCGATGGCCGCGTCCTGATAAGTCTTCCAGTGCAGGCGGCTGGCGTTGGAGTTGTCGATCAGGAACCCGACCACCACCGGCTGCCCCCGGTCCCGCGAGAAGTACTTGATTCTCTGCGGCTTGCCTTCATCAAAGACCTGAAAGTCCTTTTCGTCCAGATCGGAAACAAAGCGGCCCTTGTCATCGGTAACCGTAATGGGGACAATCACTTCGTTTACGGTTACGCGGATCGGCGCGGGCTGGGGCGTCTGCGCGCCGGCTGGCGGCGTGGCGCCCGGTTGTTGCGCAAGCAGCGGGCTTGCCAGAAGCGAAGACAGTAATTCCCGGCGGGTCATAGGGCTGCTCAGCCTGATTATAGCCCTATTCTCTACCGGAAATCGGCGGGGACGCCGAAACATGAGTATGCGCGAGTTGTTTCTGCTCCTGCCGGCCGTGCTGCTGGCGCAGCAGCCGGTGGCGATGATCCGGGGCGCCGCGATTCTGCCGGCCGACCTGGACCCCGACCCTCGCACCCTGGAAATGTTCCAGCGCGACCCGGCCACGCTGGCGCGGAGCATCGCGCAGCATCGTTCGAGCAAGCTCGCCGGGAGGATCTGGGGCGTTCTGCGTGAAGAATATTGCCGGGCCAACGGCTGCCTGCCGACGGAAGAAGATCTGAAGGCATTTCAGGAAGCCTCCGCGCGCATGGAGCAGGAGCGGCGGGTTCGCGACGCCGCCCGGCTCCTCGATCTGGATCGGCGGATTGCCGCCGCGCCACCGGCGCAGCGCGCCAAGCTGCAGGAGGAACGCCGCGTGCTTTCCATGGCGCATGAGGCACTGCTCGGATCGGATCCGCGCGGCAGCCGCCAAATGGCGGAGATGTGGGTGGCGCCCTGGAAGTTCTATCGCGCGCTGTATCGCCAGTACGGCGGCAAGGTGATTTTCCAGCAGGCAGGTCCGGAACCGCTGCACGCGATGACCCGCTTTCTCGAGGAGCACGAAGCAGCCGGCGCGTTCGCGATCTACGATCCGGAGCTGCACAAAGCGTTTTGGGCCTACTACCGGACCATGGGTCACAACAACATGCCCGACGGCGGCAAGTTCCTCGAAACCCCGTGGTGGCTGCAGCCGCGCCCGGCGCGCGAGCGTTAAGGCGCCGGCGGCGGCTCCGGCTTGGTCACCGGGATGCGGACGATGTTGGAAACGCTGAACTCTTGCGAAATGGTGATCTCGGTCAGCGGATTGGTCTCGAGCGCCGACGGCAGTTCCAGAACCACTTCATAGATTCCGATCGCGCCTTGTTTCAAGCCTGCTCCCAAAACGGTTGCCGAGTTGCCGCCGACGAACGCCGACACGGGAATGGCCGCGGTATTCGGCGGACCGTTGTAGGCCACGCCCGCGCGCGCCGCATCCACGGCTTCCTGCGGACTCACTGGTCCGAGTCCCGAGGCGTACAGCACGATCAGTTCTCCGGGGGCGGCCGGATTCTCCTCGGTGACCGGTGCGCCTTCCGTGTTCGCGCCGGAAGTAGTGGTCTTGGTGACCGACAAGGCAACGCTCGCGTTGGCGCTGGTGGAGACCGCTACGGCGATGCCGTTGCCATCCGGACCCGCGACCTTGGCGCGCAGCAAAATCCGCGTGAACTGCGCCGAGGGAATGGCGGTGAGCTTCTCCTCCGCGTTGGCGTTGATCAGCTCCACCAGCTTGTCGCGAATGATGGTCAGCGTGTCGTTGGCCACCGCCGTGTAGGTGTAATCGCGATCCTCGATGCGTACCGTCGCCGTGTTCCCGGTGGTGACGGTTCCATCCACGGAAACCGTGGTATTGCCGAAACTGGAGCCGTGAAACGCGATGGCGGGCCGGGGATCGAGATCCCCGGTGGCGAACAGGCCCGGGTTGGTGATCTCCAGCCGCACCGCCACCGGATTGGTTACGGTCACCGTGCCGTCCGGACGCACGCTGCGCACGTACAGATTGGCGCTGGTGACGTCCGTCTGGTCGAACAGGATCTGCGCGTTCACCTGTCCCGGGGACGCATACTGCAGCGGGAGCCGGAAGCCGTTCAGGTACACCTCGACTCCGGCCAGCGACAGAGGCCAGCTCGTGGCGTCGACCGCCACGCTCTCCGCGCGGTCCGTGAAGTTCTCTCCGAAAATGGAAATGATCGCGCCCGGCGCGGAGGGACGCTGCTCGCGCCCGCCGGAGAGAAACGGGGTATTCACCGTCAGAATGATTTCCGCGCCGCTCGAAACCGAGGCGGTCAGCGGGATGTCGTTGCCCGCGGGACCCGGGATGCGCGAGCTGAACTGAATGGCGCGCAGGGGCACGTTGGCGATCGCCAGCACGTTCGGGTCGCCTGTGCCCGTGTTGATGAGGGACACAAAGGCGCGGATCACCTTTTCGAAGTTGTCGTCCTTGACAATCTTGTACTTGTATTCGGTGTCCTTCACCTTGATGGTGGCTTCATCGTTCTCCTTGACGTTGCCGGAGAAACTGATGGACCCGCTGGCGTAGTATTGCAGCGATGCCGCGTTGCGGATGTTGTCGGGCTTCAACTCGCCGTCGTTGACGGAGAAGGCCACCACGCGTCTCTGGAACGGATCGGTGGCGTACAGCGTGGTCCCGTCCCAGGCGAGCGCGGCGGGCGTGCGGATCTGATCCGGGCTGCCCTGCGCCGGCGGAGGCTCAAAGAACCCGCCCTGATCCGTGATCACGTTGGCGAATTCGTCCGGCTGTCCCAGGATGACATCGGCGCGCGCTCCGGGCTGGTTGGGGATTTCGTTGTACACCAGAATGCGATCGTTGCCGCCGTCGGCGATGAACAGCCGCCGGCCGTCGCTCAGCGCGTAGCGCGGGAAATTCAGCGTTGCCGCGCAGCGGCGCGGGTAGGTGGGCTGATTCTGGGCGTCCGTTCCGTTGGAAGCGCACAAATCGACGGACGCATTGGAACTCGCGGACGTGAAATCCTTCTGCCCGATCACCCGATTCGCGGGGACGCCGTTCGCGGTGGGAATGGAGTCCCAGATCACCACGCGGTTGTGTCCCAGGTCGGTCACGATCAGCCGCGTGCCGTCGCTGGTCACTGAAACCGGATCGAGAAGCCTCTCCGCGGTGGCGGACGTCACGCCGGTGAACGTCACCGGAGGCTCGAAGGCGGTGGTGAAGTTCGGCTGGCCGATCACCAGATCGGCGGGCTGGTTGTTGCGCGTCGGAATGGTGTTCCAGATCAGCACGCGGTGGTTTTGCGTATCCGCGACAAAGAGCCGCGTGCCTTGAATCCACACGCCCTGCGGCCCGCGCAGGCTGGTCTGATCGACCACCAGGGGTTGCTTGAAGCTGGTGAAATCGGTTTGCCCGATCACCACGTCGGCGGGGGCGCCATTCGAAGCGGGGATGGAGTTCCAGATCAGCACCCGATTGTTCTGCGTGTCCGCGACCGCCAGGATGACTCCGTCGGTGGCCACCGCCGTGGGCAGGCGCATGCCGCTGCGGGTCCGGGCGGGATCCCGCTTGGTAAAGTCCGTCTGGCCGATCACGACGCCT
Source organism: uncultured Solibacteraceae bacterium (assembly GCA_964406035.1). Taxonomy (GTDB): domain Bacteria; phylum Acidobacteriota; class Terriglobia; order Bryobacterales; family Bryobacteraceae; genus JAIEPW01. The sequence goes on along the minus strand of CAYOQB010000018.1, from coordinate 5,345 downwards.
GCGACGCCGCCGCAGACCTGGCACTTGCGCTCCGCCCCGTAAGAATCGCGCAGTCCGGGGAACTGCTGCGAAATGTTCGGGAAGATCAGGACCCGCTGGTTGATCGGATCCGCGCCAATCCGGTTGGCGTCGGTGACAAACAGCGTGTCGTTGACCAGCGCCAGTCCGCCGACGCCGCCCACCAGGGATTCGGAAGCGCCTTGCCGCAGCGCGGTGAAGGTCTCCTGCCCGATCACCAGCCGCGCCGCCTGGCCGGTCCGGAAGTTCTGGGCGGAGGCAAGGCCGGCCGCCATCGCGAAACTCAAAGCTAAGTACTGCCGCATGATAAGTGTGGAGCGAATCCTCTAGTATAGCAACCCTTGTGCGACGCTTACCGCTCGCGCCCGGTTTCAGCAAGGCCCTGAAAACAAAGCGGACTTGCGGCCGCGCCCGGAATGCCGCATTCTGGTGGACCAATGCTTTCCTGGCTTATCTCCGATCCCTTGCCGGTGGGCGCCCAGGCCCCCGAGTTCGCGCTGCCCGACGAAAAGGGGAATGTGGTGCGGCTGTCGGACCTGCGCGGCCGCAACGTGATCCTGGTGTTCTATCCGGGGGACGAGACGCCGGTCTGCACCCGCCAGTTGTGCGAGTTCCGTGACTCCTGGGACGAGGTGCAAAAGCACAACGCGGTGGTCTACGGCATTAACTCTCAGGGCGCGGAGAGCCACGGCCGGTTCATCGGAAACCGCCGGTTGCCGTTTCCGCTGCTGGTAGACAAACATCAGAAAATAGGGAACTTATACAACACTCGCGGGCTAATCGTGAAGCGAACCGTGTACCTCATCGGGCCCGACGGCAAAATCCGCTTCGCCCGGCGCGGCAAGCCCCACCCCGCCGAAGTCCTCGCGGCCGCCGCGTGACTGAACGGGGTCCCGGATTTACGGTACGGTACGCCGAAACGGCCCATGATACAATTTGGTTGTGTGTGAGCACCCGGCGGCGTTCGTTTCCCCCGGTGCTGTCCGAAGCGCGTTTCGCCATCCTCTGTGTTGGAGTTGGTGACTGCTTTCGATAAATTGGCTCCACCAAGAGGATAGGCAGTTGAAGAATATTTTTGTTGGAAATTTGAAGTACGAGACGTCGGAGCAGGATCTGATGAACCTGTTCTCGTCCTACGGCGCTGTTGAGCGCGTGCATGTTGTGATGGATCGCGACACCGGCCAGAGCCGCGGTTTCGCGTTCGTCGAAATGCCGGTAAACGCGGAAGCGGATGCCGCGATTGAAGCGCTGAACGGTTACACGCTGAACGGCCGCACCATGAACGTCAACGAAGCCCGTCCGAAGCCTGCCAATGGCGGCGGCGGTGGATTCGGCGGCGGCCGCGGCGGCAACCGCGGCGGTGGCGGCGGCGGTTTTGGCGGCGGTCGCGGCCGGCGCGAGCCGCGCTGGTAAGCGTAGTTCGAATCGATAAGAAAGCCGGGCCTTCGGGTCCGGCTTTCTTGCTTTTGCGCGCTGCGCGATTCAGGTAGAATCGGCTGCGCATGACCCCGCATACGGAAAGCTACACGCGCGGCCCCTCCGTGCCGCTGCTGGAGAAGACCATCCCGCAGGTGCTGGAGGCGACCTCCAAGAAGTTCGCGTCGAACCTCGCGCTGATTGTGCGGCATCAGAACGTCCGGCTGACCTGGGAGGAACTCGCGGGCGAGGTCCGGCACGTGGCGCAGTCGCTGCGCGGCCTCGGTTTGAAACCGGGGGACCGGATCGGCGTCTGGGCGACGAACTGTGTTGAATGGGTTCTGCTGCAGTATGCCGCCGCGCGAGCCGGCATCGTGCTGGTGAACGTGAATCCCGCCTACCGCGCCGCCGAACTTCGCTTCATCCTGGGCAAGTCGCGCATGAAGGCGATTTTTCTGAACCGCAAGGATGCCCGGTCCGACTACGGCGCGATTCTGGAAGAAGCGCGCGCCGGAGAAGACCTGCCTCTGCGGCACGCCATCTACTTCGGCGAGCCGTCGTGGAACAAGTTTCTGTCGCAGAAGGCGGATCCCGGGCTGACGCCGCGCGATCCCAAGGCGGTGGTGAACATCCAATACACGTCGGGAACCACCGGATCGCCGAAGGGTGTCCTGCTGACGCACCGCAACCTGGTGAATAACGGCTATCTGATCGGACGCAATCTGAAGTACAGCGAGAAGGACCGCATGGTGGTTCCGGTCCCCATGTATCACTGCTTCGGCTGCGTGATCGGCACCATGGCCTCGGCGACGAGCGGCGCCGCCATGATTTTGCCCGCTCCGTCCTTCGACCCGCTGGCCACTTTGCAGGCCCTGCACGAGCACCGCGCGACTTCCATTTACGGCGTCCCCACCATGTTCATCGCGATGCTGGATCACCCGCGGTTCGGCGAGTTTCAGTTTCGCAGCCTGCGCACGGGCGTGATGGCGGGCTCGCCCTGTCCGATTGAAGTGATGAAGCGCGTGATCCGGGACATGGACTGCCCGCAGATGACGATCATGTACGGGCAGACGGAGGCTTCGCCGGTGGTCACCGCTTCGGGCGTGGACGATCCGCTGGAGATCCGGGTGTCGACGGTGGGCCGCGCGATGCCGGAGACGGAGGTGAAGATCGTCAACACGGCGGGTGAGACGGTGGCAGTGGGCGAGCAGGGCGAGCTTTGCACGCGGGGCTACCAGGTGATGGCGGGCTACGACGGCGATGCGGAAGGGACCGCCCGCGCGATCGATGCGGAAGGCTGGCTGCATACCGGAGATCTGGCGCTGATGCGCCCGGACGGCTACTTCCGGATCACCGGCCGCGCCCGCGACATGATCATTCGCGGAGGCGAGAACATCTATCCGCGCGAGGTGGAGGAGTTCCTGTACACGCACCCCAAGGTGGCCGATGTGCAGGTGGTGGGACTGCCGGATTTGAAGCTCGGCGAGACGGTGCTGGCATGGGTGAAGCTGAAGGCCGGCGAGAGCGCGACCGAAGACGAGATCCGGGAGTTCTGCAAAGGGCGGATCGCGCACTTCAAAATCCCGCAGTATGTGCGGTTCGTCGAGGCATTTCCGATGACGGTGAGCGGGAAGGTGCAGAAGTATCAGATCCGGCAGATGGAAATCGCCGAGCGTGGGCTGGAGGGAGCGGCGGGAGTCGAGACCGCTTAAACTGCGTCCCTAAACGCGGGATGCTCCTGGCAGATCCACTCCGCAAGCCGCTTGCGTAGGTTCTCGGCAATGCGCCGCATATCTTGCGCGTCCCTCTCGCTCAGCGTGCCGGCCTGCTCATAGTCGGAGATGTTCCTCTTTTTGCGGAATAGGTCGAACAGCGTCACGCTGCTGTCATCGAGACGAAGGGTGTAAGGAAGCGTGCCGATGACACGATAGTGGTGATTGCCGCGTTCCGCTTTGTATCCGCGGATGGCCAACGCTACGGTTGCGAGCCGAAGCGCCGCGTTATAAGCGATGGTGAATTGCCAATCGGTATGCAGTCCCGCAGTCCTGCAGGAAGCGAGGTCACGATCGGCCACCCCGACGAGAGCGGCGACTTCCGCGGGGTTGGTCTGGTGCTCCCGCAGCCATCCGTTCCTGAGCCATTGCTCCAAGGTGCTGCTCATCGCCAATGAGAAAAAGCTTCGGGCCTTTCATTACTCGCGCCAGGAAAGATTGACCCTGCACAAGTTTACGACGGAACTCGGCGATCGGGTAAACCACCGGATTGACTTCACGGGCGAGCTCACGCTGCGCGGCGCGCAGGGCCGTGACAACTTCCAGCAGAGACACGTCTCCCACCACCATTAGATCGATATCGGAGCCGGGTGACTCGGTTCCCGCGGCGATGGACCCGAAGACAAATGCGGAATGAATTCGATTGCTCAGGGGCGCCAATGCGTCTTTCAGAATACTTGGCGCGCCGAAGGCTTTCCTCACCAAACTCTGCAACTCGCCGGCGATGGGGCAGTCCAGGTTTGCCTGATAGTAGGTTTGCCGGCCGTCAACCGTGCGGCGCAGAATGCCCGCCGCGGTGAGGTTCAGCAGCTCGCGCTGGATCGCTCCGGATCCAAGCCTGAGCGACTGGATGACGCGCCGCTGGTAGAATCTCTCGCCAGGGTTTCCGTAAAGCAGCGCCAGGACCGAACGCCGGGCGACCCCAAACAGCGCCTCTCCGATCGAGCTACCCATTATGGGTACGATTATACCCCCAAAGGGTTTCTTCCGGCTCGGGGATTTCCAAATGTGCGCGTCCGCCGTTCCACTCGGCGGGAGCTATCATCTAGCTATGCCCGCTGGCAGGTTGTGGGTCGTATGGCTGGGGCTGCTCCTGGTGGGCATCGCGGTGGTTTGCGCCGCCCAGACGCGAACCGGCGGCCGGCGCTGGGCCATGTACGAACACGAAATGCAGACCCCGGCGGATGATCCGCCGGACGCGTTCGAGGAGAAAGAATTCGCGTTCGCCCGGCTGCGCTTCCGTTCCTACCGCCGCGGTGGCTTCTACCAGCGCTGGGGCATCGACGCCAACCGCGCCGACCGCCTGTTCGCCGAGGGCATGCGCCGCCTCACCCGCGTCGACACGCGCTCCGTGGAGCACATCGTCGACATCGACAGCGACGAGATCTTCGAGTGGCCCTGGCTCTATGCGGTGTCCATTTCCGACTGGGTGTTGAGCGAGCCGCAGATCGCGCGGCTGAAGACATACTTTGATCGCGGCGGCTTCCTGATGGTGGACGATTTCCACGGTGAGCGCGAGTGGGCGGAGTTCATGGCCGGGATGTCGCGTATTCTTCCCGGGCATGACGTCATCGAGATTCCGGACAGCCACCCCATGTTCCAGACGGTGTACGACCTCTCGCGGCGCGTGCGGGTTCCCGGTTACAACGTCGTCTACGGAAACCAGGTGGAGCGCGGCGGAGTGGACCCGCACTGGCGGGCGATCGTGGACGATAAAGGCCGCGTGAAGGTGGCGATCTGTTTCAACATGGATCTTGGCGACGCGTGGGAATACGCGGATGACGCGTATTACCCGGAAGCGTACGCGTCCATGGCGTATCGCATGGGAGTGAATTACGTGATCTATGCGATGAGCCACTAGGCTCGGCGGCTACTTGGCCAGCAGCGCCGGCCGGACCCGATTCCGGTACTCGATGCACTGATGCAGCACGCGGCGGAACTCGTGAACGTCCACCTCGCGTTCGGAGCAGGCGATCAGCAGGCCGCCGTCCTCAGTGAAGTCGCCGCACCACTCCACCACCTGCTCGTCGCTCCACTCCGGCCGATACTGCTGCAGCTTGGCGTCGTCCATGCGGTCGAAATAGGCGCGCAGGTTGTAGCTGGTCTCGTCGTTGCGCGGGTCGGGGTTCTCCTGCTCGA